>CAYZVO010000231.1:0-14349 GCA_964481655.1 uncultured Enterobacterales bacterium | reverse complement strand
AGGATCTTGTCGCGCATGTCGATCTCGAAGCCGGCCATGACCGACAGCACGATGACCAGCGCCATCACACCCACGGTGACCCCGGCGATGGAGACCAGGGTGATGGCCGAGATGCCCGTCTCCTGGCGCCGTGAGCGCAGGTGGGACATGGCCACCCGCCAGGCGAAGCCCAGCTCGTGGCCCATGGGGCGCCAGATGAGCAGCAGCGCCACCACGCCCCCCAGGGAGAGCACGATGAAGATCTCCTGGAGGTTCTGGAACAGCCAGTTCAGGACCGTGGCTGTGAACCAGATGTAGAGCTCTGCCAGCATCAGGGGGCTACTCGGCGGTGGGCTCGGCGTCGGCGGCGCCGCCTTCGGTGCGCGGCTTCATGGCCGGGAAGAGGATGACCTCGCGGATGCTCTGCTGGTTGGTCAGCAACATCACCAGGCGATCGATGCCGATACCCTCGCCCGCCGCGGGGGGCATGCCGTAGCAGAGGGCCTCGATGTAGTCGGCGTCGTAGTACATGGCCTCGTCGTCGCCGCCACCTCGGGCTGCGACCTGCGCCTCGAAGCGGGCGGCCTGGTCGATGGGGTCGTTGAGCTCGGTGAAGCCGTTGGCGATCTCCTGCCCGGCCACGATGAGCTCGAAGCGATCCACGAAGCGCGGATCGTCGTCGCTGCGACGGGACAGAGGGGAGATCTCCACCGGGAAGCGGGTCACGAACACCGGAGCCACCAGGCTTTGTTCCACGTAGGCGTCGAAGAACCGCTCCCACCACTTGCCCATGGTGCTGGGCAGGGCGTCCTCGTCGCCGTGGTCGGCGATCCAGCGGGCGCGCAGAGCGGCGACATCCTCGGTCTCGGCCTGGCTCATGCCGGTGGCTTCGGCGATGAGCTCACCCATGGTGGCCCGGCGCCAGGGGGTGCCGAAGTCGATCTCCTGCTCGCCCCAGGGCAGCACCCGGGAGTCGTGCAGCTGATCGATGATGCCCACGACCAGCTCCTCGGTCATGTCCATCAGGTCGGTGTAGGTGGCGTGGGCCTGGTACCACTCGAGCATGGTGAACTCGGGGTTGTGGCGCAGGCTCAGGCCCTCGTTCCTGAAGTTGCGGTTGAGCTCGAAGACCCGCTCGAAGCCGCCCACCACCAAGCGCTTGAGGTACAGCTCGGGGGCGATGCGCAGGTACATGTCGAGATCGAGGGCGTTGTGGTGGGTGATGAACGGCCGCGCAGCCGCGCCGCCGGGGATCACCTGCATCATCGGGGTCTCGACCTCGATGTAGTCCCGGGCCTCGAAGAAGCGGCGGATCTCGCGCAGCACCAGGCTGCGGGCGCGGAAGGTGTCGCGCACGTGGTCGTTCATGAGCAGATCGACGTAGCGGTGCCGGAAGCGGAACTCGACGTCGGTCAGGCCCTTGTGCTTGTCGGGCAGGGAGCGCAGGCACTTGGATGCCAGGCTGATCTCGCTGACCCGCAGCGACAGATCGCCGCGGCGGGTGACCATCAGCTCGCCGCTCACGCGAACCCAGTCGCCCAGGTCCAGGCGCTTCCACAGCGCGAAGGCCTCGTCGCCGATGATGTTCTTCTTGATGAAGATCTGCAGCGTGCCGCAGCGGTCGGCGATCTTGGCGAAGCCGGCCTTGCCCATCTCGTTCTTGAAGCGGACGCGGCCGGCGATGGTGAAGCTGCGCTCGAGGGCGGCGACGCCGTCGGCGTCGAGGCCTTCGGCGGCGTCCTGGCAGCTGCGGGTGGTGTCCGGCACGGGCTGGCCCGCCGGGTAGGGCACGACGCCCTGCTCCCGCAGGGACGCGAGCTTGGTGCGGCGGCGCTCGTCGAGCAGCGCAGCCTCGATGCTGTCGAGATCCGGACCCGACATCAGCGGTCTCCTTCCTGGTCTCCGGGGCTGCGCCAGGTAACGCACCCACGCCCCCCACGCCCGCGGTTCCACCGCGGAGATCAGCCTGTTGTGCAGATCGCGACTAGCCCGGGAAGAGGGGGGTCTCCCCGAGGTCCTCACACCACTCGACCTGGGTGCGACCGGACACCAGGCCCGACGCGGTGGCCTCGACGAACTCGTAGATGTAGTCGCCGTCGTAGTCGTTCATCTCGATGTCGGCGACGAAGGGAGAGCCGTCACCGCCGGAGAGGGTCAGGGTCCAGGTCTCGGGGTCGCCCTGCCAGTAGCCCTCGGACCAGTAGTAGCCGGGATCGTCGAACTGGTTGATCCACTCCCAGGCGCCGTCGCCCATGGTGCAGTTCAGCGCCCAGGTGACCCGCGTGCGGTCGCTCGAGACGGTGACCTCGCTGCCGTCGTAGTCGTTGACCATCGCGTAGACGTTGCAGTGGTTCGCCGCGAACACGCCGCTGGGGTCCGTGGGCTCGCCCCAGTCGAGGTACTCCGCCACCCCGGCGCAGGTCGCGTTCTCGTTGGCCGAGAAGTAGAGCAGCGCCTGGCCAGCGCGATCGTAGCCGAAGGCCTTCGCGCCATTGACCGAGGCCGTCGCGCCATCGTCGAAGCTCAGATCGCCACTCAGGATGTCGTAGTCCTCGCCGGTGTCGTCCTTGCCACAGGAGACGAGCACGAGGGAGATGAGCAGCGGGAACCAGGGGCGCATGGTGCCTCCACGGGGGGATTTGCAGGGGGTGTGCAGCCTAACCCGCCGCGCCGCCGTCGTTGGCGCGCTGGATCAGCCAGGCCTCCATGAAGCCGGTGATGTCGCCGTCGAGGATGCGGTCCACGTTCCCGGTCTCCTGATCCGTCCGCAGATCCTTGACCATACGGTAGGGGTGCAGCACGTAGTTGCGGATCTGGCTGCCCCACTCGATGGCCATCTTCTGGCTGTGTTCGCTGGCGGCGGCTTCCCGGCGGCGCTCGAGCTCGGCGGTGTACATCTTGGCCTTGAGCAGCTTCATGGCCATGGACTTGTTCTTGTGCTGGCTGCGCTCGCCCTGACAGCAGACCACCGTGTTGGTGGGCAGGTGGGTGATGCGCACAGCGGAGTCGGTGGTGTTGACGTGCTGACCACCCGCGCCGCTGGCCCGGTAGGTGTCGATCTGCAGGTCGGACTCGACGATCACGATGTCGATGTCGTCATCGATGGCGGGGTGGACGGCCACCGAAGCGAAGGCGGTGTGGCGCCGGGCGGCGGCGTCGAAGGGCGAGATGCGCACCAGGCGGTGCACGCCGATCTCGGCCTTGAGGTAGCCGTAGGCGAAGTCGCCCTCGATGGAGATGGTGCAGCGGGTGATGCCGCCTTCATCCGAGGCCTGCTCGTCGACGATGCTGGCCTTGTGACCCTGCCGATCGGCCCAGCGCAGGTACATGCGCTGCAGCATCTGGGCCCAGTCAGCGGCGTCCTTGCCGCCCGCGCCAGAGTTGATCTCGAGCATGGCGTCGGCGTCGTCGCCCTCTTCGCCCAGCATGCGCTGGAACTCGAGCTTGCGCACGGCCTCTTCGAGATCGGGGAGCTGCTCGACGGCCTCGGTGGCGGAGTCCTCGTCGTTCTCCTCGACGGCCAGCTCCAGCAGGACCTCGACGTCCTCGAAGCCCTCGGAGACCGCCGCGAACGCGGCCAGGGCCCGCTCGAGCCCGGCCTTCTCCTTCATCAGTGCCCTGGCGCGGTCCTGGTCGTTCCAGAACGCCCCGTCCCCCGCCATCTGCTCCAGCTCTGTGATCCGCTCGCCCTTGCCAGCGACGTCAAAGATGCCCCCGGAGGGCCTCCACGCGTTTGCCGAGGGACTTCATCCTGGAGCTGATCTCATGGGGGATCATGACCGTGCATCCTCTGGGTTGGGCGGGGATCGCCTAGTAGCACTCCCGTGCCCCGCGGTGCCAGCATTCACCGTGTGGTGGATCCACAGGGAGTGCGCGGAGAGCGCGGAGGCTGCCGCCCGCTGGGGAGCAGCGGACGGCGAAGGGCGCTGAGTGGGGATGGTGGTGGGCGAAGACCGGTGTTGTTGCGCTGCTGCTCCGGTCGCAGGGAGTCCTGATCCTCGAGGCTCAATGCCGCCACGAGCGAACTGCCGCCCCCCCCCAGAGGACCCAGTGCGGGGACCACCACTCGCACTCAACGCCCAGCACCACACGACACAGCCCGCCATGCAGCAGCCTCCGCGTCCTCCGCGCTCTCCCTGTGATCTAGCGCCCAGGAAGCTTGGCCAGCAGCTTGGCGGCCGCGGCCTGCATCTCGGCTTCTTCGTCGTCGTCGCCGTGGTCGTAGCCGAGCAGGTGCAAAAAGCCGTGGACCAGCAGGACCTGGACCTCGCGGGGGGTGCTGTGGCCCCGCTCGGACGCCTGACGGGCGGCGGTGGAGATGGAGATGACCACATCCCCCAGGATCACGTCATCCGGATCGGCGCCCTCGCCCTCGCGCTGGGCGAAGGCCAGGACATCGGTGGGGCGATCCTTGCCCCGGTAGTCCCGGTTCAGCGTGTGGATGAAGGCGTCGTCGCAGAGCACCAGGCTCAGCTCGGCGTCGTCGAGGTCGACGGCCGCCAGCAGCACCGCGGCGTCGTCGAGCACAGCGGCGGGGTCGTGCCCGGTGCCCTCGATGGACAGCTCGACGGGCATCACTCCTCTCCCTGATCCGTGGGAGCCTCGCTCTCGATGGGGATCACCTGGGACGAGTCGTCCTCCCAGTCGTCGGGCAGCAGGTCGTCGTCCTCGGCGCGGGGCAGCACGTCGCCGGCGGCCTCGTCGCCCAGGGGGTTGAGCAGCTCGAGGGTGATCACGCCCCGGGCGGGGACCGGCGCGGGCTCGTCGTCGTGGGTGTCGGTCACCGCCGCCGGGTACTCGATGCGGTGGTGGTAGATGCTCATCATCACCTCGGCGAAGGACTTGCCGATGGTGTAGAGCTCCTTCAAGGTCAGGGAGCAGTCCTCGAGCTGACCGTCGTTCATGGCCTGGCTGATGAGGCTCTGGATGACCTCCCGGAACTTCTCCGGGGTGGGCTGCTTGACCGCGCGGCAGGCGGCCTCGACCTTGTCGGCCAGGTGCAGGATGCCCGCCTCGCGGGTGTCGGGCCGGGGTCCGGGGTAGCGGAACTGGGCCTCGTCCACGATCTCGTTCGGGCCGGCTTCCTGCTGGGCCTTGTTGTAGAAGTAGCGCACCAGGCCGGTGCCGTGATGCATGCAGATATTGTCGATGATCGGCTGCGGGAGCCGGTTGTGGGCGGCGATCCGAGCTCCGGCCTGGATGTGCCGGATGATGATGCTGGCCGACTTGCGGGCGGGCAGGCGGTCGTGGGGGTTGGGCACGTCCCGCTGGTTCTCCACGAAGTAGTGGGGCTTGGTGATCTTGCCGATGTCGTGGAAGTAGGCCGCGACGCGCACCAGCAGCTTGTCCGCGCCGATGGCCTCGGCCGCCGCCTCGGACAGGGAGCCGACGATCACGCTGTGGTGGTAGGTGCCGGGGGCCCGGAGCATCAGCTGACGCAGCAGCGGGTGGTTGAGGTTGGCCAGCTCGAGCATCTTGTACTCGGTCACGAAGCCGAACAGCTCGAACAGGGGGATGAGCCCCAGGGCCATCATGGCCGCCAGGATGCCGCCCGCCGCGGCGAACAGCATGTCCCAGGCCAGCAAGGAGAAGCCTACGGTGCCGGTGCTGCCCTGGTGCAGGGCGAGCAGATCCACGAGCAGCACGACGGCGCCGTTGACGACCGCCGTCTGTACCCCCGCGCGCAGCACATGGGCGCGTTCCTTGGCGTGGGCCACGCCGCCGGAGGCGGCCACGCTCGAGATGAGGAAGAACAGGGTGTAGAAGACCTGCTGATCCATCATCACGCCGCACAGCAGCGACGCGACGATGGCGAAGACCAGGGCGGCCTCACCGTTGGCCAGGATGCGCACCAGCATGGCGCCACCGGCCACGGGCACGATGTACCAGATGCTCGATGGCAGCGGGCCCCCCGCGGGGCCCTGGGTGACCCCGGCCCCGATCTCCAGCACCAGGCGCGCGAGCCCCAGCACCAGCAGCAGGATGAAGGCCATGGCCTGCAGGTCGCGCATCTTCAGCCCGAAGTTGCGCACGTAGTTGCTGCCGTAGAGGTAGAAGGTCGAGATCACGATGACGCAGAAGGCCAGCAGGGACAGGGCCAGCGCCAGGGTGTTGCTGGAGCCCTTGACCTCGGACAAGCCCCCGAGCATCTCGACGTGCCGCTGCCCGAGCACATCGCCGGCGCGGAACAGGACGGTGCCCTGCTTGACCTGGATCTCCACGGGCAGCACCTCGCCGGCCGCGTCGCTGCGGCGGCGCTCGGTGATGTCCGGGCGCGAGGTGACGTTGGGGCGCACGGCGGCCCGGGCGATGGCCGCGGCGGCGCGCTCCGCGTCGGCACCCAGCGCGGTGGGATCGTGCTCGAGGACGTACAGCGCCAGGTCCTGGCGCGCCTCGTCGACGGTGACCACGTCATCGAGCCGGTCGAGCACCACCTCGCGGCGGCCGTCGGAGGTGATGCGGTTGACGGCGATCACCTGGGTGTCGGCGGGGATGATGTTCGAGTCGGTGACCACCAGGCGCCGCATGGTCACGCCGATGAACTCGTTGGCCAGCGCCTCGACCGCGGAGTCGAACTCCACGGCGACCAGGGCCTGGATGTGATCCTCGTCCACCGCCAGCTCGAGGGTGGTGAGGAACTCGCGGCCGATGGTCTCGAGCTGCTCGGGGCTGGGCTCCGGGGGCTCGAGCTCGGGCGTCTCGTCGTCGGCGGGCGTCCGCGCAGCCTGGAGCTTGCGGCGGGCGGCGTCGAAGGACAAGGAGACCCGGTTCTGCAACCGGGCTCCCAGGGTGGCGTCCATCTCGAAGACGGGGGGGACGGTCTCCGGTGCCTCGTGGTGCTGCTGGGGGGTGGGGTCCCAGTCTACATAGGAGATGGAGAGGGGAGCCAGCAGGGGGTAGGGGGCGACGTCGCCCACCGCGAAGCTCTGCTCGGGCACGCGCACCTGATCCATCATCAGCAGGGCCGCCACCGAGCAGAGGCCCAGCAGCAGCAGACCCCGCGCGATCGCCCCACGATCGCCCCAGCCGCCCAGCACCGGGAGGCGTCCGATGGCGCTCAGCCTACGCTTCCAGCTCACCTGGTACCTCCTGTGGCTCGTCGTCGGGCGCGGCCACCGCGGGCGCGTCCTGGAGCTCTCGCCGCATGGCCTTGGTCTGCTTCTCGTAGGCGTCGATGATGGCGGCCACCAGCCGGTGGCGGACCACGTCGGCCTTGGTGAAGCGCAGCTCGGCGATCCCGTCGATGTGGCGCAGCAGGCGGGTCGCCTCGACCAGGCCCGAGGTCTGGCCGGCGGGGAGATCGATCTGGGTGACGTCGCCGGTGACCACCGCCTGGGTGTCCTGGCCCAGCCGGGTCAGGAACATCTTCATCTGCTCGGAGCTGGTGTTCTGGGCCTCGTCCAGGATGACGAAGGCCTCGTTCAGGGTGCGCCCCCGCATGAACGCCAGCGGCGCGACCTCGATCACGCCACGCTGGATGAGCCGGGCGGCCTTGTCGTAGCCGACCATGTCGTGCAGGGCGTCGTAGAGGGGCCGCAGGTAGGGGTTGATCTTCTCGGCCATGTCGCCGGGGAGGAAGCCCAGCTTCTCGCCGGCCTCGACCGCGGGCCGGCACAGCACGATGCGGGCGACCTCGTCCCGCTTGAGGGCGCCCACCGCCATGGCCATGGCCAGGTAGGTCTTGCCAGTGCCGGCGGGCCCGACGCCGAAGACCAGGTCGTGGTCGCGGATGGCCTGGATGTAGCGCCGCTGCATGGGGGTGCGCGGGAAGATGCTGCGCTTGCGGCCCGGCACGAACACGGTGTCCTGGAACAGACCGATGATGTCCACGGTGGGGTCCTGCCCCACCACGCGGCACGCCAGCTACACCTCGCTGACATGCACCGGGAAGCCCCCCAGGGCCACGGTGTGCACCAGCTGGAGCACATGGGCCGCCAGGTGCACCGAGCCGTCGTCCCCGCCGATGCGGAGCTCGCTGCCCCGGCGCGAGATCTTGACCGCCAGCGCCCGCCCGATCTGCGCGAGGTTCTGGTCGAGCTCCCCGCAGACCGAGCGGAGGGCCTCGTGGGGGCCGTCGAGGGCGAGCTCGAGCTGCTGGAGGGGCTCTCGTTTGTCGTGGGTCATCACTTCTTCTTCCGCTGCTTGCCTTCCGAGCGGTACTTCTGCTTGAACAGGCGGATAGCGGTCTGGCGGATCACCGCCGGGATGTTGCGGTTGCGGGTGAGGTCCTGGAGGTCCTTCTTCTGCAGGGTGCCCACCAGGCGCACGCCGATGCTCGGCGGGCACTTGGGGTTGTTCACCAAGGCGACCTTGACCGGGTACTTGCGCAGGAACTCGCGGTTGGTGGCCACCTCGCGCAGCACCTCATCGTTGAGGTTGCGGTTGGAGGCGACCTTCTTGACCTCGCCGTCGGTGAGGCGCCCGCTCTTGATCACCGCCATGGAGACCTGCTTGTTGCGGTCCTTGAGCAGCAGCTGACGCACGGTCTTGTTGCCCACATGGGCCAGCTTGATCTTCTGGCCGACGGTCATGGCCGCCACCTTCTTCTCGAGCTTCTCCTCATCCTCGTTGCTGGTTTCGCCGTCTTCGGTCAGGTCCCAGGAGAAGCTGGACAGGTCGTCGGTGAACTCGAAGTCGAAGCCGTGGAAGAGATCGTCCTCGTCGTCGGGAGCGTCGAGATCGAACAGCTCCAGGCCACCCCCGGCGCTCTGCTGCTGCAGCGCGATGGACTGCTGCCCCGCCAGCGCCGCCTCGACCTCGGCCTCGAGGTCCACCGCGCCCCCGGGCCGGACGTCGGGCACGTCGGGCAGCAGCTTGTTCATGCGCAGGAACGCCGCGGCCTTCATCAGGTGCTCGTCCGTGCAGTTGACGTTGCCGTGCAGCGCCACGTAGATCCGCGGGGTCATCAGCAGGCGATCGCGGTTGAAGCAGGTGCGCTCGCACAGGCGGGCGTCGGCCCGCTCCGCGATGAGGATGCAGGTGCGATCGTTGGCGTTGCGGATGGTCAGGATGCGCGTGTCGAGCATGGGCGCGTCGGTGCGCAGCACGGCCAGGAACTCGAGCAGCTTGCTGGGGCTCTGCTGAGTGACCAGGGGCGCGATCACGTCCTCGGGCATCGCCCGCAGGCTGCCGGCGGCGGCGGCGCGCACCTCGGCGGAGGGGTCCTGGGCCAGCAGGTAGGCGCAGCCCAGCAGCTCGGAGGGCTGGTCTGTGAGGTGCCCCGCGGCCAGCGCGAGGCGATCATCCAGGGGCGCCGAGGGCACCACGAGCTCTCGCAGGGCCTTGGGCACGCCGAGGCGCTCGAACGGGATCTCTTCGTCGATTGGCATCGCTGCTCCTGCGATGGGTCCGGTGGGCAGGCCACCTCATAGCCCAGGCTACAGCAAACGTGCCCATCCTCTCTACGACGACGCCCCCCCGGGCTCGCGCCAGCGGGGGGGCGTGGGTGCGCCGTGGGCTCTAGTCTTCGTCGTCGTCGGAGAACGGCGAGGCGGAGCGGACGGCGTCCACGAGGTTGTGGGGCACGGGCTCGTAGCCGCTGAACTCCATGGTGAAGGAGCCCTGACCACCGGTCATGGAGCGGAGGTCCGGGGCGTAGCGCTGGATCTCGGCCAGGGGGCAGACGGCCTTGATGACGGTGCGCTTGCCCTTGGGCTCCATGCCGAGCACGCGGCCACGGCGGGAGGTGACGTCGCCCATGATGTCGCCCATGGACTCGGAGGGCACCAGGATCTCCATGGCGTAGTAGGGCTCGAGCAGGGTCATGCCGGCCTTGTCCATGGCGGCCTTGAGGCCCTTGGAGCCGGCCATCTGGTAGGCCACGTCCTTGGAGTCGACCGGATGGTACTTGCCGTCGTACAGCACGACGCGGATGTCCACCACCGGGTAGCCGGCCAGGGCGCCGCGCTTCATGCGCTCGACGACACCCTTCTCGACGGAGGGGATGTACTGGCGCGGGATGCGGCCCTGGGCGATCTGGTCCACGAACTCGAAGCCCGCGTCGCGATCGGTGGGCTCGACGTGGATGAAGCACACGCCGAACTGACCGGCGCCGCCGGTCTGCTTCTTGTGCTTGCCTTCGACGTTCTGGATGGCCTTGGCGATGGTCTCGCGGTACGGCACGGCCGGCAGCGCGGTGTTCACCTTGACCTTGAACTTGCGAGCCATCTTCTCGATGGCGGCCTCGAGGTGGCTGTTGCCCATGCCGTTGAGCACCATCGCGTTCGAGATGGCGTCGTAGGTGATGCTGAGGGTCGGGTCCTCGATGAGCAGGCGCTCCACCGCGGTCTTGATGCGGTCCTCGTCGCCCCGGGAGGCCGGGGAGATGGCGAAGGACATCATCGGCTGCGGGTAGTGCATGACCGGCAGCTTGCGCTTGGTCTTGGTGTCGGTGAGCGTGTCGTTGGTGCGGGTGTCCTTGAGCTTGGCCACCGAGATGATGTCACCGCAGACGCCGGCGTCGATGGCGTCGCGCTCCTTGCCACGCTGCACGTGCAGGGTGCCGAGGCGCTCGGTGTCGTCGGTGCGGCTGTTCCAGGCCACGCCCTCTTCCGGGGCGGAGCCCTGGTAGATGCGCACGATGTTGACCTGACCGGAGAACTCGTCGATGAAGGTGCGGATGACGCGACCGACGAAGGTGCCGTCGCCGCGCACGATCTCCACGGGGTTGCCGTCGTCGTCCTCGCCCTCGATCTCCGGCAGCGCGGTGGGGGCGGGGGCGAACTCGGCGAGCAGGTCCATCAGGGGCTGCACACCCATGTTGTGGCCGGAGGCGCCGAACATGACCGGCACGATCTCGCCGGCGGAGAACGCCTTGGCGAAGGCCTTCATCATGTCGTCGCGCTCGAGCTCGAAGGTCTCCATGTACTGCTCGAGCAGATCGTCGTCCGTGGAGGCGAGGTCCTCGATGAGGGTCTCGCGCGCGGTCTCGACCTCGTCGGCGAGGTCGCCGGGGACGTCGATCTCGGACATGTTGCCCGAGTCGTCGTGGGGCCAGCTGTAGGCCTTCTCGTCGATCAGGTCCACCACACCCTGGAAGCTCTGCTCGGCGCCGATGGGCACCTGCAGCAGAAGGGGCTTGACGCCCAGGGACTCCTCGATGTCCTCGAGGCACTTCTTCCAGTTGGCGCGATCGCGGTCCATCTTGTTGACGTACAGCACGCGGGGGATGCTCTTCTCGACCGCGCGGTTCCAGAAGCGCTCGGTCTGGACCTCGACACCGTCGGGGCAGGACACCATGATCACGGCGCAGTCCGCACCGTCCATGGCGTTGAAGGCGTCGTAGAGGAAGTTCGCATCACCCGGGGTGTCGATGATGTTGAACTTCTTGCCCTTGTGCTCGAGCCAGACGAAGCTGGAGGCGATGGAGCCGCCCCGCTTCTGCTCTTCGGGCTCGTAGTCGAAGGTCGAGGTGCCTGCTTCCGTGCGACCGAAGCGCGTGGTCGCGCCGGCGTTGAAGAGGATGGCCTCACCGAGCGAGGTCTTGCCGCAGAAGCCGTGTCCGGCCAGGGCGATGTTACGAATGTCGGCGGTTTCGAAGACCTTGGCAGCCATGGTCTGCGCTCCAGGTTCCAGCGGGTGAACAGACAGCGCCCGGCCGAACCGAGGGCCGGGCGGAGGGGCGCGTACCTTAGTCGCGCACCATGGTCCGGGCAAGGGGAATCCGACCGGCTTTCCGCGGGTTCGCATCGGGCCGAGGGGGCGGGAGGCCCGCTCGGTGAATAGAGGGCGCGCGCCATGAGCCTCCGCATCGTCTCCATCGCCCTGCTCTTCTCCGCGTGCACACCCGAGCCCCGGGAGCTGCCGGAGCCCCGCCACACCGAGCGCCCAGCCATCGCCATGGACAGCCCGGGCGCCCCGGCCTGGCGCGCCCTGCACGAGCTGCATGCCGCCAGCTTCGAGCTGCCCGAGCACAACCTCCCCGACGGGCACCCCTCCGACGGGGTCTACCCGCTCCCCGACGGCTGGAGCCGCGAGGGCGGAGACGGCGGGCTCACCAAGTACACCCACGCTCTCCCCGTGTTGGTGCCCAAGAAGCGCTACCGGCAGCCGCCCGCGGGCCTCGAGCTGCGCATCGGCGACACCGCCCTCGAGTACAAGCGCGACCTGGACCGCATCAGCACGCCCAAGCCCGCCTGGGCGGTGATGGGCGACACGCTCTGGGTCGCCCTGGACAGCGATCCCGAGGATCTCGAGGCGCCCTTGGCGCTGATCCACGCCGCCACCAGCGACCAGCAGCAGCGCCTGGCCTTCGGCATGGCGGGGCTCCCGCCGGCCGAGTTCGTCTCCACCATCGCCACCATCGGCGCCGAGACCCGGGCATGCCTGCTGCTCCCCGCGCCCGGCACGGTGTCCTGGGAGCTCGCGCTGCCCCAGCAGGCATCCCTGCAGCTGGGGCTGGGCATCCGGCCGCGCATCGATCTGTCGCTGCCCGAGAGCGACGGGGTCGAGGTCCACGTCGACGTCGCGGGCGAGCGCGTCGCCAGCTTCCCCATCGATGTGGACGACAGCTTCGAGGACGTCGAGGTGGACCTGTCTCGCTTCGGCGGCCAGACCGTGACCGTGGAGCTCTCCACCACCCCGGGCGACAGCGCGGTGGGCGACCTGGCCCTGCTGTCCGCCCCGGTCATCGCCGGCGTGGGCGACGATGAGCCCCGGCGGGTCATCGTGGTGGGCATCGACACCCTGCGCCAGGACCACACCGGCGTGCACGGCTACACCGTCGGCTCGTCACCGGAGCTGGATGCGCTCGCAGAAGGCTCCTACGTCTTCGACTGGGCCTACGCTCCGGCCCCGCGCACCAAGCCCAGCTTCCGCTCGGCCTTCACCGGCGCCTACCCCCTGCCGGCCATCCACACCCCCACCTTCGGGCAGGTCCTGAGTGGCGCCGGCATGGTCACCGGCGGCTTCTCCGCCAACGTGCACCTGGTCCCCCGCTTCGGCTTCTCCGACGGCTTCGACAGCTGGTACTACGACAACGGCGCCAAGGCCGTGGACCAGGTGGATCGGGCCATCGCCTGGCTCGAGCGCAACCAGCGCGTGGACAGCTTCCTGTTCCTGCACATCATGGACCCGCACATCTTCTACGACGCCCCGGGTCGCTACAAGAACCTGTACGTGGAGACCACCCCGTCCGGGACGTTCCCCAAGCGCTTCAACCGCTGGGACATGAGCCGGCTGCAGAAGCGGGGGGAGCTGGGCGAGAACGAGAAGCGCTGGGTCGAGGGCCGCTACGACGGCGAGGTCCGCTACACCAGCTCCGAGCTGGGCCGCTTCTTCGCCGCGGTGGACGCCCTGCCTGGCAAGACCCTGCTGGTGGTCCACACCGACCACGGCGAGGAGTTCTGGGACCACGACGGCTTCGAGCACAACCACACCCTCTACGACGAGCTGGTCCGGGCCGTCTTCTGGGTCCGCCCGCCCGGCGGCTGGGCCGGCGGCCCCCACCGCATCGACCACCAGGTCGGGCTCATCGACCTGGCCCCCACCCTCTACGATCTGCTCGGCGTGGCCCGGTCCGACTGGCCGACCATGGCGGGCCGCTCCCTGGCGCCCCT
Organism: uncultured Enterobacterales bacterium; assembly: GCA_964481655.1. Taxonomy (GTDB): domain Bacteria; phylum Myxococcota_A; class UBA796; order UBA796; family JAFGLY01; genus CALDOK01. The sequence continues at coordinate 814 of CAYZVO010000231.1, read as the reverse complement.
GCTCGACCCGACCCGACAAGGCCTCGAGCAGGAGACCGCCCAGGCCCTGGACGAGCGCCCGCTGCACATCGGCTACCTGATGTACGATCGCGAGCGCTGGGCGGTGGTGCACGGTGGCACCAAGTACATCCTGCACACCATCAGCGGGGCCGAAGAGCTCTACGACCTCAGGGTGGACCCCGGGGAGACCGAGGACCTCGCCGGCTCGCGCGGGGGCGAGCTGCCCGACTGGCGCCAGCGGCTGGCGGACGCCACCGGCTGGCCCGTGGGCCCCGGCCTGAGGGTCGAGCTGGCGGGCCGCAAGGGCTCCCCCATCGAGCTGGTCTTCCCCGTCCCCGTCGCCGAGGCGGGCGTGCTCGATCCCGAAGCGGACCGCACCCGCCGGGCGAACCTCGAGTGGGGCGAGACCCCCAAGTCGGTGCCCGCAGATGTCGCCTCCATCTCGCTCTCCGAGGATCGGATGCGGGTGTCCTTGACGCCGGGCCCCAAGGCTCGGGGCACCGTCTACGTGCTGTTCGGCGACGAGAGCCCCGACTCCATGCGCCTCGAGGGTGAGGGCACCGGGCGGGACCTGACCGTGACCGTCCAGGAGCAGGTCTTCGAGGGCAACAAGCTGACGCTCTCGCCCGGCACCGTGATCGTGCCCAAGGACTCCATGGCCCAGCGCGTGATGGCCGCGGACTCCGACGAGGCCACGATGGAGGCCCTCAAGGCCCTCGGGTACATCCAATAGCGGCGACCCCACCCATAGGCGGCCTCGCCCGGCAGCCTTACAGCCCACCAGCCACAGGCAACCCGCACAACCCCCCCCAGC
>CAYZVO010000230.1:0-14385 GCA_964481655.1 uncultured Enterobacterales bacterium | reverse complement strand
CCTTTTCGGCTAGGCGGGATGGGTAACTTTCCCCCGGCGTGAATACGACGGGCTCAGCTGTGCACTCTGCGCCAGGGTGCGGCTGTAGTTGGACCCGCCCATTCCATGGTACACCCGCCGCACCTTGGACTCGAGCCGCTGGGTCATCGTCCCCATATGCACCCGCGCACGCACGCCCGCCGGGTGGCACGCCAGCCCCGCCCAGCAGTCCTCATCCTGGCAGTCCACCAAGCCGTCGTTGTCGGAGTCGGCGCCATCCGCGCAGTCGAGCTCGACACAGATCTCGGTATCGGCGCAGCCACCGTCCTCGCAGTCCACCAGGCCGTCGCCGTCGTCGTCCCGGCCGTTGCCACACAACTCCCAAGTCGGGACGATGTCGCCGGGCACGAACCCATCCCGGCGCCCCGAGTCACCCACCGCGGCTGGAGCACACCCCAATCCGAGGAGCGCCAGGAGACCAGAGACCAGACCCCGTGGCACGACCACCTCCCAGAAGGCTCACGCCCCATCGCGGATGCCCATCAAGTGGGGCGACACGCCTGCGGCGATCCGAACACCTCGAACATCTCGATCACGTGCTCGGCTCGCGGGCAGCGCTGGGGGGCGACGTGGCCGGGGCAAGGGCCGAGGTGGGGGCACGACTCCCGGTCCATCAGAAATCACCGGGCATGACTCCAGGATAGACCAACGACAACCGCCCATCCCCCGGACCGCCATGCTCCGCTCGATCCCCGCGATCCTCCTGCTCATCTCCGCCTGCGACCCGACCCCCGGCGACGCAGGCCCCCTGGGCATCCCCACGGTCGAGGACGGCGTGGTCTACGCCGGCGCCGCGGCCATCGACATGACCCCGACCATCACCGAGACGTGGACGGATCTGAACGAGGACGGCACCTTCGACGGCTGCCTGGACGACCCCACCGCCTCCGGCGAGGGCTGCGACGAGCCCTTCGACGATGTGGACGGCGACGGCTGGTTCGATGCGGTCTTCATCGCCGGCTACGGCCCCATGCGCCCAGCCACCGGGATCCACGATCCGGTCTGGCTGCGGGCGGTGGTGCTGGCCCAGGACGGCGCCTACGTGGCCATCGTCAGCGGCGACTTCGTGGGCCTGGCCCAGCGCCGCATCGCACCGGCGGCCGCCGCCCTGCAGCTGGACGGCTTCGCCCGCGACCGGCTGATCGTGGCCGCCACCCACAACCACCAGGGCCCGGACACCATGGGCATCTGGGGCAACCCCGAGGACTTCGCCGACCCCGTCACCGGGCGCGACCCCGCCTACCAGGCGCGGGTCACCGCGGCCATCGAGCAGGTGGTGCGCGACGCCGCCGCGAGCATGGAGCCGGTGGAGCTTCGGGTCGCCGCCGGGCACATGCGCGACCGGGACCCCTACTTCAACGGCGACCGCTTCGGAGGCAAGAACCCCTCCACCCGCATGCACGGCCTGGTGCACGACATCCGTGACCCCCTGGTGGTCAGCGACCAGCTGCTGGTGCTCCAGGGCCTGCGGGGCCCCGACGACGCGGTCTTCACCATGACCTCGTGGTCCGGGCACCCCGAGGTCTGGGGCGACGGCAACACCTTGATCTCGAGCGACTGGGTCGGGGTGACCCGGGATGTGCTCGAAGACCGCTACGGCGGCGTGGCCGTCCACCTGCCCGAGTGCCTGGGCGGCATGCAGAGCGCCGGTGGGGGCGATGTGCCCTGGGTGGACGAGGACGGCACCCACCTGTTCCAGAGCTGCGACGCCAACGCCGTGGCCGACCCCCACGACGCCGAGTGCTACGGCCAGGCCGAGGGCTCCACGCGCACCGACGCCGACGGCGATCCGGTGCCGGAGTGGCCCGAGGACGAGACCTGGGACTTCACCCGCTCCCACGGCTGGCACATCGCCGAGGCAGCCGAGGCGCTGCTGGAGGACGCCGAGACCGCGACGCTGGACACCATCGAGATCGAGTGGGAGGCCGTCCACATCCCCATCCACAACATGGGCTACCAGCTGATGGGCGGGCTCGATCTGTACGACCTGGCCCTGGACGACCTGGTGAACGACCCCGAGCTGTGCCCCGAGGCCGAAGACGACATCGACTGCCTGCCCGCCCGCACCTTCCAGGCCACCATCGGCCCGGTGGGCCTGGTGGGGGTGCCCGGGGAGCTGTTCCCCGAGATCGCCTGGGGCCTGCCCGAGGACGACGCCGATTGGCAGCGCGAGGTCGACGACCCCAGCGCCCGGGGCGACGCCGGTGTCTGGTTCCCCCAGCACGACAACGCCTGCGACGATCTGGACTGGGACGACTGCAAGGAGGAGACGGAGGTCGGCCACTGCGACTGCCTTGCTGTCCACGCCTGGCCCTACACCATCAGCGACGACCCGGCCGTCCTGCCCCTGCTGGACCACCTCGACACCGAGTACCGGGCCGTGGTGGGCATGGCCGACAGCTACATCAGCTACATCGTGCCCGCGCCGGACTTCAACCCATCCATCAGCCTGTTCACCGACGACGGCGACCACTACGAGGACACCGTCTCCCCCTCGGGCAGCTTCGCGCCGCGGATTCAGGAGGCGCAGGCGGAGATCGCGGATCGATAGTCGGGGCCCGCCCGGGCGCCCCAGGCGCCGGTAAGCTCGGAGCTTCGCCACGAAAGAGTGGAGTTGTCGGCGCGATCTCGGCTCAAACCGCCTGTAAGTCAGGGGGTTCGCCGAGAAGGGGGCGACATACCGGCGAAACCCGCTTGTAAGTCAGGGGGTTCGCCGAGAAGGGGGCAGGTTTCCGGTGCTCACCCTGACCAGCGAAGCTGGTCCAAGGTCAACGCCACTTGCGCTCACCCCTCGAACTTGTCGATCACATGCTCCGCCAGCAGGCCGCGCTTGCAAGCGAAGCGAATCGCGGGCCTCATGAAGCGGATGAGGGGGAAGTAGGTCCGGAAGTCGCGGAAACTCCGCTTGGGAGCCGCCAAGATGCGCTCGTAGTCGGCGGCGGTGAGCCCCAGCCGCTCGAGCACCATGGCCCGGTTGTCCAGGTCCGGCTCCATGGGGTTGTCGGCGAAGTACTCCAGCGCCCGGGCCCGTGAGATGCGGCCGGCACGGACCTGGGCGGCGGGGGCGAGCCGGCGCAGGTCGTAGCCGAACTTGTCGTGGATGAGCTGGGTGCGGAACGGGGTGTAGGTGCAGTCGGCGTGCTTGCCGCCGTCGATCCAGCCGAACTCGTCGCGCAGGCGGGCCTTGAAGCGGGGCTCGTCCCAGTCCAGGTACAGGGGCAGCATGATGACCCGGGTGCGGCGCACCAGAGCCCCGGCCAGCAGGTGGCGGGCCCGCAGGCGGTTGAACTCCTGCACGGCCTCCAAGGTGACGGGCTGGCCGTGGGCCTTGACCACCGACTCGAGGTAGCGGCCGTCCACGTAGGACCAGCCCAGCGGCGCGATGCCTTCCGTCATGGGGGAGTTCGAGAACAGCACCGTGCGCACGCCCTCGATCTCGGCGGCCCGGTAGGCCAGGGAGAAGACCGCCACCAGGCAGGGCAGGCAGGGCTCGGGGATCGAGGCCTCGAGGCAGGCGCGGAAGGCGTCCAGCAGCTGCTCGGTGGGGGCACTGAGGGTCTTCAGATCGACCCCCAGCTTCGAGGTCATGGTCTCGAGGTTCTGGCGCCCGATGTCGGAGACCCAGCCGTTGTCGAAGTGGTAGGCCACCGGCCGCAAGCCCAGCTCCACCGCCTGGACCAGGGCCCAGGACGAGTCCCCGCCGCCGGACAGGGGCAGGATGCAGTCGTAGGGCTTGCCGCGGCCCTCGCGCTTGATGTCCTCGATGGTCTGGAGGAAGGCCGCCTTCTTGTCCGGGTCCTGCTCGCTGTAGTAGCGCCGGTCGAGGCGATCGTGGGCGTGGCACATCTGGCAGCTGCCGTGCGCATCCAGGCGCAGCCCGGGCACGGTGTCGTCCATGATGCAGCGGCTGCAGGTGCGCGTGGTGCCGGCCACGAGAGGACCTCCGGTGGGAGCGCCCAGGATAGCGTCCCGCTGGAGACGGCGCAGCACCCGTGCTCACCGAGGGAGAAGGACAGAGACTGTCCGCTCGGCGATTGTCAGGGCTCCTCCGGGGAGCATAGGAGGAACCCTCCCCTCACGGACGCCGCGATGCCCTGCCCCGACTCCCTCGACGCCGCACGCAGCCTGCTGCGGTCCCTGGCCGACGACCCCGGCCAGAACGAGGCCGCGCGCATCCGGCAGCTGGTGGCCCGGCTGCGGCAGCTGCTGCCCGATCCGGCCGACGGCCCCATGGTCGACGCCTTCGCCGCGGGCACGGAAGTCGCCCTGCACACCGCACCCACCGCCGCCTCGAGCAGCACCCACGGCCGGGCCGACACCCTGCACGGCGACCTGATCGTAGAGTTCAAGCGCGACCTGCCCGCGGGCCTGGCCGTCGCGACCCTCGAGCTGCGCCGCTACACCGCGGCCTGCTGGTCCTCCCAGGGCCTGCACGCCGCCCGCCTGTGCGTGGGCACCGATGTCCTGCGCTGGCGGCTGTGGCGCCCGGTGCCTCTGCGCCCCCACGGCCCCTGGTCCGAAGCCGATGTGCACCTCGACCCCCTGCTCGAGCTCGACCTCAGCGCCGCCGACGACGACGCGGCGGAGCAGCTCATCACCCTGCTGCGCCGGGTCGTGGTCCAGGAGCCCCGCCTGCCCCTGAGCGCCGAAAACGTGCGCCGCATGTTCGGGGCCGCCAGCGGCCTGTTCGCCCGGGGCACATCAGCCATCGAGGCCCTGCTGGCAGGAGACCACCCCTCCCTCACCCTGGCCCGTGAGCTGTGGACCGACCGCGCCCGCTACGGGCTCGAGACCGCTGACTCCTACGCCTCCTACGCCGCCCACGCCTGGCTGATCCTGCTGTCCCGCACCATCGTCGCCGCCTCGGTGGCCAGCGGCGAGCTGGGCCGCGACCAGCTCCGGGCCGTGCTCGATGGCTCCTTCTTCGACGCCCGCCTGCCCGGGGTCGAACAGCTGGTCGAACACGATCTGTTCGGCTGGACCACCCAGCCCGCCTTCGCCCCCCAGCTGCTGCCGGTGCTGGCGGACCTGGCCGGCGCGGTGTCCCGCTTCGAGCTGGGGGCCACCCCGGCCGAAGACGTCCTGGGCCTGCTCTTCGCCGAGCTGATGCCCGAAGAGGCCCGCATCATGCTGGGCCAGGCCCGCACCCCCCGCGCCCTGGCCGAACAACTCGCCCACGCCGTGCTCGTTCCCCTGGCAGTCGATGCGCCGGTGCTCGAGACCGCCGCGGGCAGCGGCAGCATCCTGGTGGCCCTGCTGCGCCAGCGCCGGGCCGCCCTCGAGGCCGCGGGGCTCGCCCCCGACGCGGTGCTCCGCACCATCGCCGACACCGTCGTGGCCATGGACGTCGATCCCGTGGCCGTGGCCCTGGCCAAGGCCAACTGGGTCCTGCTGCTGCGGGATCTGCTGGTGGATGCGGCCGCCCCGGTGCGCGTACCGGTCTTCCAGGCCGACGCGCTCTTCGTGGCCGCCCGGCAAGGCGACGCCACCCAGATCCTCTCCTTCGACGACGATCGGGTGCGGGTGCCCGTGCCCGCCGCCCTGCTTGCGGATCGCGGCGCCTTCGATGCCTTCGTGGACTGGGCCCGGGGCCGCGCCGCGGTGCTGGCCCAGCAGGACACCGCCGACGCCAGCGGCATCCACCCCGCCTGGCCCCGGATCCTCGGCTCATCCTTCACCGGCGCCATGGCGGCACAGCTCCCCGCCCTGACCACGGCCGCCCAGGCCCTGGTGGGGGCGCTGGCCGCCGCCATGCTCGCCAACCGCGACGGCGTGTGGGCCTTCGTGCTGCGCAACCGCTACGGCCCCACCATGCTGGCCGGGCGCTTCGCCGCCATCGTGGCCAACCCGCCCTGGCTCACGGTCTCCCGACTGCCGGTCGCCCCCTACCGCCTCGAGCTCGAGCGCCTGATGGACCACCACGGCGTGCACCCCCAGGCGGAATCCGCCCACCACCTCGAGGTGGCCACCCCCTTCCTGATCCACGCCGTCGAGCACTTCCTGCAGCCCGGTGGCCGCTTCGCCTTCGTGATGCCCTGGTCCGTCGCCGACGCCGGCCACCACGAGCCCTTCCGCCGCGCCCTGCACGAAGGGAGGCTCTCCCCGCGCCTCGAGCAGCTGTGGGATCTGCGCCCGGTGCCCGGCCTGTTCGAGGTGCTCTCCTGCGTGCTCGTCGGCCAGCGCGGTGGGTCCCCGGAGCCCCGCTACCTGGGCTGGCACCAGCTCGACGCCCCGCCGGATCGCAGCGAGCCCCTCGAGCTGTCCACCCGCGGCAAGCGCAGCCGCTGGGGCCCGCCCCCGGATCGCAAGTTCGCCGCCGCCACCCACCACGCCTACCCCCGCCGCTTCGAGCAGGGCGCGGATCTGATGCCCCGCACCGCGGTGTTCGTCGCCCCCCGCCTCGAGCTGCCCGGGCTCGAGGTCCCGGTGGCCACGGACCCGCGCGAGGTCGCCAACCGCAACGCCAAGGTCTTGAAGGGCCGCTGCTTCGAGGGCCGCGTGGGCCGGCGCTACCTGTGGCACACCGTCACCTCGAACGCCCTGCTGCCCTTCGTGATCGCCAGCGGGGCCCTGCCTGTGGTGGCCATGCCCTTCGCTCAGCTGACCGGGCGTCCGGCTCCGGTGCTCGACGACGAGCTGCTGGATCTGGGAGAGCGCGCCACGCAGCGCTTCTTCGCCGCGGTCGATGCGGCCATCCGGGCCGAGCAGCCCCGGGGCAAGCCCCTGCGGGAACGATTGGACTTCCGGGGCAAGCTGCGCAAGCAGCGCTGGGCCGACGCCCCCCTGCTGGTCCACATGGGCGCGGGCGGGGCCAAGCCCTGCGCGGCCATCCAGCGCGGCGTGGCCGACCACCCCCTGCCCTTCGTGGCCGACCAGACCACCTACGTCATGCGCCCCCGCGACGAAGCCGAAGCCCACTACGCAGTCGGCGTGATCAACAGCCAGGCCATGATCCTCCGCATCCGGGACTTCCAGGCCCGGGGCATGTTCGGGGCCCGCCACGTCCACAAGCTGCCCCTGTACGAGCTGCCCCCCTGGGACCCGAGCGATCCCCGGCACCAAGCCGTCTCCCAGCTCTCCGCCGCCTGCGAGCAAGCCGCCATCGCCGCGATGGACGCCCGCCTGGCCGACACCACCAGCTCCCTGGCCGCCCGCCGCGGGCGCCTGCAGAAAGCCATCGCCCCCCAGCTCGCCGCCCTCGATGCCGCGGTCCAGGAGCTGCTGGCATGAACACGCTCCCCCCGGTGATCGCGGCGCTGTACCAGCAGCCCCTGCCCTCCACCCGCACCGGGGCCACCTTCGCCGCCCACGCCTACCCCACCAAGGTGGATCCCGCGGCCATCGCGCTGTGCCTGCTGGCCCACACCCAGCCCGGGGATCGCGTGCTCGACTGCTTCGCCGGCAGCGGCAGCGCCGGCATCGCCGCCATCCTCTGCGAGCGCCCGCCCCCGGCCCTCGAGGCCGCCGCCGCCGAGCGCCTGGGCGACGCCGTCGCCTGGGGTCCACGCCACGCCGAGCTTGTGGACATCGGCGCCCTGCCCGCCTTCCTGGCCGGCACCATCACCTCCGGGATCGATCCCGCCGCCTTCGTCGTGGCTGCTCGGGGCATCCTGGCCCAGCTCGAGGCTGACTGGGGCTGGCTCTACGCCGCCACGGACCCCAGCGGCGCCCCCGGCGCCCTGCGCCACACCATCTGGAGCGAGCACCTGCTGGTCGACGGCGACGAGCACCGCGCCTGGGACCTGACCGCCCGCCTCGACCCGCCCGCGCTGCTGCCCACGGTCCCCACAGCCGCCGGGCCCGTGGCCCTGGGCACCCTCGAGCGGGTGCTCGCCACCGAGCACGATCCACTGCTCGACCGCGGCGTCACCACCCGGCTGCGCACCCCGGCCTTCGTCTGGGGCCGCACGGGCACCGCCCTCTGGCGCCGGCCAGTCAGCGACGACGATCGCGCCCTCATCGCCCGCATCCAGGCCACCCCCCTGCCCGACGACATCCCCGTGCTGCCCATGTGCGGGGTCGATGGCGGCCCCTGGGGCGAGATGCACCGGGGCGGTTACCACACCGGGCTCACCCACCTCCACCACTTCTACACCCGCCGCAACCTGCTGGCGGTGGCCGCAGCTCGGCGGGCCGCCCGCGGCGCCGATCCCGCCCTGCGGGACGCCCTGCAGCTGTGGGTCTCGAGCTACGACGCCGCCCACTCCACCATCATGACCCGGGTGGTCGCCAAGAAGAACGCCAAGGATCTGGTCCTCACCTCCGCCCAGAACGGCGTGCTGTACGTCCCGAGCCTCCCAGTCGAAAAGAACGTCTTCGCCGGGCTGAAGTCCAAGGTCCGGGCCTTCGAGAAGGCCTTCGGGGCCCTGCACGGCACAGGCGCGCGGGTCCGCGCCCACCAGGCCTCGGCCCTGGCCCTGCCCCTGGACGACGACAGCGTGGACTACGTCTTCACCGACCCCCCCTTCGGCGACAACATCCAGTACTCCGAGCTCAACTTCATCTCCGAGGCCTGGCTGGGGCTGGCGACGGACGCCACCCAGGAGGCCGTGGTCAGCCGGTTCCAGGGCAAGGGGGTGGACGACTACCGGGACCTGCTCACCGGCGCCTTCCGCGAGCTGTTCCGGGTGCTGAAGCCCGGCGGCCACGCCACCGTGGTGTTCCACTCGGCCCACTCATCCGTGTGGGAGGCCCTGCGCCGGGCCTGGGACGACGCCGGCTTCGCCATGGTCGCCTCGTCGGTGCTCGACAAGCAGCAGCGGGCCTTCAAGCAGGTCCGCACCCGCGGCGCGGTCACCAAGGACCCCATGGTCCTGCTGCGCAAACCGGTCGCCGGCGCCACAGCGAGCGCTGCTCCTGCCGAGACCCTCGACCCCTGGGCCGAGCTCGACACGCGCCTCGCGGCCCTGCCCGCGGGCCACCCCCAGCGCTCCCGGGACCACCTCTGGTCCTGGCTGGTCACCCGCTACCTGGGCGCCGGCCAGCAGCCCCCCATGGACGCCGCGGCCTTCTTCGCCGGGCTCCTGCAGCGCCACGGCATCGACCACGACGGCCCCGCCCCATGAGCGACCACCGCCGGGACCACGGCCAGTTCTTCACCCCGCGGCCCCTGTGCCGGCTGGCGGTGGCGGCGGCGCTGCCCGGCGGCGGCACCCGGGTGCTCGACCCCACCTGCGGCGACGGCCGCATGCTCGAGGCCGCCTGCGAGCAGCTGGGAGGAGGGGGCCAGGTCCGGGGCGTAGAGATCGACCCCGCGGTGGCCGCGCAAGCCCGCGAATCGGCGCCGGGAGCCACCGTCCTGACCGCCTCGGCCTTCGAGGGGGCGGTGGAGCCAGGCTGGGCCGACGCCGTCGTCGGCAACCCGCCCTACGTCCGCTACAACGTAGCTGCCCCGGTCCTCGCAGCCGCCGGCGGACCGATCATCGACGCGCTGCGCGCCACCCATCCCCGCCTCAGCGCCACCCGGCTGGCCACCCTGGCCATGCGCTGCGCACTGGTCGACGGCGATCCGGAGCGCGCCCAGCGCTGGCTGGCCCGCCCGGATGTGGCCCCCGCGGATCGGCGGGCCTGGGTGCAGCTGGCCGCCAGCTGGGGGGCCCGCTCCGACCTGAGCGTCCCGGTCTGGCTGCTGGCCCTCCGCGCCCTCCGGCCCGGCGGGCGCCTGGCCTTCGTGGCCGCCGACTCACCCCTGTCTCGCGCCTACGGCCGCTGGCTGCGCTACGCCTGGCTGCGCTGGGCACGGCCGGAGCTGGTGGTGCTGCCCGGCAACGCCGCCTGGTTCCCCGACGCCCAGGTCCCCGTGTCCCTGCGGGTGCTCCAGGCCCGACAACCCGACGACTGTGCTCCCCTCGGGGAGCGGGCGCTCGACGGTGTGCTGCGGGTGGTGCAGCTCGAACCCCAGCTGCGGCTGGACACCCCCGAGGGCCTGTCCAGCCTGGCGCCGGGGTGCGCCGATCCCGCGGAGCAGGCCCGGATCGCCGTCGAGGGGATCCGGACCGGAGCGGGACCGTGGAGCATCCGCGAGATCCCTCTGCAGCGGCTCGCCGGGGATCTGATCGATGAGCTCGAGGCCGCCGAGCCCGCTGCCCTGGCGGCCATCGAGGGCCGCACCCAGGCCACCACCTCGGGCAGACCACCCCTCGCCCGGCTCACCCCGGGGCTGCGCTGGCGCCGCCTCACCGAGCTGGGCCTGCAGCCCCGCCAGGGACTGCGCAGCGGCTACAACCCCTTCTTCTACGCCGAGCGCACAGGACCCGATCGGGTGCGCCTGTCCCCGGAGCTGGGGGGCGAGCAGCTCACCGTCCCCGAGCGCTGGCTCCGTCCGGCCCTCCGCTACCAGCGCGAGCTGACCAGCCGCTCCATCGACACCATCGAGGCCCGCTGGGTGCTGCTGGTCACCGGCGCCGGGCTGCACCCCCACGACATCGCGCCCTACCCGCGGGACTGGGTGGAGGCTTGGCGAGCCGCCGGCCTGCCCCTGCTGCCCCCCAGCGTGCAGCGCTGGATCGAGCGGGCCCGCGCCCACACGGTCCCTCGCCGCGGTGGGCCCGTGCCCGTTCCCGAGCTGTCGGCGCTGGCCCCCAACGCCAAGGCGCCCCCGCTGCCCGACACCCCCGGCGCGGCCCCTCCCGCACCGCCACGGGGCTTCTACCGCCTGCCGATCCATCCCAGACACCACGCCCCCATCGTGCTGGGGCGCCTGGTCCACATGCGGCCCCGGCCCGCCCTGAACCTCGGCGGTCGGCTGATCGACGCCAACTTCTCCACCATGGAACTGGCTCCGGGGATCGACCCCCACGCGGTCCTGGCCCTGCTGTCCAGCACCGCGGCCTGGGCGGCCTTCGAGGACGCGGGCACCCCCATGGGCGGCGGCGCGCTCAAGCTCGAGGCCGCCCACCTGCGCCAGGCCTGGCTACCCGACGTGCTGGACCGCCCCGGGTTGGCGGATCTCGGCCGAGCCCTGGTGGCTGCCACAGACGACGACACCCCCGACATCCTCGACGCCATCGACGCCGCGATCCTCCCCGACTTCGGCCACCGCAGCGCCCTCGAAACCCGCGCCACCCAGGCCCGGGACGCCCGCCAGCGCCGTTCCCGATAGCGGGCCCCCGAGCCGGGTTACGCCTCCCTGGGAGGTGCCCATGCTCGCGCTGCTCGCCCTGTCCCTGTTCGCCTGCGGTGAGACGGAGCCGGTGGAGGTCGCGCCGGTCCCGCTGCCAGAGCCGGAGACACCGGTCTCCATGACCCTCGAGCAGGCCCTTCGGACCGGGGAGCGCCGCTTCGTGACCCACGCCAGGGTCAGGGGTGGCACGCCCATGCGCAACGCGACGGTGCACCGCCTCGAGGCCGCCCCCGATCTGCCAGGTCGAGACGCGCTGGAGGGCCACCCCCTCGAGAGCACCATGCAGCAGCACGACGGCGACGAGCTGATCGTCGAGTCCCACATGGGCTACGTCCAGAGCGAGCAGGGCCTGTTCGCGGTCGCCACCTGGAAGGCGGGCACATGGACCGTCGAACCCGTGCCCCTGCTGCAGCTGCCGCCGACCCTCACCACCGGCGACCGCTGGACCGTCGAGGGCACCCTGCAGGGCCGCGACGGGACCCGCAGCTGCCTGGTGGAGCCCACGCCCTTCTGCGCCGACGGCGTCGCCGTGCTCTGCCACACCCACACCGACGAGGTCACCACCTGGAACCGCACCCACTCCTGCCCCGCCTTCGGCTGGGCCGGCCAGGAGCTGGTGGTTCGCAAGGCCGACGGCGGCAGCCTCGAGAGCTGGAGCAGCGATCTCGAGGGCGGCGTCGAGATCCCCCTGCGGCAGCGGCCCATGCCCTCGCCTGAGGACCTGGTGGACCTGCCCCTTTCCCCGGGCGGGGAGTCCGCGCCGACAGTCGACAGCCCACGCCCCCCGCGCCGGGCCCACTACGACATGAGCGGCCAGGGGATGGACGACGCGGCCCTCGGGGCCTGGCTCGACACCCTGCTCGACAACACCGTACCCGCCCAGCTCGACCTGGCGGACAACCAGCTCACGGCCGCCGCCGTCCCCCTCATCGCCGGCTCGAAGGTCAGCCTGCTCGAGCAGCTCGACCTGTCGGGCAACCCCATCGGCGACGCCGGCCTGAAGGCCCTGGCCAGCACACAGTACTTCGAGACGGTGGGCAGCCTCGAGCTCGCCCGCGCCGGCATCAGCGCCGCCGGCGCCGCCCTGGTGATGGGCCCGGACTCGGTCTGGGGCCTTGGCTACCTGGACCTGTCGGGCAACCCCCTCGGCGACCCCGGCGTCGTGGCCCTCGCGGCCAGCCCCTACGGCAGCTATCTCGGCTCCCTGACCCTGCAGGATGTGGGCATGGGCGACGCGGGCGCTGAGGCCCTGGCCGACAGCCCCCACCTCACGCAGCTGACCAGCCTGTACCTCTCTGGCAACGACATCGGGCCCGACGGGCGGGCGGCCATCTCCGCCAGCGCCCTGCTGGGGGATCGCTACGTGGACTACGGGGACTGAACGCCCTCGTCGGCGTACACCGGCTCCAGCACCATCGGGTAGTCCACGGTCGCCACGCCGCCCCCGGTGGGGGCGGGGAAGTGCATGTCCTCGAAGGCCCGGACGATGCAGTCCTCGAGCTGGGGATTGTCCAGGTCGCTGGCACGCACCGCCGCGTCGTTCACGTCGCCGTCGATGCCCACGATGAAGCGCAGCTCGATGCGTCCGCCCTGGAGCGGATCCTTGCGCACGGCGGCCTCCCAGCAGGCCTGCAGGCCAGGCTGCCCGTCGCGCAGGCCCTTCTTGATGGCCTCAGGCCCGATGGCGCCCTGCAGCACGACCCCCTCGGGGCGAGCGGCCGCGGCCGCCTGGGCCACGGGCGAGAGCACCCGGGCCGAGCCCAGCGATGGCAGCCAGACGTCCACCAGGTCCTCTGCGCCATCGCGGATGTCCCCGACGCGCAGGCTCCGCCAGCCGGCCTCGCTCGCGGTGTAGAGCAGATCCTCGACCACCGCGACGGGCACCCGGGCATCCACCCGCAGCTCGAGGGGCACCGGGAGCGCACCGTGACGTTCCAGCCCGGCCTCCCGGGCCTTGGAGCGCAGCACGCCGTAGACGGGCTTGATGAGGTCGCCGTCCACGCTGCTGGGGTTGAGCATCCACTGGCCCGTGCGCACGAAGCGGACCTGCAGGGCGCCGTCCACCTCGATGCCTTCGGGGCTCAGGACCACCGCCGGGCCCCGGGCGGCCTGCAACCGCGCGCAGCTTTCGTCGTGGCCGGCGCCACAGGCGGCCTCGAGCCAAGGGCGAGCCTCGAGGGGATCCCGCAGGGCGACGTCGTCGCTCAGGGCGTGGCCGAGCTCGAGGCAGGCGCGATTCAGGCCCCCATCGCAGGCCGCGTCCAGCAGCGCCCAGCGCTCCGAGCGCATGGGCATCAGCGCCTCGCAGGCCCCCGGGTCACCGTCCACACAGGCCTCCCGCAGCGCCACGGGATCCGCGGCCTGGGCGAGGCCCACCAGCAGCAGCAACGCGGCGGTCATGGCGAGGCCTCCGGGATGACCACGGAGGGGAACTGGTCCCCGTCCTCACCCGCGATGCGCCGGGCGGCCTCGAGCTGTGCGTCGAAGCTCACCCCCGAGGCCCGCAACACCGCCTGGGTGCGTCCGGGATCGGCGCGGTGGATGTGGGCGAGGATGGTGGACAGGCCGTCCCAGTCGAAGTGGGCGGCGCGGCTGCAGCCGCTGTCCACGGAGCAGGGCAGCGCGATCTCGCCGTCGGCGTTGGCGTACTCGGAGAACACCGCGGCCTCGACGCCCAGGACCTCCAGGCCCGCGGGGCTCACCAGCACCGTCAGCGGCGCGATGGGCAGCCCGGGTTCGTCCCGCAAGGTCTTGATGGTGCCCATGCGCTGGCAGGCCAGCTCGATGCCGCCAAAGCAGGCGGCCTCGTAGGCGCGCCAGGCGCGATCGGCGTCACCCACCCCCAGCCCGGTGAGCTGGGCCTGGGCCAGCCCCGTGCAGGCAGGCACCGCCCCGGCCTCACAGGCGGTCTCGGCTTCGTCCTCCCAGACCCGGGCCAGCTCCAGGCAGGCGGAGGCTTGCCCCTTGTCGCACTTCTTGGCGAGCTTGGCGGGTGAGGCCTCTCCGGCAGTGGCCGGGGGGCTGGACAACAGGAAGAAGGCGAGGACGACGGCGGACATCGCCGCGGATCATACCGCATCCATCATGGACCGGGCCTCAATCCGCCAACCAGCCGCCGAATGATTCATTCAGGGCCGAAATGGCGGGATCCGGGCCCGCGATCCCGCCCACCAGCCGCCGAATGATTGATTAAGGGCGGAAATGGCGGGGTCCGGGCCCGCGCG
>CAYZVO010000229.1:0-14436 GCA_964481655.1 uncultured Enterobacterales bacterium | reverse complement strand
GCACCCCGGCGCCACCGAGACCACCGACGGCGTGGACGAGGACTGCGACGGCGAGGTCGACGAGGAGACCTCCTGGTCCGACGACGACGGCGACGGCTTCTCCGAGGCCGGCGGCGACTGTGACGACACCGACCCGGGCGTGAACCCAGCGGCCACCGAGACCGCCGACGGCGTCGACGAGGACTGCGACGGGCTCACCGACGAAGGCACCGAAGCCTACGACGACGACGGCGACGGCTGGACCGAAGACGACGGCGACTGCGACGACACCGACGCCGCGGGCGCCACCGACGGCGCCGAGCACCTGGCCAACGGCGAGCGCGACAGCTCCCCGCTCGACTAGGGCGACCACACCGACGCCTCGGTCTTCCCCGGCAGCTACGAGCTCCTGGACAAGGGCGTCGACGACGACTGCGACGGCGTGGTGGACGACGAGTCCGAGGACATCGACCACGACGGCTTCAGCACCTGGGGCGGCGACTGCGACGACTTCGACGACGCGGTCCATCCCGGCGCGCCCGAGCTGCCCGACGGCGTTGACAACGACTGCGACGGCGAGATCGACGAGGGCACGGAGCTGTACGACGACGACGGCGACGGCTGGACCGAGGACGAGGGCGACTGCGACGACACCAACGCCGAGACCAACCCCGACGCGGCCGAGCAGCTGGGCAACGGCATGGACGACGACTGCGACGGCGAGGTCGACGAAGGCTTCGACGCCGACGACGACGACGGCGACGGCTGGACCGAAGAGGCCGGCGACTGCGACGACGGCGACGCCTCCATCAGCCCCGAGGCCGAAGAGCAGCTGGGCAACGGCGTGGACGACGACTGCGACGGCGCCATCGACGAGGACGACGCCGACGACCTCGACGGCGACGGCTACCTGGCCTCCGAGGGCGACTGCGACGACACCAACGGGTGGGTGTTCCCCGCCGCCTACGAGTTCTGCGACGGCCTCGACAACGACTGTGACGGCGAGTACGACGAGGGCTGCGAGACCTGGGACACGGGCGTGTGGGGCGAGAAGGTCGAGGACCCCGAGGGCGGCTGCTCCGCGATCGGCGCCCACCGCACGGGTGGGTTCGCGTGGCTGTTGCTCGGGCTGCTGGGCCTGATCCCTCTGCGCCGGCGTCGCTCGCTGCGTCGTTGACAATCCGGGCCCCGCCAGGGGTAGCCCTAGGGGTCGGACTTCGCCTACAATGCCGGTCTGGACGAAGCCCGTTCACCCCGGGAGTGCACCCGATGAAGACCCGCGTCCTGCTGTTCCTCCTCGCCTCGCCCTTGCTGCTCAACAGCTGCTGTCAGGAGTGCCCAGAGCTGCCCTCCGCCAGCGTGGACGACGACGGCGATGGCTACACCGAAGATCAGGGTGACTGCGACGACACCGACGCCACGGTCCACCCCAACGCCGCGGAGACCTGCGGCGACGGCGTGGACCGCGACTGCAGCGGCGACGCCGACGACGGCAGCGCCGATCTCGACGGTGACGGCTTCGTGGACGCCCCCTGCCCCGGCGGCGCCCACAGCGACGACACCCACCCGGCGGTCCATCCCGCCGCCCACGACGACTGCGGCGGACGGCTGGGCGTTGGTGGGGGGGGCGGCGGGGGGCGCGGCCCCGGGGGGGGGGGGCCACGACTGCGACGACACCGACGCGGAGGTCCATCCCGACGCCCAGGACGACTGCGACGGGCTCGACGACGACTGCGACGGCGACATCGACGAGGACACCATCGTGGTCGACATCGGGGGCAGCGGCGACACCACCTCCATCCAGGAGGCGGTGGACGAGGCCTCGAACGGCGACATCGTCTGCGTGCTGCCGGGCACCTACCAGGAGAACGTGGTGCTCGACGCGGGCAGCGTGCTCCTGCAGTCCCTCGAGGGCGCCGAGGTCACCATCATCGATGGCGGCGGCGCGTCCTCCGTGCTGGTGTTCCAGTACGGCGACAGCTCCACGGTCCAGGGCTTCACCCTCACCGGTGGGGCCGGGTCCCTGTTCGATCCCGACAACGACGGCGCCCTCGACGCCTGCGGCGGCGGTATGTTCGTGGACGCCTCCTCCCCCACCCTCGCCGAGCTCGTCGTGACCGGCAACAACGCCGACGACGGCGCGGGGCTGTACATCAACAACGCCAGCATCTCCATGTCCGACGTGGAGATCAGCGGGAACACCGCCGTGGGCTACGGCGGCGGCCTGCGCCTGCGCCACGCCGACGACGTGCTGCTCGAGGGCGTGCAGATCGGGGAGAACACCGCCCGCACCGGCGCGGGGGTCTCCCTGTACGACTCCAGCACCACCATGATCGACTGCGACGTCACCGACAACGTCGCCGACAACAACGGCGGCGGCTTCTACGTCGGCACCGACTCGGCCCTCGAGCTGTCCTCGGGCACCGTCACGGGCAACAGCGCCGTCAGCAAGGGCGGCGGGATCCGGGTCTACAGCGCCCGGGTGATCGTCGCGGGCACCGACATCAGCGACAACAGCGCCGGCGACTTCGGCGGCGGCATCGCCTGCAAGACCTCGGACATGAGCGTCACCGCCGAGATCCACGACAACGACCCGGACGACATCTACTGCGACCAGTGCACCGGCTGCACCGACAGCCCGTAGGCCCTCCAGCCCCGAGAGGCACCATGCGACACGCGCTTCCCCTGGCTCTCACCCTCACCGCGCTCCTGCCCACCGCGGCCCACGCCGACGGCGCCCGCTACCTGATCATCACGACAGGCAGCTACGCGGAGCATCTCGAGCCGCTGGCCGAGTGGAAGACCCGCAAGGGCATGCTCGCCAGGATCGTGACCACCTCGGAGACCGGCTACTCGAGCCGCCAGATCCAGGAGTACGTCACCGAGGCCGTGGAGACCTGGGATCCGGCCCCCGAGTACGTGCTCATCGCCGCCGACATGACCAACATCCCGATGGACGTGGTCGACGGCTACAACACCGACACCAGCTTCGGGAACATCGACGAGGACCTGTTCGTCGAGATCATCCCCGGTCGCTTCCCCGCCGGCTCGAGCACCGAGATCCAGACCATGGTGGCCAAGACGCTCCAGTACGAGCGCACCCCCGTGCTGGACGACGAGTTCTACTACAAGTCCGCCCTGGCGCTGATCTACGAGGACTACGACGACGACGACATCTGCTCCTACTGGGGCGACGCCGACTGGGAGTCCTCGCTGTTCGAGGGCGCCGGCTACACCGTGGTGGACACCTGGTCCGCCGCCACCACGCCGAACATCTACAACTCCTTCGAGGAGATCCTGAACGCGGGCCTGGGCTGGGCCACACACCACGGCGTGGTGGGGTCCAACTGCGAGTGGCCCTCCTACGGCGTGGACCCCGAAGACCTCCACAACGGCCCCATGCTGCCCATCCTGGTGGGCTTCACCTGCCAGACGCTGGGCTACAGCGGCTACAACTGCTACGGCGAGCGCTGGCTGCAGGCCGGCACCCCCGACAACCCGGTGGGCGCGGTGGCCTACGTCGGCCAGGCCGCGAGCTGCTCCTACTGCGCCCACTGGCGCTCCGCGATGCGTCGCGGGTTCTTCGGCTACATCTTCGAGGACACCGACACCACCGACATCGTCACCTTCGGTGAGGCCACCGAGGCCGCGCGCATGCGCTACTACGAGGAGTTCCGCTCCTCGAGCCAGTACCTGGTCGGGACCGCCATGGGCGACCCCGAGCTGAACATCTGGACCGACCTGCCCCAGGCCTTCGAGATCTCCCACCCGCCCGTGGTGCCCCGGGGCGCCATCGAGTTCTCGGTGCTGATCTCCAAAGACGGCGTCCCCCTCGAGGGCGTGCGCGTCTGCGCCATGTCGGACGAAGGCACCTACGAGACCGACACCACCGACAGCGACGGCCTGGTGAGCTTCTCGGTGGACACCAGCGACGACGTCGATCTCTACCTCACCGCCACCGGCCGCAACCTGAACCCCTACGAGGGCGCCATAGAGGTCTACGAGGTGGGCGCGCCGGTGGACACCGGCGAACCGGACATCCCGGATGACACGGACGAGCCCGACATCCCCGACGACACCGATCGCCCGCCGACCGGCGTGGCTCCGGGCGGGCAGTGTGGCTGCGCCGCGCCGGCCGCGCCGGTCGCCCCCCTGGCCCTGCTGCTGCTGCCCCTGTGGCTGCGCCGCCGCGACGGGAGGTCCGCATGACCCGCGCCTGGCTCCCCCTGCTGGCCCTGCTGGTCGCCTGCCCCCCCACGGGCGAGGTGATCGACGACACCAACGACACCGACACCGAGATCCCCTACGACCCCAACGACAACGACGGGGACGGGGTGACCGTGGGCGATGGTGACTGCGACGACGACAACCCCGACGTCTACCCCGGCGCCGATGAGATCCCCTACGACGGTGCGGACCAGGACTGCGACGGCGAGGACTCCCTGGACGCCGACGGCGACGGCTACGACGCCCTGTGGTTCGGCGGTGACGACTGCGACGACGAGGACCCCTCCGTCAACCCCGGCGCCACGGAGGCCTGCGGCGACGGCGTGGACTCCGACTGCAGCGGTGATCCCGACGACGGCAGCACCGACGCCGACGACGACGGCTATGTCAGCGACGCCTGCACCGGCGGCGAGGACTGCGACGACAGCGCGTCGTCGGTCCAGCCGGACATGAACGTCACGGTCCCCGGTGACTACTCCACCGTGGCCGACGCCGTGGACGCGGTCTGCTCCGGCAGCACCGTCACGGTCTCCGCGGGCACCTACGCGGGCAACATCGACGCCACGGACAAGGCGTTGAGCATCATCGGCGAGGACGGCCGCTCCAGCACGACGCTGCAGGGCGACGGCACCGCCTCGGTGATCTCCATCGGCAACCTCACGGGCGCCACCCTCATCTCCGGCTTCACCATCACCGGCGGCGAGGCCGAGTCCGGCGGGGGGCTGCTCTGCATCGGTGAGTGCACCGTCGAGGACTCCAACTTCACCGGCAACACCGCCCTGCGCGGTGGTGGCGCGGCCTTCTTCGACGCGGCGCTGTCCATGGCGTCCTGCGGCTTCGCAAACAACGCGGCGGACGACGGCGCGGGCGTCTACATCCAGGACTCCACCGGGAGCGTCAGCGGCATCGCCCTGGTCGGCATGGGCGCCTCGCGCACCGGCGCGGGCGTCTCCCTGTGGTACTCGGAGGTCGACTTCTCGAACATCTCCGCCTCGGAGCTCGCGGCCCCGCAGGGCGCAGGGCTGTACCTGTACCTGCACGAAGGCACCGTGAGCAGCTCGAGCTTCGAGACCTGCAACGCCGAGATCGGCGGCGGGGTCTGGAGCCGGGAGTCCACCCTGGACCTCAGCAGCAACAGCTTCGTGGACAACTACAGCGAGTGGGGCGGCGCCGGCTACTACTGCTGGGACTCCACCGTGACCAACCTCGAGTCGAACAGCTTCGAGGGCAGCGGCCTGGGGGACTACGACGGCAACGGCTACCCCTCGGCCAACGACTGCGACGACTACACCGCGACCCCCTGCGTCGATGTGGGCTGCCGCGGCTGCTACGGTTGCTGAGACATGATGTGATACACGATTCGTAGCAACAGGCTGCGATGCCGAGGGGGGTCCCGACGAGGGGCGGGCCGGTCATGTCGCTGAAATTCCAGGGTGTCGACCCTGTGGCACGGGCTGTGCAATAGCCCTGGGTGCCCAGTCCCGGGCTCTCGACCGAAGGAGGTCCTGATGCACCGCAACCTGTTCCTGCTCCTGCTCCCCGCCGTCGCCTGCCAGTCCGAGGCGCCGCCCCCGGGACCCACGGCGACCACCCTCGCCATCATCGAGACCGAGCCGGTGGAGCCGGCGGACTCCCCTCCCCCCCTCTCGTCGGTCTTCGAGGCCCCGGAGCTGTCGGTCGAGAGCGACGGCTTCGAGGCCTCCAGCGGTGACGTGGTGGCCTTCGAGGACCTGCCGCTGCCCCGCAGCGCCACCGTGGAGGTGCGCGCCGGCGAGAACCTCGTGCTCCTGGCGCGCTGGGCCGGCACCTCGGTGGAGGCCGTGGCCGAGCTCAACGGTCTGGACGTCAGCGAGCCCCTCTACCCGGGCCAGAGCCTGCTGCTGCCCACCGAAGACGAAGCCGCCGACGAGGCCCTGGTCAGCTCCCGGGAGGACTTCGCCCAGGCCCGCCTCGATCGCTACCTCGAGCGGCGCGGCGGCCTGATGGCGGTCGAAGAGCACCGGGTGCGCACCGGCGAGACCGCCTGGGGCATCGCCCGCAGCCAGCTCGGCATCCCGACCTGGGTCCTGTCGGCCTACAACCCGGACACGGATCTGGACAGCCTCTCCATCGGTGAGCGTCTGATGGTCCCGGTGCTCTCGGACACCGTGGCCGAGGCCGAGCCGGAGAGCACGCCGGTTGAGCCCATGGACGAGGCCATCTGGGGCGAGACCGTGCCGGTGGAGGACCTCCCCATGCCGGCCGTCGAGCTCAGCGACGAGCTCAGCCCGGAGGACCTGCCCCCGGCATCGGAGACCGTGATCCTGCGGGCGGAGCCCATCGAGCTGCCGCCGGAGGAAGAGCCCGCGTTCTAGTCCCAGCACGCACAGAACCAGCGGCACGGCGGAGGCGACCTCCGCCGTGCTTTGCTCTATACTCCCCGGCATGTCTCCCCTGCTCCTCGCCCTGCTCCTGGCCGGCTGTGGCCCCGATCTCAACCCCATCGACCAGCAGCTCGACAGCATCGAGCTGGCCGAAGCCCTCGGGGATCAGGGCGTGGCCAGCTACAGCTGCGGGAGCCTGATGTTCGACTGGACCCAGACGGTCTGGGCCTTCGGGATCCACCGGCTCTACGCCACCACCGGCGACAGCCGCTGGCAGGACTGCTACCGGGCGTGGATGGACGACGCCCTGGAGGACGAGCACGCGTTCACGTCCTCGGACTCCATGTCCCCCAGCATCATGGCCGCGACCTTGATGCTCGAGGACGGCGGCGACGAGTACACGGCCATCACCGACCAGGCCGACGCCTACCTGGCCGGGGCGCCGCGGCTGGACAACGGCGCCATCGCCCACTGGGGCCCGGACAGCTGGTTCCCCGAGTACACCGACCAGGTCTGGATCGACAGCATGTTCATGTTCGGCGCCTACCTGGTCCGCATGTACGCGCTCACCGGCGACGAGGCGTACCTGGATCTCTACCTCGCCCAGTACCAGGCCTTCGCCGAGCTGTGCCGGGACGACGGCGACCAGCTCTACCGTCACGCCTGGGACGACTCCGAGGGCGTGAACATCCCCGCCGGCGAGGTCTACTGGGCCCGGGGCAACAGCTGGGTGCTGGTCTCGGCGGCGGAGCTGCTGGCCGTGGTGGATCCGGGCAGCGAGGCTTGGGCCACCATCCAACCCCTCTACGAAGCTCAAGCCGAGGCCTTCATCGCCCACCAGGACCCCGAGGACGGGCTCTGGCACACGGTGGTCAACGCGCCACAGGGCGAGGACCCCGAGAACTACACCGAGACCTCGGGCTCGGCCCTGATCGGCTACGGCCTCGCGCGGGGACTCGAGATCGGCGCCATCGAGGGCAGCCAGGTCTCCGACGCCGTGGTGCGCGCGGCCATCGGCACCATGGGGCGGCTGGACGAGCGCAGCGACGGCAAGCTGGTCATCGAGGGCACCAGCTTCGGCACCAACCCGATGGAGACCTACGAAGACTACGTCGGCATCGCCCAGGTGGACGACATGATGCTGGGCTACGGGCCCGCGATCATGCTCCTGGCCGAGGCCCACGGGCTGCCCATGCCGGCCGAGGATTAGGCCGTGGGGCGTCGTCTCATCGTGATGCGCCACGCCAAGAGCTCCTGGAAGAGCGACGCTCCCAGCGACCACGCGCGCCCCCTGAACAAGCGCGGTCGCCGGGCGGCCCCCGCCGTGGCCCGGGCCCTGCGCCGGCTCGGTTGGATCCCCGAGCAGGTGATCTCCTCGGACGCCCAGCGCACCCGGGAGACCTGGGCCCGCTGCGCCCCCGAGCTGCCCGCACCGGCCGCCCTGCGCTTCGACCCCACCCTGTACTTCGGCCGCTTCGACCACGTCCTGGCCGCGCTGGCGGGGGCCTCGGACGATCACGGCACCCTGCTCGCGCTGGGTCACAACCCCATGTCCGAGCGGCTGGTGGGCTGGCTGTGCGGCGCGGGGGTGGTGATGAAGACCGCCGACGCGGCCTTGCTCGAGGCCCCCATCGAGCGTTGGCGGGATGGATTCGTGGCCCCCGGAGCGTGGACGTTGTCATGCGTCGTACGCGCGCGCGAGGTCACAGCCCCCTGACCGCACATTCGGGATAGGCCAAGCGGGTGGTCCAACGCTGTCAGTGAGGACGCCATGACAGAGCTCCGTCCCCCCCAGATCGTGGCGGTGATCGACATCGGCTCCAGCGCCGTGCGCCTGGTCGTCGCCGAGATCGACGCCGACGGCGGTATCCGCGAGCTCGAGCAGCTCGAGCAGCCCCTCGAGCTGGGCCGCGATGTGTTCAGCCGTGGGCGCGTGCGCCGCAAGACCCTGGCCAAGCTCATCTCGGTCCTCGCCGACTTCCGGCGGGTCCTCGAGCCCTACGACGTGCAGCGCGTCCGCGCCGTGGCCACCTCGGCCCTGCGCGAGGCATCGAACCGCGAGGTGGTGCTCGACCAGCTCCACCTTCGCCACGGCTTCGACGTCGAGGTCATCGGCCCGGCCTTCGAGAAACACCTGCTCTTCCTGGGTGTCCGCGACGAGCTTGGCGAGGACTTCGACCTGCGGGGCGGCAGCCCCCTGATCGTCGAGGTCGGCGGCGGCTCGACCGAGCTGACGCTGCTGCGCGACGGCGCCATCACCGCATCCCAGACCCTGCCCCTGGGGTCCCTGCGCCTGCGGGAGATCGTGCCCGACTCCGCCGGCTCCCCCACCGAGGTCCTGCGCCTGCGGCGACGGCACGTCCGTCAGGCCGTCTCCCGGGTCGCCAACGCCATCCCCCTCGAGCAGGTGGACCTGATGGTGGCGGTGGGCAGCGAGGTCCGGACCGTCGTGGACCTGCAGCTGCCCGACCGGCCCACCGGCCCCCGGGTCATCGCCGCGAGCGAGCTCACCGCCTTCGTCAAGGACGTGCGCGGCAAGTCCCCCGACCGCATCGCTCGCAAGCTGGGGATGCCCTGGCCCAAGGCCGAGGCCTTCGTGCCCGCCCTGCTGGTCTACGACTACCTGCTGCGCCGCACCGGCGCCGAGCGGGTCGTGGTCCCCATGGCCAGCGTCCGCACCGGCATCCTCCGCGAGCTGGCCGCCGAGGTCTCCGGCCTGGGTCAGGGCGAGCTGGCCCGCCTGCCCACCACCTCGGCCCTGCACCTGGGCCGCCGCTTCCAGTTCGACGAGCAGCACGCGCGCCAGGTCACCCGCCTGAGCCTCTCGCTCTTCGATCAGCTGCAGGAGCTGCACGGCCTCGGCGTGCGGCCCCGGCTGCTGCTCGAGTGCGCCGCGATCCTGCACGACATCGGCACCTTCATCCACCACAAGGACCACGACCGCCACGGCGAGTACCTGCTGCAGGCCTCCGAGATCTTCGGGCTGGGCCGCCGGGAACACGCCGTGCTCTGCGCCGTGGTCCGGCACCACCGCACCGGCGTGCCCGGGGCCGGCGATCCCGGCTTCGGGGCCCTGAGCCGCGAGGAGCGCCTGCTCACCCTGCAGCTCATCGGCCTGCTGCGCCTCGGCGATGTGCTCGACCGGCGCGCTCAAGCCGCCGTGGAGCAGGTCGTGGCCGAGCGCGGCCGCAAGCGCATCCGGCTGCGGGTGCAGCCCGCGGTGGACCTCTACTACGAGCGCGCAGCCTTCCCCGACAAGGCCGCCCTGTTCGAGGACATCTTCGGCATCCCCGTCGAGCTCGCCTGAGCACCTGGGAGACAGCACATGGGCTTCAAGACCAAGGACCACCTCTTCGACCGCGAGCTGTCCTGGCTCGCCTTCAACCAGCGCGTCCTCGAGGAGGCCCAGGATCCCCGCAACCCGCTGCTCGAGCGGGTGCGCTTCCTGGCCATCACCGACTCCAACCTGGACGAGTTCTGCATGGTGCGGCTGGACCGCGCCCAGCGCGAGTCCCTCCCCGACGGCGACGCCCCGGCCCCCTCCAAGGCTGTCGCCCGGCTCGAGGCCATCCAGTCCCAGCTGCACGATCAGGTGGACGCGCAGGCCGCGGCCTGGCGCGACGAGCTCGCCGGCGCCCTGGCCGAGCACGGCATCCACATCCTCCCGCCCGCGGAGTGGAGCGAGGACCAGCGCAGCGAGCTGGCCGAGCGCTTCCACGACCAGCTCGCGCCGCTGCTCACCCCCCTCGCCGTGCCCGAGGCCGTCGTCGAGCGGCCGCGGGTCCAGCACGCGACCAACGCCCTGCTGGTGTCGCTGCGCTCCGAGGACGACGGCGCGCTGCGCTTCGGCCTGGTGCACATCCCGGGCAACCTGCCGCGCTTCATCCCCCTGTCCACCCCCGACGGCTGGTGCTGCGCGCTGGTGGAAGAGGTCATCCGGGCCCAGCTGGGCGCGCTGTTCGAGGGGCACCGCCCCGAGGGCACCGCCCTGTTCCGCCTCACCCGCGGCGCCGACGTGGCCGTGGACGAGGAGCTCGAGGCCGGCTTCCTCGACGCCATGCACGAGATGCTCCTGGACCGCAACGAGGGCCGCACCGTGCGCCTCGAGGTCCAGTCCGGTGCCCCCGAATCCCTGCGGGAGCACCTCGTCTCCTGGCTGAAGCCGGTGGACGGCGGGCTCTACCTCCGGGACGTGCCCATCGGCCTCAAGGCCTTCTTCGGGATGGCCGATCTGCCCGGCTACGACGAGCTGCGCTACGGCTCCCAGCCCCAGCAGCCCGTGCCCGAGCTGAACACCACCGAGTCGGTCTTCGACGTGGTGCGCCGCGGCGACGTGCTCCTGATCCACCCCTACCAGGAGTTCGCCCCGGTCTCCCGCTTCCTGCGCGAAGCCGCCGACGATCCCAACGTCCTGGCCATCAAGCAGACCATGTACCGGGGCACCTCGGACTCCCCCATCGCCGGCGCCCTCGAGCGCGCGGCCCTCAACGGCAAGCAGGTCACGGCCCTGGTCGAGGTCAAGGCCCGCTTCGACGAGTCCAACAACATCCACTGGGCCCGGCGCCTCGAGCGGGCCGGGGTCCAGGTGATCTACGGCATCGCCAACCTCAAGACCCACTGCAAGACCGCCATGGTCGTGCGCCGCGACCCGGATCGCATCCGCCGCTACGTGCACCTGGGCACCGGCAACTACAACGAGAAGACCGCCCGCATCTACAGCGACATCGGCCTGATGAGCTGCGACGACGGCCTGGGCTCGGACCTGAGCGCGGTCTTCAACGCCCTGTCCGGCTGGTCCAGCCCCTCGGGCTGGCGCAAGCTGCTGGTGGGGCCCACCGACCTCAAGCCACGGATCCTGGCCTTCATCCAGCGCGAGACCCAGAAGTCCACCCCGGACAACCCCGGCCGCATCCGGGCCAAGATGAACGCCTTGATCGACAAGGACGTCATCAAAGCCCTGTACAAGGCCTCCCGGGCCGGCGTGCGCGTGGAGCTCAACGTGCGCGGCATCTGCTGCCTGAAGCCGGGCATCCCCGGGCTCTCCGAGAACATCCGCGTGGTCAGCATCATCGGACGCTACCTCGAGCACGCTCGCATCTTCTGGTTCGACAACGGCGGCCGCCCCCAGGTCTACCTGGGCAGCGCCGACTGGATGGTCCGCAACCTCGAGCGCCGGGTCGAGGTGGTCTTCCCGGTCGAAGACAAGGGCCTGCGCGGGGAGCTCGACACCATCCTGGACGCCTACTTCTCGGACAACGTCCAGGCCCGCGAGCTGCAGCCCGACGGCAGCTGGGTGCGGCTGCAGCCCGGCGACGACGCGCCCTTCTCCTCCCAGGCCCGGCTCTACCAGCGCGCTGTGACGCGCGCCCGCGAGGCCGAGGAGCGCCGCGCCAGGGAGTTCCGACCGCGAAAGGCGGCCGACGAAGCCTGATGATAGGTTGGCCTCACCTGAAGACGGTGAGGATGATGTGCCCTACTTGATGATCCGCCAGAGCGGCGGCACTCCCAAGGTCCACCGGCTGGCCGGGATGCTGGTCTACATCGGCCGTGACGCGGGCTGTCACGTGGTGCTGCCCAACACCGCGGTGAGCCGCCGTCACGCCAAGCTGACCCGCAAGGACGGACAGTGGACCGTCGAGGACCTCGAGACCCCCAACGGGACGCTCATCAACGACGCGGCGCTGAAGCGCGCGGATCTCCAGCACGGCGACGTGATCCGCGTCGGCCGCTATCGCCTCGAGTTCCTGCTCGAGGAGCGCATGGACGAGGCCGAGCTGCGGCGCGTCAAGCAGCTGCAGGAGCACAGCCGGGCCAGCGTCGACCAGCAGGACTCCACCCACGTGCTCTCCGGCGCGATGCGAGACAAGCTGCTGGCCGCTGAGAAGGCCCGGGATCTGCTCGTCCTGGCGTCGGTGGAGCCCGACGGCCGGCACTGGCGTCCCGAAGGTCGCCCCCTCACCATCGGCCCCGGCGGCGACGTGCCCGCCAAGCAGTTCCTGCGCACCAGCCCCGTGGCGGTGCTGGACTGGGACGGCCAACGCTACACCATCACCCGCCGAGGGTTCTGGGGCCGGGTCGAGCTCAACGGCCAGCGGGTGACCGAGTCCCCGGTGAAGCCCGGAGATCGCCTGCGGGTGGGCAGCGACGAGTTCGAGCTGCGAGAGCAGGCCTTCTAGACGCCGGCCGTCAGCACCGCAGCCAGCCCCAGTGGCGACGCCGCGCTCGGATCCCCCAGCTCTGCCCTGAGCCGCGGCAGCTCGCCCATGAACCGGGCCCGCAGCTCCGCCCGCCGCTGTGCGAGGCGTCCGAGCCACGCATCCCGGTGGGTGTCCGGGAGCTCGGGGCTCGCCTCGGCGAAGGCCCGCACCCACTCCTCGGCCACCGAGGCGTCCTGGTGTTCCCCGAGCAGGTCGTGGGGGATGCGCAGGATGGAGCCGTAGGCCGCGGTGGACAGCACCGGCTCCGCCAGCTCGCAGCCGTAGCGGAGTTTCTTGTTGAGGATCCGCAGGCGATGCAGCTGCTCGTCGGGGCTGGCCGGGGTGATGTCCGCGGCCTGGGCGTAGACCTGCTCGAGCAGCCCGGCCAGGCGTGGCTGCAGGAGGCGGGCAGCGCTGCGGCCAGCCTTTCGGCCCCGGTGCTCCGGCCGGGCGGCCTCGGCCAGGCTGGCCACGAGTCGATCGTAGCGCCCACTCCGCAGCGCGGGCCCCAGCGGCAGGCGGGCCTCATCGCGGGCGTCCTCGAGCCAGGCCAGCAGCGCCGTCGGAGGCGGCGCGGAGTGTCCATGCTCGGCGGCGAGCAGCCGGGGCAGCTCGAGGATCATCACGTCCAGATCCCGGACCCGGCCCAGCTCCCCCGCCAGCCAGGACAGCTCGCCCCGCAGGGCCTTGTTCTCAGCCTTGGGCACCACCCCGCGGCAGAGCCTCAGCGCGGCCCGCAGGCGGCGTGTGGAGGTGCGCATCTTGTGGAGGAACTCGGGGTCCTCACCCGCGAGGGTCCCCGCGTGCATCGCGAGGATGCGCTGGTGGAACTTGGCGACCATGCCCGCGAGCAGGGTCGATGCGGTCGTGGTGTCGTCCAGCTGGCTCATGTCCTGCGGCTAACGTGCAGCAGGCCGCTGTTCAGCTCACCCGCTTGGGCTTGCACAGCTTCTTCTTCTTCTTGGCGCCCACACCACAGCGCTTGCAGGCGAAGCCGCCGGGCTTGGGCTTACGGCCGGTCTTCTTCGCGCAGGCCATCAGCATCCCTCGCAGGTCGTGGGCTCGTCCGCCAGGCGGCGCTCGATGGCGGCGATGACCGTCTCGATGGCCTTGACCCGGGCGTGGAGCTTGCAGTTGGACTCGATGACGTGCCAGGGCGCCTTGGGGGTGCTGGTGCGGAGCAGCAGCTCGTCCACCGCGACCTTGTAGTCCCCCCACTTCTCGCGGTTGCGCCAGTCCTCGTCGGTGATCTTCCAGGCCTTGTGGGGGTTGACCTGGCGGGCCTCGAAGCGCTCGAGCTGGGTCTCCTGGTCGATGTGGATCCAGAACTTGAGCAGCACCGTGCCGAAGTTGGTGAGGTTGCGCTCCATCTCGTTGATCTCGCGGTAGGCCCGCCGCCACTCGGCCTGGGAGCAGAAGCCCTCGATGCGCTCGACCATCACCCGGCCGTACCAGGAGCGATCGAAGATGGCGATGTGGCCGGCCTTGGGCATGTTGACCCAGAAGCGCCAGAGGTAGTGGTGGCGCTTCTCGAGATCGTTGGGTGCGGCGATGGGGGTGACCTCGTAGCCCCGCGGGTCCAGGCTCTGGGTCAGGCGGCGGATGTTGCCGCCCTTGCCGGCGGCGTCCCAGCCCTCGTAGACCAGGACCACCGGGATGCGCCGGGTGTA
>CAYZVO010000228.1:0-14510 GCA_964481655.1 uncultured Enterobacterales bacterium | reverse complement strand
CCATCGCCAGCTCCGAGCTCTGCCCCACATGGGACTACTCGGTGTGCGGTGACACGTTCGAGCTGGTGCTGTCCCTGAGCTCGCCGGAGACCTTGTAGCGGAGCGCTACAGCTCCCAGTGGCTGTGGAGCTCGGCCGATCGGCCGCGGACCCAGTCGTACAGGTAGTCCCGCGTGATCGCGACCTCGTAGTCGGAGCACTCCCGGCGGGTGTCGATGAAGGCGTCGCTCTCGATGACGGCCCAGATCTCCCCCGCTCGCTGCTCCCAGTCCGTGGTCTCGAGGGTGACGAGCAGGGTCTCGACCGCGTCCTTCCACGCGGCGGTGCAGGCGTGATCCATCAGGCAGGCCTCGGCCAGGTTGCCCTCGGGGTAGTCCCAGTCCATCCACCAGTCCTCGGCCGGGATGAAGGCGTAGTCCAGGTCGGTGGGGATCAGGTCGGCGCGGCCGCCGTCGTCGGGGTCGAAGTAGACCCGGTAGTTGTTCCGGTTCAGGCAGTAGCCGTCGAGCTGGCCGACCCACTGGTCCGCGGCCCAGTTGTGGTGGATGGAGTCCCAGTCCAGCAGGTGCTGGGTGTTCTCGTAGAACCCCTGGCTGCCCCAGTACGCGGTGACGGCCTCGGAGATGGCGGCGATGTCGGAGAAGCCGACGTCTTCGCCCTCCTCGAGGTCGAAGTAGCGGTCCACGCCGTCGCCGAAGTCCAGCAGGACGTAGTTCCAGTTCTCGTCCATCCAGTACTTGCCGTCGTACAGGTTGCCGCTGTCGTCGGACCAGTGGCGCTCGAGGAAGGGGTCGTCCTGGGTCTCGACCACCACGTACAGCCCGTAGGCCTCGTCGTTGACGGTCACCGCGGTGTAGCCCGCGCGGGAGGCGATCACGCCCGCGGCGGCGTAGACCTCGGCCGCGACCGTCTCCTTGAGGTAGCTGCAGTCCACCACCGTGTTGTTGAGGGACATGCTCTCGAGGTCCAGGTGGCGCTGCCCCTCGACGTAGCGGTTGAAGTCGATCTTGAGCTTGGGCTTCTGATCGATGGTGCGGAAGGCCCCGTACTTGCCGCGCAGGCGCACCCCCACCGAGGCGTAGTGGCTGCCGTCGATGGTCGCGGCGCCCTCGACCCAGGTCCACGGGTCGTTCCGGAGCGAGGTGATGGCCTCATCCGACAGCTGGACGGCGACGGAGCCGATCCGGGTGGGGGAGAAGTCGTAGGCGTTGGTCCCGATCTGCTCGGTGCCGGTGTCGTCGGTCGGTCGGTCCGTGTCGACGACGACGGGGTCGCTGTCGCCGGGCGCGGTGTCCCGAGGAGGCGCGATCGCCGCGGGCCTGCAGCCTGCGGCGATCAGGAACGCGACGATGGTGAGCTTGGCGTGGGTCACGCCCGACAGTCTACCAGGCGAAGAGCACCTGGCTGGGGCCGACGCCGCCGCGGTCGACGATGATCTGCTGGTAGCCGAGGTTCCGGCCGGTCATCACGATGTCGTCGTAGGCGCCCGACTTGTCCTGGGGCATGGACTTCACGTCCGAGCGGTAGCGCTCGTAGAGGTACTGGGACAGCTCGAGGGCGGTCAGCGCACGGTTGTGGTCCTCGTCGGCTCGGCGCTCGCCGATGGCCTCGACCATGAAGTGGGCCAGGTAGCCGCCAGCGCGGAACTTGTCCGCGACCGCGGAGGTGACGTCCTCGTGGGAGGAGAACAGGCCCATGCGGTTGGGACGGCTGATGAGGTCCTTCGAGAACCCACCGGAGAAGCAGGAGTCGAAGACCACCAGCACGGTGCCGTGCTCGATCTCGTCGAGCACCGCGGCCAGGGCGTCGTCGGTGATCTGCGCGTCGTACAGCGCCAGGGTCTCGTCGAACCCGTCGGGGTCGGCCGCCTGGAAGCCGCCGGTGTGCTCCACACGGCCGCCGTGGCCCGAGTAGAACAGCACCAGGCGGTCGTCCTCGGCCATGCGGGAGCCCAGGTCGCGCACCGCGCTCACCATCGCATCGACGGTGGCCTGGCTGTCCGTGAGCAGCACGCCGTTGGCCGGGGCCATGCCCGCGTTCTGCATCCCGGCGTAGAGGTACTCGGCGTCCTCGCGGGTCATGTCGAGATCGCTGGGGCCGCCATCCGGGTAGTCGCTGATGCCCACGAACACGCCGTAGGTGTCGCCCACGCCGCTGTGGGAGGCGTACTGGGTGACGTCCACGTCGCCGCCGAGGTCCACCTGGACCGTGTAGCTGCCGGTGGCCGCGGGGCGGTAGGAGGTGGCCATGAGGCGGTAGCGGCCGGTCTCGGGGGCCACCAGCTCGACCCGGGACAGCTGGGAGCTGCCCTCCCAGTCGTCGTTCTGCACGATGGACTCGTCGGGGAACATCAGCGCCATGTAGGGATCGAAGTCGGTGGAGCCCACCGAGGCCGCGATGCCCTGGCCGGCGACGGCGTCGAAGACGTAGACGTCCGAGTACTCCCCGGCCTCGAGGGTCATGTCACCGGCGCTCAGGGTACCGGTGGTGGGGCTGCCCGAGGCCAGCTGGATGACGTCGCGCTGTCCGGCCTCTTCCTGGCTGGACTGGCCGGTGGTGACCTCGACGGTGAAGTCGCCGCCCTGGCCCGCGGCGTAGGAGGTGGCGATGATGAGGTAGTCGCCGGCCTCGGTCAGGACCTCCTCGATGAGGCTCTGGCCGCTGCCGTCGGGGCCATCGTCGTTCTCGGCCTTCCAGTCGTTGGGGCCGAGCACCCCCAGGTAGGTGTCGAAGCTGCCGCGCATCTCGACCTTCAGGGTCTGGCCGGGCAGGCCCGAGACCATGAAGGTCTCGTACCACTCGCCGTTGTCCAGCTGCTCGTCGCCGGAGCCCAGGCTGCCGGAGTAGACGTCGCCCTCGGCGCTGGCGGTGGCCGGCGCGTCCTCGGCGCCGACGCGGCGCAGGGAGAGGTCGTAGCTGCCGGACTCGCCGGCCCGGTAGGTGGTGACGCCGATGATGTAGTCGCCGCTGACGGGCAGGGTGTAGTCGATGAGGGAGCGGTCGGAGGCGCCCTCGAAGTCGTCGTTGACCAGCTGCTCTTCCTGGGGGGTGCGCAGCACCAGGAAGGGGTCGAAGCTGCTGGAGCGCAGGTCGACGATCCAGCGCTCGCCGGCCTCGCCGGAGACGTAGATGGGGTCCATCCACTCGCCCGAGCTGATGACCTGATCGCCTTCGCCCAGGGAGCCGCTCCAGCGCTCGGGGCCGCCCGCGGCCTGGGCGCTGTCGCCGCCGCCGCCCGTGACGGGTTCGACCTTGACGCTGTAGTCACCGGCCTGGCCCGCGGCGTAGGTGGTGGCCAGCACCACCCAGGTGCCGGTCTCCTCGACCACCCACTCCACGCGGGAGCGGGTCTGGGAGCCTTCCCAGTCGTCGTTGCCGGTGACGTCGCCCGAGGGGGAGCGCACGCCGATGTAGGTGTCCAGCCCGCTCGAGCTCATCTCCGCGGCCACCTGCTGGCCGGCCTGGAGCTGGACCTCGTAGGCGTCGAACCACTCGCCGTTGTCCAGCTGCAGATCGCCGGCCTCGAGGCGACCGCTGGAGGCCTGGCCCATGGTGAGGCTGGGGAGCTGGACCTCGCCGCCCTGATGCTGCGGGGTGGTGCCGGCGCTGGGGGCGGTGCCGTCGCCTTCGGCCTTGGAGATGCGCAGGGAGTACTTGCCCTTCTGCCCGGCGCCGTAGCTCGAGGCGTAGACGATCCAGGTGCCGCCCTCGTCGGCGAACAGGTCGATGGCGCTGACGTTGGACGAGCCCGCGTCGTCGTTCTCGAACACCTGGCCGCTGGGGGCCTTGACCACCAGGAAGGTGTCGAGCTTCTTCGAGCCCTCCATCTCCACCAGCAGGCGATCGCCCGCCGCGAGGTCCACGGGGAAGATGTCGGCCCACTGGCCGCCGTCCCGGACCTGGTCGTTCTTGTCGAGGCTGCCGTCGGTGTCCACCAATCGCTCGAGCATCCCGGCGTGGGTGGATGGAACCGAAAGCAGCAGGCCGAGGCCGGCCAGGGCGGAGAACGTGAGCATGAGACCTCCCTTTGGTGGAATCGTGGACCCGCGGGCAAGCTAGCCCGTTCGAGGGCTACTTGTCCTGTCCAGTATGGGAACGGTTCCCAAGAATCACAGCTCCGATGTCTCGTCTTGTAAGCACTCCTTCGTCGGGGTCGGTGGCGACGGGCTGTTGGGCGGTCGCGGGAGCGGCACCTGCGGAGCAGATGAACTGCTCCCCTGCGTGGCGCGGGGCCCACGGAACATGGGGGGAGCACTTCAGGTGCTCCCGCCACGCGTACGGGTTTGTTTAGGGTCTGTATAGTTTTGTAAGCCTCCCCACTCGTCACTTTTCTGAACAGAACCTAAACATAATCCATGCAGCGCAGAACCACGCTGTCCAACCAGGAGGCAACACCATGGAACGCAAGGTCATCATCGTCGGCGCCGGCCCCGGAGGCCTGGCCAGCGCAATGCTCCTCGCCCACGCCGGCGTCGAGGTGGACGTCTACGAGCGGCTCGATCGCGTCGGCGGCCGCACCTCGACCTTCGGAGACGAGGACTACACCTTCGATCTGGGTCCCACCTTCTTCATGTACCCGCGGGTGCTGTCGGAGATCTTCGCCACCGTCGGCCACCGCCTCGAGGACGAGGTGGAGCTGGTCAAGCTCGACACCCACTACGATCTCGTCTTCGGCGAGGGCGGCAGGATCAAGGCCCAGGCCGACCACGAGGCCATGGCCGCCGAGGTCGCCTGCTTCTCCCCCCAGGACGCCGGCGGCTTCGAGTCCTTCATGGACGACAACCGCACCAAGCTGGCCCGCTTCCGCCCCCTGCTCGAGCGCGGCTTCGGCAGCTGGACCGACCTGGTGGGCCTGGACACCCTGCGCGTGCTCCCCCACCTGCGCCCCCACCTGACCCTGGATCAGGAGCTGGCCCGTCACTTCGACGACCCCCGTCTGCGCCTGGCCTTCACCTTCCAGTCCAAGTACCTCGGCATGTCCCCGTTCTCGTGCCCGTCGGTCTTCTCGATCCTCTCCTTCATCGAGTACGAGTACGGCATCTTCCACGTCACCGGCGGCCTCGGCCAGGTCTCGGTGGCCATGGCCCGCGTGGCCGAGCAGCTGGGCGCCCGGCTCCACCTCGACACCCCCGTGGAAGAGGTGCTCTACGAGGGCGACCGCGCCGTGGGCGTCCGCATCGCCGACGGCGAGCGCTACGCCGACGCGGTGGTGGTCAACGGCGACTTCGCGCGCGCCATGCAGCGCATCGTGCCCGAGGACAAGCGCCCCAGCTGGGACGACACCCGCATCGATAACAGCGGCTACTCCTGCTCCACCTTCATGCTCTATCTGGGCGTCGAGGGGAGCTTCGAGGACCTCGAGCATCACAGCATCTACGTGGCCGAGGACTACCAGCGGAACATGGCCGAGATCGAGGGCGGTGAGCCCCTGGGCGAGGACTTCTCGGTCTACGTGCAGAACGCGTCGGTCACCGACCCGACCCTGGCCCCCGAGGGCCACTCCACCCTGTACGTGCTGGTGCCCATCACCAACCTGCGGGCGGACATCGACTGGGAGGCCGAGCGCGGCCCCATGCGCGACCGGGTCATCGCTCAGCTCGCCAAGCTCGGCATCACCGATCTGGAGCGCCGCATCCGCTACGAGCGGGTCGTGACGCCAGCGGACTGGTCCCAGACCTACGAGGTCCACCTGGGGGCGGTGTTCAACCTGGCCCACAGCCTGGACCAGATGATGGTCATGCGGCCGGGCAACCGCTTCGAGGATGGAGAGGGGCTGTACATCGTGGGCGGCGGCACCCACCCCGGCTCCGGCCTGCCCGTCATCTACGAAGGCGCCCGCATCGCGGCGAACGCCCTGCTCGCCGACCTGCCTGTGCTGGAGCCGGTCGTCAGCGCCGACACCCACACCGTCACCCCCGCGGCCGAGCCCACCCGGCTGGCCGACGTGGCCTAGGCCGAAGGAGACCATCATGGACACCCACATCGATCCCATCGTCATCATCGGCGGCGGCCTGGGCGGCCTCGCGGCGGCCGTGACCCTCTCGGCCCGCGGCCACCGCGCCCTGCTGCTCGAGGCCAACGACTGGCTCGGCGGCAAGGCGGCGGTCCACGAAGACAGCGGCTACCGCTTCGACATGGGCCCCACGATCCTGACCTACCCCACGGTCCTGAAGAAGCTGTGGGCCGAGGCGGGGGAAGAGCTCGGCGACTGGCTCGACCTGGTCCGCCTCGAGACCCAGTGGCGGGCGTTCTACGACGACGGCCGCCAGCTCGACCTGGTGCAGGACGTCGAGCGCATGGCTCGCGAGCTCGAGGCCTTCGGCCCGGGCCAGAACCTGGGCGAGGGCTACAAGAAGCTGGTGAGCTGGTCCAGAGACCTGCACCGCATCAGCGACAAGTACTTCTTCTGGCAGTCGGTCGGGAGCATCGCCGACATCATCAAGAAGCCCGGCGCCTTTCCCGGTGTGCTGGCCGATCTCTGGCGCATCCGCCCGGATCTGGACGTGGCGAAGATCATGCGCCGCTACGTCCCCGACGAGCAGGCGGCTCAGCTGCTGGACCACTTCACCCAGTACGTGGGGTCCAACCCCGGCGCGGCCCCCGCGGTGCTCGCCTCCATCGCCCACATGCAGGTGGACGACGGGGTCTGGTACCCCATGGGCGGCATCTCCCAGGTGCCGAACGCCCTGGCGGGCCTGGCCGCCAAGCTGGGCGCCGAGCTGCGCACCGGCGTGGGCGTGACCCGCATCGAGCTGGATGGGGACGGCGCCGTCTGTGCCGTGCACACCGACCGCGGCGAGCGCATCCCGGCCTCGGCCGTGATCTCCAACATGGACGCGGTGCGGACCTACCGCGAGCTCATCGGCGGGCGCCTCGGCCGGCGCTTCGAGAGGGCCGAGAAGTCCGAGCCCGCCTGCTCCGGCGTGGTGGCCTACCTGGGCCTGGACCGTCCCTACGAGCACCTGGCCCACCACAACTTCGTGTTCTCCCGGGATCACGCCGAGGAGTTCGAGGCCATCTACCGCCGCGGCGAGCCGGCCCCGGATCCCACCGTCTACATCGCGGCCCCCGCCCAGACCGATCCGTCGGTGGCCCCCCCGGGGGGCGAGGCCCTCTACCTGCTGATCCACACCCCCTACCTGCGGGACCACCACGACTGGACGACCATGCTTCCGGAGTACCGCGAGGTGATCTTCGACAAGCTGGCCTACACGGCGAACCTGCACGATCTCGAGTCCCGCATCCGCACCGAGGCCTGGCTCACCCCCCAGGGCATCCACGACCGCTACCGTGTGCTGAACGGCGCCATCTACGGTCTGGCCAGCCACGGCAAGCTCAGCGGCGCCCTCAAGCCCGCCAACCGACGCGCGGACGTGCCCGGGCTCTACCTGGCCGGCGGCGCCGCCCACCCGGGCCCGGGGATGCCGATGGTCATGATGTCCGGCTGGATCGCCGCGGACGCCCTGGACGAGGACGCCCGCACCGAGCGCTCCGGCGTGGGCCGCGAGGCGGCCTGAGCCATGTCTTCCCCTCCCACTTCGACTCCGGTGACTGCCCCTGACCCTCTCGAGGAGCGCCGACCCTGGTTCGTGGGTCTCTTCTCCTGGTATTCGAGGCGCTACGTCGCGCGGCACTTCCACGCCGTGCGCCTCGCGAGGGCGGGGGCAGCACCGGAGACCTTCTCCGGTCCCCTGGTGGTCGCCCTGAACCACCCCTCCTGGTGGGACCCCATGATCGCCGCCGTGCTCGCGCCCCGCTTCGCCGGGCACCGGATCGCTGCGCCCATCGAGGCCCGGGCGCTCGAGCGCTACCGCTTCTTCCGCTGGCTGGGCTTCTTCGGGGTCGAGGCGGGGAGCTCCCGCGGCTACGCGCAGCTGCTCGGCGCGGCCCGGCGGGTCCTCTCCCGCTCCGACGGCGCCCTGTGGTTGACCCCCCAGGGGCAGTTCGTGGACAGCGCGGCGCGGCCGGTGGAGCTCCGGCCCGGGATCGGCCACGTCCTGCACGAGCTGAACGACGCCACGGTGCTGCCGGTGGCCCTGGACTACCGCTTCTGGGACGAGCGCCTGCCCGAGGCCCTGGTGCGGTTCGGTGAGCCCATCCGGGTGCCCGACGGCCGCGCGCTGGCGCCCGCGGCCTGGACCGCGCTGGTGGCCCGGGCCCTCGAGGACACCCAGGACGCCCTGGCGGTCGACGCGGCCGCCCGGGACCCGGGACGCTTCGAGCGGCTGGTCGCCGGGCGGGCGGGGGTGAACCCCGTCTACGATCTGTTCCAGCGCGTCAAGGCCCTGGTGGGCGGCCGCCGCTGGGACCCCGAGCACGCCGCGGTGGTGGCCGGGAGAGAGTTGTGATCCTCACCGGTCTCGCCGCCGTCAGCCTGGTCCTGGCCGCCGCCCCGGCGCTGCTCTTCCTGCGCAACCTCGCGCGCTTCCGGCCCCCGCCGTCACCGACGCCCGGTCTCCCGGCCAGGCGGGTGAGCGTGATCGTCCCCGCCCGGGACGAGGAAGCCAACATCGGGCGCATCCTGGACGAGCTGCTGGCGTCCCGCGGGGTGGAGCTCGAGATCGCGGTGGTGGACGATGGCTCCACCGACGCGACGCCCGGTCTGGTCCTCGAGCGGGCGGCCCGGGACCCCAGGGTGCGGCTGGTGGAGGCGCCGACGCTGCCCGCTGGCTGGAACGGCAAGATGTTCGCCTGCCACACCGGGGCCCGGACGAGCGCGGGTCCGGCTCTCGTCTTCCTGGACGCGGACCTGAGCGTGCACCCCGACGCCCTCGCCCGGCTGCTGGCGGGGCTGGATGCCTCGGGCGCGGGGCTGGTCAGCGGGGTGCCCCACCAGCGCACGGGCAGCTGGCTCGAGGACCTGATCGTGCCGCTGATCCCCTTCGTCCTGCTGGGCTTCCTGCCCCTCGGTCGTATGCGCCAGAGCGCCCATCCCGCCTACGCCGCGGGGGTCGGTCAGGTCTTCGCGGCGCGGCGGTGGGCCTACGATCGGGCCGGGGGACACGCCGCGATCCGGCACACCCGTCACGACGGGCTGGCGCTGCCCCGTGCATTCCGGCGGGCGGGAATCGCGACGGATCTGCTGGACCTCAGCGGCCTGCTGTCGGTGAGGATGTACCGGGACGCGCGGCAGACCGTGGCGGGCTTCGCCAAGAACGCCGACGAAGGCCTGGGCCGCCCCCCGGTGCTCGCCAGCCTGGGCAGCCTGTTGCTGCTGGGGCAGGTGCTGCCCTTTTTGCTGCTGGCCTTGGGACCCTGGCTGAGGTGGCAGGCCGCGCTGCTCGCCGCGCTGGCGGTGGCGCTGGTCTGGCTCCCGCGGGTTGTGGCCCGCCGACGCTTCGGTCAGCCCTGGCGGTCGGTGCTCGGCCACCCCGCGGGTGTCCTGCTGTTGCTGGCCACCCAGGTCTACGGCCTGGTCCGCGCCCGCAGCGGACGGCGCGTCGCCTGGCGCGGGCGCAGCGAGCCGGTGCTTGACGGGGTGTCTGCCCGTGCGGCCTGATCCCGGGCCCCATCAGCCCGGCCTGCACCAAGGCGGCTAGGGCTCGGTGGGCTGGGGCGCCGCCTCACCCCAGTGCCCCTGCTCTCGGACCATCGACACCATCCGGCA
Organism: uncultured Enterobacterales bacterium; assembly: GCA_964481655.1. Taxonomy (GTDB): domain Bacteria; phylum Myxococcota_A; class UBA796; order UBA796; family JAFGLY01; genus CALDOK01. The sequence goes on along the minus strand of CAYZVO010000228.1, from coordinate 4,904 downwards.
GCCCAGCTCGAGCCCACCGTCGCAGCTGCGCACGAGGTAGTCGAGGGCCAGCGGCAGGTCCCGATCGGGGTTGGCTTCGTCGGACCACACCATGGCCGCGGTGTAGCAGCCGGCCGGGTGGCCACCCTCGCAGGCCTGGACCGCCAGCGGGCCCGCGCGCTCGAGCTCGCCGTCGACGCGGTAGAGCTGGTCCGCGAGCCGGGCGCAGGACTCCGCGTGGCCGGACGCGCACAGCTGCTCGCGGGAGGCTGGCTCCGAGTGTCCGACCACGGCCCCCAGCACGCCCCCCAGGACGCCCCCCTCGGTCTGGACGGGGGCCACGGGGCGCACGCTGGTGATGGGCTCGGTGCCCGCGATGATGCCCAGGGGCAGCGGGCCCTGCTCGGAGAACAGCTCGAAGAGATCGCCGTCCTCGATGACGATGCGGCCGCGGGCGAGGCCGTCCTCGGCGCTCGAGATCAGGGTCAGGCGGCCCTGGTCGGTGCTGCGCATGGACACCACGCCAGCGGCGGCCGCCAGCTCGGGCGGCAGCCAGGCGTCGCCCGTGCCCGCGGCGGCGGACGCCACGACCTCGCGCGCGTCGGCCCGCAGCACACCGGCGCCCACCGGCGCGGCCCAGTCCAGCAGCCCCGGGGCCCCCATGGACCACAGCCCCGCGCGAGATCCCTGCACGGAGGCGTTGGTCTGCAGCCACGCCGCCGGGTCGTCGACCGGGCACCACACCGCCAGCTGTCCGTCGTAGACCGCGATGGTCATGCCGGGACCGGGCTCGGGGCAGCTGAGCATCAGCGCGGGTCGGACCGAGGCGTTGACGCGGACCACGGCGTCGGGCGCTCGCTTCGAGCTGGGGATGCCCTCGAGGGAGATGCCGCTGTCCAGCACCTCCATGCTCGCGCCCAGGACGTCCTCGGCGCGGTCGGGGTGCAGCCAGGCCTCGGCCCCGGAGCCGTCGGCGGGGAGGTGCACGGCCATCGGCCGGTCGCGGTACCAGAACGAGCAGCCATCGTCGGAGACCAGCTTCGACCAGACGCCGTCGTCCGGGGTGGCACCTGCGGGCGCGCCTTCGGAGACGGGCTCGGTGGCGCCCATCGGGGTGTAGCTCGAGGCGATCAGGCGTCCGCTGCGGTCCCGGAACAGGTGCAGGGGTCGATCCGGCTCCACCGGGAGCCCGTCCGTGGCCCCGATCCGCTCGAGGCGCTCGGCCCGGTCGCAGCCCAGGTACTCGTGGGCCGAGTCGGGGGGGGAGGGGGGGGCAGCGCCAGGGCCTGTCCTGCGAACGCCAGGGCTGTGAACGAGAGCATGGCGTCAGCGGCTGTAGGTGTAGGTCTCGAGGACCTCGGCGGGCTCGACCTTGGACGAGGGGCCGGTGGCCCAGGAGGTGAAGCTCAGGTCGGTGCCGTCCACATCGACCCTCACGAAGCCCATCTCGCTGTCGATGGACTTGTCGTTCCAGGCCAGCTCCGGGAAGGCCAGCAGGTCGCGGACCCCGGCGTCGGGGTCGTGGGTCGCGATCAGGCCGCCGCCCGGGCCAGAGCCCGCGGTGGGCAGGGTCATGAAGCCGACGCCGTCGTCGCTGCCCACGCCGTAGCTCTCCGAGAAGGCCACGGTGGACTCGTACTGCAGGGGCAGGAAGCGCTGGTACATGTGCTCGTGCCCCGCGACGTGCCAGTCGACCTCGCCGTCGAACAAGCCCGTCACCTCGCGCACGTCCTCCTGTTCCCAGAAGTGGCGGGTGCCCGTGTTGTAGGGGGGCACGTGGGAGAAGGCGAAGACCCAGTCACAGACCCGGGCCCCGCTGTGCCAGCAGCTGGCCAGGTCGATCTCGAGCCAGTCGTACTGGTCCCCGCCCTGGGCCATGGTCACCGGGTCGTTGCTGTACAGGGAGATGAGGCGTGTGGTGCCGAAGTCGATGCTGTACCAGGGCTCGCCCGTGGACGCGATGGGGGGGGTCAGGTAGCGGTCGAAGCCCCAGAAGGTGGTGGTCGAGCCGTAGCCGTCGTGGTTGCCCGCCGCGGGGACGATGGGCACCGTGGGCCACAGCTCGCGCATGATGTGCAGGCTGGTCCACCAGGAGGCGGGGTGGTCCCAGCCCACGATGTCACCGGCGATCATGGCGAAGGCCGCGTCGCTGTGGCTGCTCACCAGCTCCGCGGCGGTGTCCACCAGGCGTCCGTCGGTGGTGTAGGGCTGCATGTCCGACAGGGCGATGAAGCTGTACGGGCCGGTGACGTCGGGCAGTTCGTAGCTGTAGGTGTCCGAGACCTGCCCGCGGCTGTCCCAGACCCGGTAGTGCAGGGTGTCGCCGGCGCTCAGGCCTGTGACCTCCACGTGGTGGACGGTGTCCTCGTAGCTGCCCGCTGCCCAGGACCCGAGGGCATCGGTGAGGCCGTACTCGAGCACGCCCAGGCAGGGCTGGGTGGTCTCCCAGCCGACCCGGATGCCCGAGCCCGGGGTGGCGGTGGTGCTCCAGGTCAGCCAGGGACCCAGGTAGGGGAAGCGCGTCGCGACGTGGTAGCCGAGGCCCGTGCGGTCGTCGCGCTCGTCGGTCTCGGGGTTGGCGAAGTCCACGTGCAGGGCCAGGCTGCCCTTGGGCACGTCCATGGTGACCTCGAAGCCCGTCTTCGTGGCGGTCATCTCCTCGGGCCAGATGGGGGAGCTGTGGTCGAAGCCGTAGCGGAGCTCGAGCTGCTTGGCCTTGCCCACCATGCGGCCTTCGTAGGTGATGGTCACCGGAGCGCCATCCACCAGAGGATCGGGGCTGAAGCGGACGGCCGGCTGGAACCAGGGATCGAGCTTCTCGATCATGGTCTCGATGGGCTCTCCGGTGTCGCCGGTCTCTCCGGGATCGCCGGTGTCGTCGCCGGTCTCCCCGGTCTCGTCCGGGGGCTCGGTCTCGCCGGTCTCCCCGGTCTCGTCCGGCGGCGCGGTCTCGTCGGGTCCGGTCTCGCCGGTCTCCGCGGGAGAGTCGGGAGGGGTCGTCTCGGGTCCGGAGTCCGGCGCGGGCTCACAGGCGACGAGGATGAGGGCGATGAGGGCGAGGTGCTGCTTCACGGTGGGCTCGGGCGGTGGACCCCTCCAGTGTACACAGCCCCGTGGCGCCTCACTCGACCCAGCGCAGCTCGTGCCAGCGCACGGCCGCCGAGTTCACGCCGTCGTGGGTGGCCACGGCCTTGCGGAAGCTGCCGCCGCTGTAGCGGGCGTTCTGGCCGTCGGTGGCGCGGCTGTAGCCGTAGCCGCCCTCGAAGCGCTCGGTCCAGCGGCCCCCCGGATCGTTGACCACGTAGTCCGAGCCGGACTTGCGCAGGGCCACCACCGCGTGGCCGCCCACGCCGAAGCGGCCGTGCACGATGGTCGGGGTCCCGGCGTCGAGCTGGCGGTCGAGCTGAGCCATGCTGCCGTCGCTGTGGGGGATGAGCCGCACGGGCAGGCGGTGGCGGACGGCGTAGTCGTTGAAGACCGAGGCCAGCCCCCCGGGCTTGTCGGCGAAGCGGTGGCCGTACTCCTGGGTGATGGCGTCGGGGGTCACCGTCGCGCCGAAGTGGGCGAGCAGCATCGCGACGGCGGTGTTGGCGCCGGTGCCGTCGGGCTCCAGCAGGTTGTCCTGCTGGTAGAGGTAGGGCACCGAGCCCTGCCCGCGCTGCTCCACCATGGCCATCAGCGCGGCCGCTTCGGTGGCGACCGCCTCGCACTGGGGCTGCCCCAGGCGGCCCTGGTCGCACCAGCCTTGGGCCAGGTTCCCCAGGCGTTCGGTCTGCTGCCTGGCGTGGGTGGTGTCCCCTGCGCTGAGCTGGGCCCGCACGTCCGCGGCGTCCTCGGCGAGGGTGAACAGGTCGTCCAGCAGGCTCTCCAGGCGGTTCGCCCGGGTGCTGCCGAGCTCCGCGGCCAGCCCACCCTTGATCAGGGACTCCGAGGCGTCCTGGGCCGCGCGCTGGGCCTGGTCCGGCCGGCCCTGGGCCAGCAGGCGCCAGGCGTGGAGCTGCTCGGTGGCGCTGTGCCCGACCCGCCCCAGGCGCGCCATGAGCACACCGGCGCGGTCCTCGTCGATCTGGCCGTCCTCGAGGGCCGCGCGCAGGGCGGCGGACAGATCGCTGGACAGGGCCTTGGCGCAGTCGGGCCGGCGCTGGTCCGCCAGCAGGGTGGCGGCCTGATCCACCTCGCGCTCCCACGCGATGTCGTGGACCCCCATGCCGGTGTCCGCCGGGGCCTCGAAGTCGATGAGGGCCGAGCAGGGTGTCTCCGCCTGCGGGGCCGTGCTGAGGATGGCGAGCGCGATGATGGGGGCGAGCATGGGGTCTCCGGGTCTACCGAGGATGCTCGCAAGATGCGTACCAGCGGGTGGGTGACGGTTCTTAGCCGCTTCTCGCTGACATTCCCCTGACAGATCGGAGCCCGTGCCCCGGCGGTCATGTCCCTTCGGGGGTGTCGGCACCCCAGGGTTCGCCCCCCAGGGCGTGGCCGCCGTCGGGCCGGGCGGCCATGGTGATGGCGCCGTCGCAGCGGTCCGCGCAGCGCCCGCAGCCCAGGCAGCGCTCGTCCAGCAGCACGACCTCGTCACCCTCGGCGGAGCAGGCGCCGAAGATGCAGGCGTCGATGCAGGCGCCGCAGGCCTCCACCCCGCCGCAGCGCCCTGGATCGTGCAGGGCGCGCTCAGGGCCAGGGTAGAGGAAGCGGCCGGTGACGTTGTGGACCCTGGTCAGCACGCAGATCTCGGCGTCGCAGTTGCAGACCACGAAGCTCCAGCGGCCCGACTGCATGCAGAAGTCCACCGTGTGGACCAGGCCGGCCTCGGCGCACTCCCGGAAGATCTCCGCGGCCTCGTCGGCGTCGATGAGCCGGTAGCCCAGCTCCAGCTTGGTGTAGCTCTCGGCGCCGTAGCGCACCCCCACGTCCTTGCAGCTGGGCTC
>CAYZVO010000227.1:0-14535 GCA_964481655.1 uncultured Enterobacterales bacterium | reverse complement strand
GCGCCCACAGCGCCAACGCTCCCCACTCCGGCGGCGGAGGGCCGGGTCTTGGCGCCCACAGCGCCAACGCTCCCCACTCCGGCGGCGGAGGGCCGGGTCTTGGCGCCCACAGCGCCAACGCTCCCCACTCCGGCGGCGGAGGGCCGGGTCTTGGCGCTCCTGCGGACAAGGCTTCGCCTCGCCGCAGAGCGTCCCCAGGCACAACCCGGGCGCTATGCCGCCAGGCGCAGCCGCAGCCGGCATGAGCGCCGCGACACCACCAGCACCACACCCCGCCCCCAGCACCGCGGGCCGGCCCGCAGCGCCCCGGCGGGAGCTCGGGCGTTATGCCGCGGGGCGAAGCCCCGTCGGTATGAACGCCTCAGCTCACCCCAAGATGTTCTGGAGCTGCATGGCGAGGCCCAGGTCGGTCGCCGTGAGCTCACCCATCATGAAGAACTGGGTGGCCATCATCGGGTTCTCCAGGATCTGCTCCCAGTGATCCTTGGTCGTCGCGACGACGCAACCAGGCTCGTCGACGGCGCCGTTGACGACCTTGCCGCCATCGCGGCAGTCGAGGGTCCAGGTGCCGGCGCCCTCGATGTCGAACTGGATGGCGGCGCCGATGGTCTCGGCGAGCTCCTCGTTATCGGCCAGCTTCTCGGGCAGGATCTCTTCGAAGAACTTGGCAACAGCGGACATGGTGACCTCGGAGTGTGTGTGGAGGGAAAAACTCAGGTGGAGCCGCCGGGCTCGGCGTGTTCGATGCCGTCGGCCTGGACCGGCAGGGCGAGGGCCTCGGAGTGGGCCTCGATCTCGGTCAGGGTCTTGGCCTGGCTGTCCAGCAGCGCGCGCATGTTCGAGAAGTAGTGCTGGCGGATGGCCCGGAGCCGCATGATCTGCTCCATGGTCCGCCGGTGCTCGTCGTGGGCGGTGGCCAGGATCTGCTCGGCCTCGATGCGCGCTTCGCCCACGATGACGTCGGCTTCCTTGTGAGCCGCGCGGCGCACGTCGGCGGCGAGCTGCCGGGCCAGCAGCAGGGTGTCCTTGATGCCCAGCTCGCTCTCGCGCAGCGTGGCGATCTCGTCCTGGCGAGCCACCAGCAGGTCCTTGAGCTGCTGGTTCTCCTTGAGCACCTCTTCGAGGCTCTCGCGGACCTCCTCGAGGAACTCCCGCACGGCGTCCGGATCGAAGCCGCGCCGAACCTTGTCGAAGTCCTTCTGGATGATGTCCAGCGGCGTGACGCGCATGGTGGCTCCTGCTCGATCGGTCAGGCTGCGACGGGGCGAAGGTCCGCAACCACGGCCGGTCTGCCTAATCCCCGTCCCAGAAGACCGCCACGTCACTGTCGGGTTGAATGGCCAGGATGCGCTCGCGGATACCCGCCTCGCCCTGGCTCAACAGGTCACGGCTGCGCCAGACCTGCTCGAGATCCGCGATGGGCCCTGGAGAGGAGACGATGACCACGCCGGGGTCGAGGGTGACGAGCTGGAAGTCGCCCTCGCCGGTGGCCAGCACCGCCTTGTCCGCAGCCGCGGCGCTCTCGAGCTGGGGCTCCACGCCACCGGGCCCGAAGGTGTAGGCGTTGACGTAGGCGAGGTCGTCCACGTCGAAGCGGGCCACCACAGCCCCCCCGCCGTCGCTGATCTCGGCCTCAAGGGGATAGGCGGCGCGGTCTTCCCGCTCGAGCAGGGCCCAGCCGCCCACCAGCACGGCGATGGTGCCCACCGCCACGGCGCCGGACCACCAACGGGCGACGCTGGGGGGAGGGGGCAGCGGATCCGGCAGGGCGGGGATGTCGTCGACCTCTCCCCAGGGGCGCGCCCGGGACAGATCCAGGGCGGTGACCGGGGCCGGCCCGATGACGACCCGGGAGGTCCAGCGACCGGGCCCGCGGTACAGAGCGCCCCGCAGCTGATCACGGGAGGGCAGCCCCATGCGGGCACGCTGCGCGAGCACGTCCTTCCAGGCGGGGGTCCGGGACAGGTCCACCAGCATGGAGTCCTCGCCCACCCGCAGCACACCGCGCCCCAGGGCCCCCACCAGCCCCCGCAGGTGCTGCCGGGCCCGGGGGTGCAGGTGCAGCGCCAGCAGGTGGACGACGTCGTCCGGGCGCTGGGTGCGTCCCCGCCCGACGAGGTGCTCGGGGCGCAGGATGCCGGCCCGCAGCAGGCGCACGCCGCGGGCGCAGTGGGGACATGAGCTGGCGTGCCCGTGCAGCCGTTGCTCGTGGGGGGACTGGGGCTCACGCCCTCGCACGATGCCCACCAGCACACCCGCGTCGGGGCAGCTGGCGCCCACCGCGGTGGCCACCCGTCCCAGCTGGGCGTCGATCCAGGCGACCCCGCCGCCGACGGTCCCGAGGCGGCCGCGGGCCTCGGCCCGCATCAGCTCCCTGAGCCCCTCGATGACCGCCTGCAGTGATGAGAGATCGAGCCCGCAGTGGCGGGCGACGTCCGCAGGGGCGAGCCCGTCGCCGTAACGCAGCCGGAGCACCGCCAGGGCCATGGGGTCGCAGGCCTGCTCGATGGCCTGCCGCCAGCTCTCGTCCACGGCGGGCAGGCCGGCCTGCTCGGCCTGGGGCCCCCGGTAGGAGTGCTCGAGGACCCGCTCGAGGTAGTCGGCGACCAGCCGCCGGGTCCACGGCCCCGCCTCGGCCAGCGCGAGCTCGTCAGGCAGGGCCAGCAGCACGTGATCCCGCACCTCATCGAGGAGGGCGTCGACCACCTTGATGCGGGCCTGGTGCAGCGTCCAGGCCATCTCGATGGTGATGACCTGCTCGAGCCGTGCCAGGTCCATGGCGGTCGTGGGGCTGCCGTTCATGGGGGGGGTCGGGGGCGAGGGGGCGGTTGCCGGTCCGGACGCAGGGGAGCACGCCGCAGACGCGGGGGGCGGTGGTGTCAACCTACCAAGGAAGACAGGGCCTGCAAAGGCCGCCGCGGGACGAGGGGGGCCCGAGGAGCACGAAGCCCGCTCGGGCACGAGCGGGCGTGTTGGCCGGAACGAGATCGTCGCCGCGTGGCGTCGACTCGGCCCCGCGCGGGGCGCTGGGTCTCTAAGCTGCCTCTTCCGCGTCCTCGGGTCGCTGGGCGCGATCGGCGAGCAGCTCGTTGACCGTGGCGGCCGCAGCCACCGCGGCGAGCTCCTCGTCGCCGTACAGCGCCAAGTATTCCTCGTAGAACAGGGAGATGAGATCGCCCAGGGAGACTGTCTCAGTGCGATTCATACCGACCTCCTTCACCGTGGGTCTCCTCTTGTGGACACCTCACAGGACTCCTGACCTCCATCCAAGCACATCCCGTGCCAAGAAGACGTAAAGACCTCGAAAGCGATGATTCCAATGCCGGCCAGGACATCCGCGAATGACGTGGCTCAGCGAAACTCCTGTTCTATACGTACACATGGTTCGGACCCACGAGTACGGACTTGATGTCATTCTTTGTCGGGGCGTTTGCGACATCACGAGGCGGTCGGGCGATCCGGGTAGCCATGTCGCGGTCTACGCCGCGGATGAGCCCTGTCGCCACGATTCGTAGATCTCACGCCAGCGCGGATGCGAACGCGAACAGGTGCACCTCTCGGGCCCCTCCCATCACCAGCACCTCGGCGCAGGCCGCGGCGGTGGCCCCGGTGGTGACCACGTCGTCCACGAGCAAGACCGCGGCGTCCGTGGGCGGGTGCCGACGGAGGCGGACCTTGCCGCGCAGGTTGTCCCAGCGCTCGGCGCGCTCGACCTGGGCCTGGCGCGGACCACCGCGCCGCGCCAGCAGCCGCTCGTGGGGCACACCCAGCTGGGCCGAGAGCTCCACGGCGAACATCTCCGGCAGGGAGAAGCCGCGCACCAGTCGCCTGCCGACGGGGCTGGGAACCCCGCAGATGCGGTCCACGGCGGGCAACGCCGGCGCCGAGACCCGGGCGGCGTAGCGGGCCAACTCCGCCAACAGCTCCTCGCGGCGGCCGTACTTGCCGTGCCGCACCAGACCCCCGGCGATGCCGTCGTAGGAGGCAAGGGTCCAGGCGCTGCTGATGCCGGGGATGGGACCGGCGAGGGGCCAGGCGTGGCGCGGCAGCAGCCCTTCGCAGTCGGCGCACAGGCGCACCAGGCTGCCGTCCCCCGCCAGCGCACCGCAGGCCGCACAGGGCGTCGGCAACAACACGTCGAGCAGGTCCCGTCCCAGCCCCATGGTGGCCTCAGTGGTGGTAGGGGATGCCGCGGATGAGCGTGAAGCCCCGGTAGATCTGCTCGAGCAGCAGCACCCGCGCGATCTGGTGGTTGAGCACCATCGGGGAGAGCGCCAGCAGCCTGTGGGCCTTGGCCCGGGTGCGCTCGTGGTGCCCGAAGGGACCACCGATGAGGAACACCAGGCGGCGATAAGCCCCGCGCTCGCCCGCGGCGATCAGATCTCGGAAGGCCATGGTGTCGCAGCCTTCGCCTCGCTCATCGAGCACGATCAGGCGATCCCCAGGGCGGGTGGCCTTCAGCAGGCGCTCGCCCTCCGTGAGCCGAGCCTTGTCCTCGGGCATGCCCCGGGGCGCCGGCTTGAGCTGGCGCTCCTCGATCTTCGCGAAGCGTCCGATGCGCTTGATGTAGTCGGAGGCAGCCTCGTCCGCCCACGGCGTGCGACCCCGGCTCAGCTCCAGGATCAGCAGCTTCATGGGCGAGGCGAGCGGCTAGATCGGCGCAGCAGCGGGGGCACCCGCGGGCATTGGCTCCTGGGGAAGCGGCGCCCGGGGAGCGTCGACCCACAGACCCTCGAGGTCGTAGAAGGTCCGCTGATGCTCCTCGAAGACGTGGACGACGACGTCGCCGTAGTCCACGAGCACCCAGCGGCCCGCCTGCAGCCCCTCCATTCCCAGAGGGAGCTCTCCGAAGGCGTCCCGGACGTCGGCGCGCACAGCGTCGGCGATGGCGGCCACCTGGCGCGAGCTCGTGCCGTGGCAGATGATGAAGAACTGGGCGTAGGAGACGAGCTCACGAACGTCCAGGATGATGAGCTCTTCGGCTTTCCGGCTCATTGCGGCCAGGGCTGCCCGCTCTGTGATGTCCGCTGCGGTGATGGCTCGGTCCTCCATGGTGTCCTCGGTCACGGTACTGCGCTCCGTTGTGGACCGCAAGCGATGAAGCCTGCGGCGTGTCAGGGGTCAGGTCGGGCCGCCGTCGCCCCAGCCCGTTGGGGCTGTCGCGAGGCCAAAGTCGGTGCGGACCATGATGATCTTCACCTCGTTCACCAGGTGCTCCTGGCCGACCCGGTGCCAGCGGCCCTCCACCTCGGCCATGAGCCGAACGGCGGTGGCTTCGTCGAGCCAGAGGGAGCCTTCGAGGCTGTCGGCCACGATGCGACCGTGCTGGCGCTCGCCATCAGGAGAGAGGCCGACCCGGTAGTGGCTGGCGGTGCGTCCATCGAGCTGGCCCTCGCCCTGGTGCTCGAGCTGCATGGCGCCATCGAACACCGACAGGGCCAGGCCCCAGACGTCCCAGGCCATGCGCAGCTCCACGCGATGGGGCTCGACGTCGGAGACGGACAGCAGCCGGCCGTCGGCCTGCCGCACGCGCGCGGAGCCCTCCTCGACGAGCACCTGGGAGATGATCACGCCGTCGCGCCGGCGGGCCAGCTGGAAGTTGTTCCAGTCTCGCCACACCAGCTGCACCTGCTCCTGGGCGACCTCGTCACGCCGGCCGTCCACCACCTGAGCGCGGTGGATGGAGGCCTCGAGGCGGTGGGGGCCCAGGTTGGCGATGTCGCCGAAGCTCACGACCTCCGACGCCTCGAGCAGCTCCTGCTCGGGCTCGGGGGCGGGCTCACAGCCCATGGCCAGCGCGAGCCCCGCGGCCAACGCCAAGCGGGCCAGCACGCCGCTCACGCCGACGCTCCGACCTTCGCCCAGATGGCGTCCAGCAGCAGGTCCAGTCCGGCGCCGGTGACCGCGGAGAAGCCGTGGACTTCGTCCACACCGGCCTCGGCCAGCTCGGCCCGCAGGGCGTCCAGCTCCCCGGGGGGCACGACGTCGAGCTGCGACAGGGCCACGATCTCGGGGCGCTCGGCCAGCGCCGGGTCGTAGGCCTCGAGCTCGCGCCGGATGGCGAGGTAGCGTTCGGCCACCGAGCTGTCGTCGTCGGTCCAGGCCCGGACCAGGTGCAGCAGCACGCGGGTGCGCTGGACATGGCGCAAGAAGCGGTGGCCCAGGCCCGCGCCGTCGGCGGCGCCTTCGATCAGGCCGGGCACGTCGGCCACGACGAAGGACTGATCGAAGCCGCGCTGCACGACCCCCAGGCTGGGCTGCAGGGTGGTGAACGGGTAGTCGGCCACCCGCGGGCGAGCCGCCGAGACCCTCGAGACGAAGGTGGACTTGCCGGCGTTGGGGAAGCCCACGACGCCGACATCCGCCAGCAGCCGCAGCTCGAGCAGCAGGCGTCGCTCTTCGTTGTGGTGGCCTTCCTCGGCCTTGCGGGGGGCGCGGTTGGTGGCGGTGGCGAAGCGCATGTTGCCCCGCCCACCGTCGCCGCCACGGGCCGCCAGCAGGCGGGCGCCGTCGTGGTCGAGGTCCGCCAGCAGGTCGCCGCTGCCCAGATCCCGCACCAGCGTGCCCTCGGGGACCCGCAGCTCGAGATCGGCGCCGGAGCGCCCGGTGCACTGGCGTGGCGTGCCCGGCCGGCCGTTCTCGGCCTTGTACAGCCGCTGACCCCGGAAGCGGGCCAGGGTGTTCATGCCACCATCGGCCACCAGGATCACGGAGCCCCCTCGGCCGCCATCCCCACCATCGGGGCCGCCAAAGGGGACGTACTTCTCACGCCGGAAGGACACGCACCCGTCTCCACCACGCCCGCTGACGACTCGGATCTCGACCTCGTCGATGAAGGGCATGCTGAACTCGTCGGGTGGGCTGCGAGAGCCCGGCACTCCGCGGATGCGGTGTGTGCGCTAGGCCTCGGGGTAGACCGAGATCCGGCGCTTGCCGCCCCGGAAGGTCTCGAAGCGGACGGTGCCGTCGACCAACGCGAAGAGCGTCCAGTCGCGGCCCACGCCCACGTTCTCACCGGGGTGGAACTTGGTGCCGAGCTGCCGCACCAGGATGTTGCCGGCGCTCACGAACATGCCGTCGTGACGCTTGACACCCCGGTACTGGGCGTTGGAGTCGCGGCCGTTGCGGGAGCTACCTTGACCTTTCTTATGAGCCATGACGTCCTCCGTTAGGCGACGATCTCGAGGATCTCGAGCTTGGTGATGGTCGCGCGGAACCCGCGACGGGTGTGGCTACGCTGGCGGCGGCGGAACTTGAACGCGATGACCTTGGGGCCGCGCTCCTGAGCGACGACCTTGGCCTTCACGCTGGCGCCTTCCACGATGGGCTTGCCGACCTTGACGTCGTCGGCGCCCACAAGAAGGACGCGATCGAAGGTGATCTCGGCGCCGACTTCGGCGTCGATGTGATCGACCTCGATGGTCTCGCCGGTGCTGACGCGCACCTGCTTACCGTGATTGTCGATGATGGCGTACATGACATTCTCCAACGCCGGGGCCGCGCATGGGGCAGGCGGCGTGGCTTGTAGACGGTGCCCTCCGGGATGATCAGCCCGGGAGCGGCCGGCGGTACTTAGGGGCTGAGGGCCACCCTGTCAAGCGATGTGGAGGCTCTTTGCATCTCCGAATGCCTTCGCGGCCCGCACAGCTACATCGCGCGGCGGCCGAGGGCCATGCGGAGGGTGTCCAGGCGGGCGTGGACCTCTTCGGTGGTCAGCTCCATGTGGCGTTTGGGCAGCATCCGGCGAGCCGAGGCCTCGAAGACCGCCAGCATCTCCATGAAGTCGAGCATGCGGGTGTCGCGGCTGGGGATGACGTCCTGCACCGCCTGCTCGAGATCCGCCTGGCTGAGCACCTCGCGATCCTCGATGCTGGCGAGCCGAGCCGCGGCCAGCAGGACGGACTCCAGCTCCGCGCCGGAGTAGCCGGTCGTGCCGTCCACGATGGGCGTCCAGTCCACGTCCTCGACCAGGTCGAGCTTGTTCTTGCGGGTGATGGCCTGCAGGATGGCCAGGCGCTCCTCGTCCTCTTCCGGGAAGAAGAAGGGCACCTTGACGTCGAAGCGGCCGGGGCGCTTGAGGTCGGTGTCGATCTTGTCGGGGCGGTTGGTCATCATCAGGGTGACGACCCGACCGCGGTGATCGGTGTCGGAGAGGAACTCCTTGATCCGCGCCACCACGCGGCTGGAGGTCCCGCCGTCGCCGTCGCTGCCCGAGGAGAGGGAGCGATCGGCCTCGTCGATGATCAGCAGGACGTAGCCGAGGGCCTGGACCACCTGGAGGATCTTCTCGAGGTTGCCCTCGGTGGAGCCGACCCACTTCTCGCGGAAGTTCTTGAACTTGAGGCAGGTGAGCCCGGACTCGGCCGCGAAGGCCTCGGCCACGAAGGTCTTGCCGGTGCCCATGGGGCCCACGAAGATGACCCCCATGGGGACGCGGTTGCGGTGGCCCTTCTTGATGGCCGTGGCCATCTGCATCAGGTCGCCCTTGATGCGATCGAGGCCGCCGACGTGGGAGAAGTCGTGGCCCGGGTCCACGAACTCGACCAGCCCGTGGCACTCCTGCTCGATGATGGACTTCTTGCGGCCGCTCACCGAGCGGTAGGTGATGGGCTTGCCGCTCTGCTGCGCCTGCCGGAACAGGCCGCGGATCTGGATGGCGGACAGGCCAGCGGTGATCTCCGCCAGCCGCTGCTCGGGCATCTCGAGCTCGATGCCGCGGCGGGAGATGGAGCGGATGAAGTCGAGCCGCTCGTCCTCGTTGGGCAAGGGCACCTCGACCGCCGCCAGCTGCGCGTTGGCCACCACCCGCCGGTGCACGTCTGAGGGGTTCTCGGTGACCAGGATGACCAGGTTGTCGGAGTTCAGCAGGCCCGGGTCGGTGGCCCAGCGCTGCAGGGCCACGAGGTTGGCCTTGTCCAGGTCGGACATGAAGGACAGGTCACCCATGGGGACGATGGTCTCGACGTAGTCGATGATCACGCCGGCCCGCTGGGCGGGATCGGTGACCAGATCCTCGACCACCGGCAGGGCATCGTGGGGGTTGCGTGACAGGTCCAGCAGCTCCGGCTCACCCTCGATCACCCGCCGGGCGTTGACCGCCCGCAGGAAGCGGCCCCGGTGGGCCCGATCCGGGAACTCGAAGCCCTCGGAGCAGTTGTAGTAGACGACGATCTCCTTGGAGCGCCCCAGGAAGCGCTCCAGGAACGACCGGATCGACAGGTAGCGCACACGATCGCCGTCATCCCAGGGCACCAGATCCCGCACGTTGCCGTGCAGCATGAACATGCTGGCCTCGCCAGAGAGGTAGCGATCCTTGAGCTCCTGGGCCCAGCGGGTAAGACGCGGCTCGCGCTGCATGAGTGACCTCCGATAAGGGGTAGCCCTAACCGGATTCCGGCGTCTCCGACCCGTGCTGGAAGCCACCGAGGCCCCACCCCGCCACTCGCAAGCTGTTGGCTCTAGGCTGTAGGCTGTAGGCTCATGAACTGCCCCAGCTCTCGCATCCTCGTCCTCGGCGCCGCCGGCCTGCTCGGCCGCCACGTCTGCGCCCTGGGCCTCCAGGGCCTGGACCGCGCCGCCTGCGACGTCACCTCGGCGGCGGACCGCGACCGGATCCTGCGCACCCACCGCCCCGACGCCGTCATCTACTGCGCCGCCCAGGCGAGCGTGGACGCCTGCGAGACGGACCCCCACAGCTGGGCGGTGAACGCCGCGGCCCCCGCCGCGTGGGCGGCCGAGGTGGAGCTCTGGTACGTGAGCACCAACTACGTCTTCTCGGGGCCGGGCCCCCACGCCCCCGATGGCCCTACGGCGCCTCTGCAGACCTACGGCCACCAGAAGCTGGCCGGGGAGCAGGGGGTGCTCGCGGCCGGTGGACACGTCGTGCGCACCGGCTGGCTGTATGGCGTCGATGGGCGCAACTTCCTCTCCCGCCTCCCCGACCTGCTGCGGGCCGGGCCCGTCCGAGCCTTCGCCGACAGCCCCATCCAGCCCGCCTGGGCGGGGGACGTCGCCCGGCTGCTCGTCGAGCGCCCCCGGGGCGTCACCCACGCCGTGGGGCGGGAGCAGACCACCTTCGAGGACGCAGCCCGTGCGCTGGCGGCCGCCATGGGGCTGCAGGGGCGCGTCCAGGCCCATCCGGGGCCCGCGGGCGTGTTGCCCGCCGCCCGCCCGCGGGATGCCCGCCTGACCCCCGCGAGCCTGCCCGGCTGGCCGGTGCGGATGGGGAAGCTGGCGAACCGCGCTATGCTGTAGGCCGTAGGCTGTAGGCTGTAGGCTGAACCATGCGCATCGTCCGTCCCGTCTATCGAAGCACCAAGCGGCTGCAGAAGACCGTCAGCGACCTGGGCCGGCTGCGCGAGGTCGCCACCGTCCTGGTGAAGCACGGCCTGGGCTTCGTCATCTCGGGCCTGCGGGTGCCCGGTGTCCGCATCCCCTTCTCCTCACCGGAGACCACCCCCGAGCGCGTGGTCTCGGCCATCCAGGAGCTCGGCCCCACCTGGGTCAAGTTCGGCCAGCTCTGGTCCACCCGCGTCGACCTGCTGCCCCCCGGCTACATCACGGCCCTGCAGACCCTGCAGGACGAGGTCAAGCCCGTGCCCGTGCACCGCGTGCACGAGCAGCTCGCCGCCTGCATGGGCCCCGAGTGGCGCGAGCGCCTGCTGGACTTCGAGGACGAGCCCATCGCCACCGGCTCGGTGGCCATGGTGCACCGCGCCCGCCTGACCGACGGCACGCGGGTGGTGGTGAAGGTGCTCCGTCCGGGCATCAAGGAGCTCATCAAGGCCGACCTGTCGGTGCTGGAGCTGCTGGCCAAGCAGGTCCTGAGCGAGTTCCCCGAGGCCGCCTACTTCGACCCACTGGGGATGCTGCGGGAGTTCGAGCGCTCCATCGCCGAGGAGACCGACTTCGAGATCGAGGCCAGGAACGCCGAGGCCTTCAGGGCCAACTTCGCCGACGTGCCCGAGGTCACCATCCCGCGCGTGCACCGGGGCTACGGCGATCACCGCGTGATGGTCATGGACGAGATCATCGGCGTCCGCATCCGCGAGGCCCGCGAGGCCGGCTTCGACATGGAGCTGGTGGGGAAGAACTACCTCTCGGCCGCCTACCGGATGTTGTTCGACCACGGCTTCTTCCACGGCGACCTGCACCCGGGCAACGTCTTCGTGGAGCCCGACGGCAACCTGGGGATCATCGACTTCGGCATGGTCGGCCGGCTCACGCCGGAGATGAAGGACAACCTGGTCGGGATCGTGTTCGCCCTGGAGCGCGGCGACTTCCGGAGCATCGCCCGCATCTACTACGACATCGGTGTCAAGACCGAGCGGGTGGACTTCGACGCCTTCGAGCGCGACGTGGTGGACGTGATGGAGCGGAACTGGGTGGGCCGCTCCATGCACGAGGTGCAGATCGGGGCCTTCCTCAAGGACCTGGCCGACGGCGCGGTGCGCTACAAGCTGCAGGCGCCGCCCAACTACACCATGTTCTTCAAGGCCCTCATCACCACCGAGGGCCTGGCCAAGGCGCTGATCGCCGAGGTCGACCCCATCAAGGCGGCGGCCCCCTACATCAACCGCCTGGTGCGGGAGCGCTTCCAGCCCGGCCGGCTCCGCGAGGAGCTGTTCTACACGGTGGTCACGCTGCGCACCCTGCAGCGCAAGTTCCCCGCGGCCATGACCCAGCTGCTCGAGGACATCCAGAACCAGCGCCTCGAGCTGCAGGTGACCACCACGCGCCCCCGCGAGGAGCGCGCCAGCGAGCACCGGCGCAACACCCAGCTGCTCATCGTGTCCATGTCGGTGGCCTCCCTGTTGGGCGGCTCCATCGCCCTGGACATGGAGGGCCCCGCCCTGCTGGGCGTGCCCTGGGTCTCCTGGGTGCTCTACTGCTCCTCGGCCGCCTTCTGGCTCGGCAGCCTGGTGGTGATGTTCCTCAACCGCCGGGTGTAGCGGCCGACGGCGTCTACTGACGCTGTTGGATGGCGATGAGGGCGGCGGCCAGCTCGAGGCGCTGGGCCTCGGCGGGGGCCTCGTCGGACAGCTCACCGATCATGGCGATGATGTCGGGGCGATCCGCGGCGGTACCGAGCCCCGTGAGCGCGCGGGCGGCGCAGGCCCGCACAGCGGGCTCCGGGGACAGCAGGCTCTCCAGGGCCGTCTCCCGGGCCGCGCGGGCGTGGCGGCGGGACACCTGCTCGACGGGCACGGCGAGCATGTGCTCGGCCATGGCGTCCAGCGCGAAGCACTGCTGCTCCCGATCCCGCACCTCCGCGGCCTCGACCGCGCGGGCGAGGGGCTGCTCACCGCGGCCGACGAGGACCAGATCGGCGTAGGTCTGGACGATGGGCGGTGTGCCGCTGCGGGCCTTGCGGAGCAGGGCCTGCGCGCGGGCGCCCTCGAGCTGGGCCAGGTAGTCGATGGCCTCGAGCTGGAAGAGCACGTCGCCGTCGGCGAAGGTCGAGCGGAACACCGCCTCGCCCTCGGCCAGCCCGAGCTCGAGCAGGGCGACCCCCACCGGCAACAGCAGCTCTTCCTCGAGCAGCTCCCGGGCCTCGACCAGCGCCGGCGCCAGCTGCTCCCGGCCGGTCTGGCCCACCGCGACGAAGAACTCGGTCTCGAGGGGCATCGAGCCGTCCTTCAGGGCCTCGACCAGGGCGGCTTCGGCGTCGTCGTCACCGGCCATCAAGGCCGCGAGGGCCAGGGGCGCGCGCTCCCAGGCGCTGTCGGCGGCTCTCCACGCCGCGGCCATGGGCTCTCGGGCCTCGGCCACCCCGGCCCGCGCCAGCAGGAAGCCGGCCCGACCGCGGGTGTAGGCGTCCACGTCCTCGCGCTCGAGCAGCCCGAGCAGCAGCGCCCGGGCCTCGGGGTCGGGCAGGCGCAGGGCCAGGGCCTCCACCACGCCGCGCCGGACGTAGGGGCTGGGGTCGTACAGCCCGCGCTGGGCGTAGCCCGCCAGCTGGTCACCAGGGGCGTACAGGCACAGCAGCTCGAGCGCCCTCAACCTCAGGGAGACGTCGAGGCTCGAGGCGCCGGCGTCGAGCACGCCATGGGCGATGGGGGGCAGCGGCTGTTGCTGCACGGCGACCTGCTCCACGCTGGTCGTGACACCGCGATGGAGGCAGCCCGCGAGGAGCAGCGCCAGGAGGGCGCTGCGGCTACTGCATGAGGGCATCGATGCGCTTCTTCGCCTTCTGGCTCAAGGGCGAGCTGGCGGAGGCGCAGTACTCCATGACCTTGCGGTAGCGCCCAATGGCCATCTCGAGCTGGTTGGTCTTCTCGTAGATCTCGGCCTCGGACCAGAACTTCTGGGCGAGCTGATCGAGCTTGGCCTGCACCTCGTCCAGGCGGCGCTGGGCGACCTGGTTGAAGGGATCGAGCCGCAGGGTCTCGCGGAACTGAGCCCGGGCGGTGAGGTAGTCGCCGGACTTCATGGCGCCCAGGCCCGCGCGGTAGGCCTCGCGGCCACGGGCGGACAGCTCGGCCTTGATCTGACGGATCTCTTCCTCGGCCTTCCAGTACAGCTCGGTCTGCTTGTCCGGATCGGCGGCGAGCACGCGCTCGTAGCCCTGGATGGCGGCCATGGCGTCGCCGCGGTTGCGATCGTTCTGCGCGGCCGAGAACAGATCCCCGATGGAGGCCTGGTGCTCTTCCTGCTTGCGCTTGCGCACGGCGACGGCCACGCCCCGCTGCCGGGACTGCAGGGCCGACAGGGTGTCGTCGAGCTCTGCGTCGTCGGGGAAGAACTGCTGCACATCCTTGATGGCGGAGACCGCCTGGGACAGGCTGCCCCGGCGCTCGAGGGCATCGTCCGCCAGGGCCAGCGCGGCCTCGCGGGCTTCCTGCTGTTCGGCCATCGCGCCCGTGCGAGCAGCCAGGCTGTTGTACATGGCCTGGACCACCATGAACTCGCAGGCGTGGTAGCCCATCTTGGTGGCGGTGGCGTTGTTGGGGCTGAGCTTCTGGACGGCGGCGTACTTCTCGACGGCCTCGAGGTACTTCTTCTCGGCGAACAGGGCGTTGCCCTGGCCGATGAGCGAGTCGATGGCGCTCTGGTTCGCCGGGTCGGTGGTCACGGAGACCACGGCCGAGCCGGTGGGGTCCGCCGCGGTGGCCCGCTTCTTGACGGAGGGGGTGTCCGAGGCGTTGTTCTTGACGAAGCCGATGGCGAAGAGCAGCACCGCCAGCACGGCGAAGACGCCGGTGAGCTTGCCGATGTTGCGCTGGAGGAAGGTGCCCTGCTTGGGCCCCTTGGGCATCCGCCCGCCTCCCGACATCTTCATCTTGCGGCCGCGCTTGCGCTTGCCGCCACCCATGTCCATCTCGGCCCCGAAGCCGCCTCCGGGGGGAGGCGCGGCGGCCCCGGGCGGGGGCGCCAGCGGCGCGAAGCCGGGCTGTGCCTGCGGCGGAGGGGGAGCGCCGGGGGTGCCGACGGGAAGGGTTTTAATCGTCGGATCGAGCGCGTGCATTTTATCGACGACTCGGTTATGCTTCAGCACGTATTGGCCGATTGCCATATAGCCAAGCTGCCAGGTGC
>CAYZVO010000226.1:0-14597 GCA_964481655.1 uncultured Enterobacterales bacterium | reverse complement strand
ATGATCCCGTGCCTGTGCGGATCGTCTCCCCTGGATGTCAGGAGGTCTGGACTCTGTCAGCGCCGCCAGCTGGCTGACCCAGCAGCTCAACGACATCAACCGCCGCGCCGACTACAAGCTCTACCCCAAGGGCTCCGGCTACGTGCCCCCCTTCGCCAAGCCGCCGGTGGCGCTCACCGACCGCTGGGGTGCGGGGGGCGTGTACGCGGAAGGCGGCGTGGGCGACTTCCAGCTGGCCGGCGAGGGCAAGCTGAAGCGTGAGACCCGCCGCTTCCAGGGCGTGATGGACGGCAAGAAGGTCGACATCACCCAGATCACCACCCACAAGATCGGCTCGGCCAACCTGAAGGTCCCCTTCCGCGGCGGCCAGGCCCAGGTGTCTTACACCTACGACAGCTCCTACGTCCGGAACAGCCCGTTCTACTACAACAACGGGCCGGGCATCGAGCACACCATCGTCATCAAGGTGCCCCTGGTCTCCAAGAGCAAGAAGCTGTCGGAGACCCCCGGTGAGGCCACCGAGGGCGCCCAGGACCTGCTGCTGAACGTCTTCGGCGCCATCGAGAAGGTCGCCCCTGCGGGGACCCTGACCAACGCCAACTACAAGGTCTTCTCCACACTGGTCGACGAGGCCTACAAGAACGCGGGCAAGACCTCCAAGATCGGCGCTGACACCTACGTCACCCTCACCCTGGACATGAACTACTTCGGCGAGGGCGACGGCACCTACTCGCTGATGTACCAGCGCCTGCTCATCGGCGGCGAGCAACACCTGGGCGGGGAGTTCGACATCAAGGCGGTCAAGGTGGGCATCGACGTGCACGCCGGCAAGCTCGAGAACGTCTACGAGCGCCTGGGCACCGAGACCGTCAGCTACTTCCAGCGCCAGTACGTCTACGCCACCCGCGACCGGCCCTGGGCCACGTTCGTGCAGCGCAACCAGGCGGCCCTCGAAGAGCTGGTGAAGAACATCAGCACCCCCGGCCACCGCTACTACGACAAGTCCGTGGCCGACGCCTACAAGCAGGGCGGCTTCCAGCGGGGGCTGCAGCAGCTCGAGCGGACCTGGAAGGCCGAGAACAACAAGATCGCCCAGGTGCGCGAGGACGCCATCAAGCTGGCCGAGCTGACCAACAAGTGGCAGTGGTGGTACGGCTACGAGGACCTGCGCAAGGACATGGCCGACCTGCTCGACGACCACCCCGCCGGCGCCCAGCGCCAGTACCTGTGGGATCTGGTGGACGACTTCGGCGGTGACAAGAGCGTGGTCCGCAACCTCGCCGATGACGGCACCCCGTGGTCCAACTACCTGCGCTACGTCTCGGGGCGCCTGAAGAACTGATCCGTCGCCGTCAGCCCCCTACAGGGAAGGCGTCGAAGAAGACCACCGAGGCGAACACCGCGCCCAGGGCCGCGGACATCTCCCAGACCGGCTCACCACCGGGGGTCACCTCGATCAGCAGCCCGCTGTAGCCGGTGTTGAGCAGGGTGTTGCCGTTGGACAGCCGGATCGCCTGCCCGCCGGCGGAGGAGTCGAAGCCCTGGTCGGCCCCGTAGGACCAGCGCTCGCTGAGCTGCTGCCGATCGTCGTCGACCTCGTACTCGATGGCCATCACCCCGTGGCTCCCCGGGATGGTCGAGGACATCAACAGGCCGCCGTCATCGGTCCAGTGCGGACCGTGCTGGAACTCGAAGGGCTGCCCCTGCTCGACCGGGTAGCCCAGCGGGCCGAACTCCCTCATCGGCTCACCGCGTTCGGCGGAGACCTGCAGCACCGTGTCGACGAAGCCCAGGGACAGCAGGTAGGACTCGCTCCCCGGGTCGTAGGACACCCCGTTGCCGTGGGTCCAGTCACCGACGCCGTCAACGGCGTCGTAGAACCGATCGTGGACCTCCGGCTCCCGCCAGTCCCAGGTGCTGAAGAGGGTCTCGCTGCCCCCGTCGGGCGCGTACACGGTGAGGGCGTCGCCGGTCACCTGGACCTCCTGCCCGCGGTCCGGATCGTACCAGGCCCGGGTGTCGCCCTGGAGGACCGCGATGGAGCCGTCGGGCAGCTCCTCGACCCCGTGGTGGGCGACCCCGATGGTGATGCTGTCCAGCACGACCGCGAGGGGATCCACCCACACCGCGCGGCCCTCGGCGGTCCCGGCGTGGAAGCCGTTGACGCCGTAGAGCAAGCCCTGGCCGTCGACGGTGAAGCAGGCGTTCATGAGCCTGCGGTCGGACCAGTCCTCGTGCATCCCGAGGTACCAGACGACCTCGCCCGCTCGATCGAGCACCAGCACCCAGTCCTCGAGCCCCACCATGGCGACCAGCAGGAAGCGGTCGGGGGAGACGAGCTCGGGCTGCAGCTGGCTGACCTCCACCTCGGGGATGCCCGAGGGGATCCCCCCCGTGACGATGGCGCCCTGTTCCGAGCTGATGAAGTCGGAGCCTTCGGTGAAGACCTCGAAGTCGACCTCGGCGAAGGACCGCAGCCCCATCAGATCCACGCGGTGTTCCTGCCCGTAGGCGCTGACGCTGGAGGCCTGCGCGAGCGCGCCGCCATCGACCCTGTACTCGGCCCAGGAACGACCGGGCTGGTCACTGGTCCAGGACAGCTGCACCACCGTGTTCAGCTCCGGGGCCAGGGTGGCCTCGACGTCCCGCAGCGCCACACGCGAGCCCCGTCCACCGCAGCCCAGGCCCGCCAGCAGCAGCGCGGTCAGGCACCAGGGAGCCGAACGACGGGAGGATGACGGAGGGTGCGGCGGCATGACTCACCGCCCGGCAGGGGCGTACAGCCCCAGATCCGGCGCCGCCAGCAGGTAGTCCAGCCCGCCCAGGACCAGGGCACCGTAGCTGGGATCCGCCGCCACGCTGGGGCGGTGGACCGCGCCGGGAAGGGACGACAGCTCACCGGAGCAGGGCTGGATGAGCTCCCAGCTGTTGCTGGCCAGGTCGTACACCTCGGCGCAGGCGCTGGGATCGCGCACGTTGGTGCCGCGGTTGGTGAGGCCCAGCGCACCCCCGGCCACGAGCACCCGGGCGCCGCCGAGCCCCACCGCCGCGTGCCCCGCTCGGGGCTGGTGCATGGGGGCGTCGGTCTCCTTGAACATCCCGTAGCGGTGGTCGTAGATCCAGGCGCGATCGCTGGCCCAGGCCCAGTCCTCGTCGCCGGTGGCCAAGGTTGGCAGCTCGCCGACGACCGGGGCGCCCCCCACCAGCAGGGCGCGATCCGGGCCGAGGGTGGCCATCGCGGGCAGCAGCAGGCCCTCGTCGTCCGCGAGGGGCCAGGGGGCAGCCTCGACGCTGCCGTCTCCGCCCAGCACCCAGCAGCCGGGCTCGGCGCCGAAGCCCTGGTCGTCCCAGCGCGCACCGCCACACCACAACACGGCCTCGCCGAGGGAGGCCCCAGCCCCGTCGAGCAGGCAGTGGTCCAGCTGTGCGGAGCTGGCGATGACGACGCCCTCGTCGGGGTCGACGACCTCGACGGTGCGGGCACAATCCAGGGAGCCATCGCCGGCGTCGGCGTACCCCCCGGCGATGAGCACCAGCCCGCTGTCCAGCTCGAAGGCCGCGTGGCCGGCCCTGGGTTCGTCCAGGGCCCCCACGATGGTCGTCTCCCCGAGGGAGGGCTCGAAGAGCAGCAGCTGATCCGAGAGGCTCTCCACCCGGCCGAAGGCCTCCCAGCCGCCGGCGATGAGCACGGGGCGGTCGCCCCCGCCCAGCCGCGTCGCGCTGGCGTTCATCAGGCCCGCGACGCCGTCCTGGCCGACAGGCGCGATGGGCCCGACCTCCACCAGCCCAGGCTCACCGCCGCCCGCCAGGTCCAGGCGCATCACGCTGTCCCGGGCGATGGCGTGGGCGTCGTCCAGCATCCCCGCCGCGCTGCCTCCCACGACCCAGAACCCGCCCTGACCGTCGGCCGCCACCGCCGCGCCGAAGCTGGCGGGGGCGTCGAGGGTCACCAGCTCGTCCACCACGGTCAGGAAGATCGGGATCTCCAGGTGCTGACCACCTTGGAGCTCCATGAAGCCGGTGCGGCCGCGCAGGACCAGGAAGGCGGGATCGTCGCTGGTCCCGCTGAACCCTTCGAGGATCAGCGAGGCACCGCCGACGATGGTGGGGAGCTCGATCTGAAGCGGATCTCCGGGCTGGGTCCAGTCCAGCGGGATCCGCAGCGCGGCGCCGTATTGAGAGAGCGTGAGCACGAAGCTGCCCGCGCCCTCGAGCTGGTCCTCGAAGCCCGGGGGCAGGGTGGGCTCCAGGGTCAGCAGCAGGCGATCCTCCCAGGCGGCCTGGTCCTCGGGCCCGAGCATGACGCAGCCCGAGCACAGCAGGGCGAGGATCGGCAGCGCCCGCATCAGAACTCCCACAGCACGAGCGCGCCGGTCACGCCAGCGCCGCCGACAGCCAGCAAGCCCGTGCCGGTGAGGGCCAGGGTCCGGTTGGCCCGGTAGAGGCGCTGGGCCTCGTCGGGATCGTAGCTGTCCCAGAAGCGGGCCTCGAGGCGGTAGGCGCCGACCAGAGCACCACCGCCGAGCACCGCAGCTCCAGCGCCGGCCGCGGCGAGCCAGCGGGAGCGGTGGCGCGGTGGAGGTGCGACGGGGGTGGCCAGGCGCAGCTCGGTGATCAGGGCCTCGGGGACACCGAGACCGTCCAGGTACCAGCCACGGACGGCGCCGTCGGCCGTGGTCCACTGCACCAGGGCCGCCCGTTCGCTCGGCAAGCCCCCGGGGGCCTGCGCTCCATCCACCCACAGCCCCGGCAGGGCGATGGCCGTGACCGGCCCCGGCTCAGCCGCGCGCGCGGTGTCGAACACCGCCCGGATGCGGCTGCCGCTGGGGGCGATCTCCACCCCGGGCTCGAAGCCGGGGTCGAGGGCGTAGACCCCCCGCACCGCCGCGGCCATGCGCCGTGGATCCTGGTCGAGCCAGGCGGCCAGGCCCACCACCAGGTGCAGGTCCCGGGCCTGTTCAGGAGTGATGGGGGCGTCGAGGGTCGCCGCGCAGGCGCTCAACGCCTCCGCCCGCTCCTCGAAGCCGTCCAGCTCGAAGGCGGTGTAGTCCTCGACGGCCACACGGAGCCCTGCGCCCAGATCCACCCCGGCTTCAGGGCAGGCGGCCTGGGCCGACGCCGACAGCAGCAGGGTGAGCGAGAGGACGTCCACGCGGTCTCCTGGTCCCAGCGTACCGCCGGGGCGGCGGGAAGACCACGCCCGGGTCGCGGTGAAAGCCCCCTGAAAGCCGTCCCCTCGAATGATGGCGCCCCCGGTACGTCGGTGGGGCTGACTCGAACGTGGGAGCCCGTCCATGATTCCCCTGATCGACAGCATCCAGCGCCTGACCGCCACCGTCCTCGTCGCCGGTCTGTACATCCTGCCCGCCACCCTGGGCGGCCTGATGAACGACATCGACGTCGACCTCGAGACCGTGGCCTCCCCCGAGCGCGTCGCCTCCTACATCCTCGAGCTGCCCCCCCAGGCCTCCATCCCGATGCTCGCGGCCGATGAACCCGAGCCCGAGAAGGAGGCCGAGAAGCGCCCCGAGCGCACCGCCCCCAAGGACGACATGCTGGCCGTCGAGGGCGGCGTGCCCACCTCGACCGCGGACGCCAAGCAGCTCACGAGCGACAGCTCCGGCAAGCGCGGCAAGGCCCGCAACAACGGCTCCCGCAAGGGCCGCCGTCAGCGCTGCATGGCCAGCACCGGTCAGGTCACCGCCACCAGCGGCAACAGCTACCAGGTCGAACGGGCCCTGCTCGACACCTACTTCTCCGACACCGACGCCGCGGCCAAGCTGGGCTCGGCCACCTGGTACCGCAACAACGGCGGCGACATCGCCGGCATCAGCGTGCGCTCGGTGCGCTGCGGCAGCCCGGTCGAAGAAGCCGGCCTGAAGCGCGGCGACATCATCCGCAGCGCCAACGGCAAGCGGGTGGACTCCATGGCCGGCGTCATCGCCCTGTGGTGGCAGCTGCGGACCAAGGACAGCATCAAGCTGATCATCACCCGCGACGGCAAGCGCAAGCGCCTGAACTACTCGCTGGTCTGATCCGCCCGCAGGTCCACGACCTTGCCCTCGCGCCCTGTCAGCGCCAGCCGGCCAGCACAGAGCTCGAGGGCGTCGGCGCCGAACAGCTCCCGCCGCCAGCCGCTCAGGGCCCGGACATCCGGGTCCTGTTCGGTGGCGAGGCGGTCCAGCTCCGAGCGCTTGGCCACCACGGGCATGGCCACGCCGTGGGCCGCGCAGCGCTGGTGCAGCAGGGCCTGCAGCAGCATGACCAGGGACTCGTGTCCGGAGAGGCGCTGACGCTTGGGGGGCAGCGGCGGCCAGCTGTCCTGGGGGGAGGCCAGCCCTCGGCGGACCGCCGCCAGCATGGCCTTGCCGTCGCGGCCACCGGCGACCTTGGCGCTCAGGCCCCGCACGCGGGCCAGGGCCTTGGCGTCCTTGGGCTGGTTGCGGGCGATCTCGATCATGGGCTCGTCGCGGATCACCCAGCTGCGCGGGATGTCCCGATCCATGGCCCGCTCCTCGCGCCAAGCCGCCAGCTCCCGCAGCACAGCCAGGGTCTTGCGCTTGGGGTGCCGGATCTTGACCCGTCGCCAGGCCTCCTGCGGGGTCACCCGGTAGCGCTCGGGGTCGAGCAGGGCCTCCATGTCCTCGGCCACCCAGGAGCTGCGCTGGCTCGCCTCGAGGCGCCCGATGAGGATCTCGTAGACGCGGCACAGGTGGGTCACGTCGCTGATGGCGTAGCTGACCTGCCGCTCGGTGAGGGGCCGCAGGGACCAGTCGGTGGCCTGGGAGGCCTTGTCCAGCTGGATCTTCAGCAGGGACGAGACCAGCTTCGCGTAGCCGGGCTGCTCACCCAGGCCGCAGACCGAGGCCGCGATCTGGGTGTCGAACACCGGCGCGGGCACCTGGCCGAGCACGTCGAGGAAGATCTGCAGATCCTGGGCCGCCGCGTGCAGCACCTTCACGGTGCCGGTGTCGCACAGCAGCGCGCGCAGGGGTGACAGGTCGAGCCCATCGGCCAGGGGGTCGATGGCCGCGGCGTGCTCCCCGTAGGCGACCTGCACCAGGCAGAGCTTGGCGTTGTAGGTCTTCTCTCGCAGAAACTCGGTGTCGACCGCGATGTAGGGCGCGCCGCGCAGGGCCTCACAGAAGGCGAGGAGGGCGGACGATGTGGTGATGAGCATCGGGGGTCTCTCTCCGTGGGGCGTCACCCTACCGCCTCGAGGGGGCTGATGTCGTAGAACTCGAGGCCCGGGTTCTGCTGCAGGGCGTGATTGAGGGCCCACAGCCCGGCCACCAGCAGCACCGGGCGACCGTCGCGGTCCTCGACCAATGTGAAGCTCCGCCGGGCCCGCATCCAGGCCAGCCCCGCGGGATCGCCGCCGACCCAGCGGGCTGCGCTGAAGTCGGTGGGGACCAGCGTGATCTCGGTGTTGTACTCGTTGCGCAGGCGCACGGTGAGCACCTCGAGCTGCAACAGGCCCACCGCCCCCAGGTAGGGGTCGGCCTCGCCCAGATCGGGGTCCACGAAGCGCTGGATGGCGCCCTCGTGGGCCAACTGGGTGAGGCCCTTGGTGAAGTGCTTGCGGCGGCTGGGGTCCTTCAGGCGCACCCGCACGAAGTGCTCAGGGGCGAAGCGGGGGATGCCCGCGAAGGTCACGGGCTGGTCGCTGTACAGGGTGTCCCCCAGCCGCAGGGCGCCAGGATCGTAGATGCCCACGATGTCCCCGGGGGAGGCTTCCTCGACGATGGAGCGCTCGCTGGCCACGAAGCTGTGGGGCTTGGTGCTGCGCAGCACCTTGCCGCTGCGGGCCACGGTGACCGCCATGCCGCGCTCGAAGCTGCCCGAGACCACCCGCAGAAAGGCGATGCGATCCCGGTGGCGGGGGTTCATGTTGGCCTGGATCTTGAACACGAAGCCGCTGAACGCGGGGTCCTCGGGGGCGCGCTCCACGGTGGTGGTGACCCGGGGCTGCGGGGGCGGCGCCAGCTCCACCAGGGCCTCGAGCAGGGGCTCGACGCCGAAGTTGGTCATGGCCGAGCCGAAGAAGAAGGGGGTGACCTCGCCGGCCAGGAAGTCCTCGACGCTCCAGTCGTCGCCGGCGATCTCGAGCAGCTCGAGGGTCTCGACGAGATCGTCGTAGCGCTCGGCACCCAGGCGCACGCGCAGCTCGGGATCGTCCAGGGGGATCACCGTCTCGTCGAGCACCGTCACGCCCGCGGCCACGCGTTCGTACAGGGTCACCTGGCGGGTGAGCAGGTCCACCACCCCCTCGAAGTCCGGCCCCGAGCCGATGGGCCAGTTCAGGGGCACGGTGCGGATGTCCAGGGTCCGCCCCACCGCGTCGAGCAGCTCCAGGGGGTCCAAGCCAGAGCGGTCCATCTTGTTGACGAAGGTGAGCACCGGCAGCTTGCGCCGGCGGCAGACCTCGAAGAGCTTGAGGGTCCGGGACTCCACGCCCTTGGCCACGTCGATGAGCATCACCGCCGAGTCCACCGCCGCCAGGGTGCGGTAGGTGTCCTCGGAGAAGTCGGCGTGGCCCGGCGTGTCCAGCAGGTTCATGCGCTTGCCGCGGTAGTCGAACTGCAGCACGGAGCTGGTGATGGAGATGCCCTTCTCCTTCTCCATCTCCATCCAGTCGCTGACCGCGTGGGAGCTGGCCTTGCGGGCCTTGACCGCCCCCGCCATGTGCAGCACCCCGCCGTAGAGCAGCAGCTTCTCGGTGAGGGTGGTCTTGCCCGCATCGGGATGCGAGATGATGGCGAAGGTGCGCCGGCGGGCGACCTGTTCGGCGAGGCCCATGATGATGGCTCCTGTCAGCCGGCCCCCATAGCGGAGTGGGACCCCGCGCACCCCAGAAACATGCGTTCCGGTGGACCGGGGGTAGAATCCATGGGCGACCACCACGCCGGAGCGACCCGTGATCGAGCCCCAGGAGACCGGAGACCTCGTCTCGTACGACGGCACCACCATCCGCTACCAGCGCTTTGGCGAGGGCCCACCGGTGGTGATCGCCAACGGCATCGGCGTGGGCTACCGCGGGCTGACCCTGCAGCTCGAGCACCTGGCCCGCGACTTCGAGCTCATCTGCTGGGACTACCGGGGCTTCTTCGACTCGGGCCCCCCAGGCCACGGCGGCCCCAGCATGGCAGCCCACGCCCGCGACCTGCTGGCGGTGATGGACGGCCTGGGCATCGAACGCGCCGCGCTGGTGGGCTGGAGCATGGGCGTCTCCGTGGGCTTCGAGGCGCTGCGGATCGACGCGGGCCGCTTCACCCGCATGGCCTGCATCGACGGCGTGCCCGCGAGCCCCTTCCGCGCCACGCCCCTGATGCCGGTCGCCTCCCGGGCGATGCCCCGGGCGCTGAAGCTGGCCTCGGTCACCGCGCCGCTGCTGTCGCCGCTGGTCAGCGGGATCCTGCGGCGGCCGGAGTTCCGTCCCCTCGCCGCCCACAGCGGCCTGCTGCGCCGTCGGGTCCACCACGAGGCCTTCGACGCCATGACCCACGGCGTCGCCAGCCACGACCTGCGCCTCTACCTGCAGACCCTGGCGGAGCTGGGCCGCCAGGACGCCCGCGCGCTGCTCCCGCAGCTGGAGCTCCCCCTGCTGTTCCTGGTCGGGGGGCTCGACCTGTTCATCCCGCCGTGGGTGGTGCGCCGCATGGCACGCAGGGCTCCCAACGCGCGGGTCCAGGTGATCCGCGGCACCTCCCACTTCGCGCTGGTCGAGGAACCGCGGGCGGTCAACGAGGCGCTCGAGGCGTTCCTGAGCGGCTGAGTCCTCTAGTCCGCCACACCGTCAGGGAGCGCCCAGCACAGCCAGCGGTCGCCGTCCTGCAGATCGGGGGGCCCCAGGGCCTCGATCATGGCGCTGGTGGTCCTGGCCTGGGCCTTGGGGGGCAGGATGGTGGCGTTGAGCACCACCCAGCCGTAGCCGTAGCTGCCGAGCAGCCCGAGCTCGGAGGGCTCGAAGGGCTCGACCTGGACCCCCGCCACCTGGGCCCGGAACCAGCGCAAGAACCCGTTGCGCTGCTCCCGCTCACCGATGCCCTGCTGGGTGAGCAGGGGCGAGGTCATGTGGTAGGGGATCGGCTTTCTGTGGGTGAGCTGCATGGCCTGGTAGGGCAGCACGTGCAGGCGGTGCTCCCGCACCGGGAGGTCCAGCACCGCGCCGTCGCCGGGGGCCAGGGCCAGCTGCTGCAGGCCGTCGTGGTCCGGGATGTGGTAGCCGCCGTGGGGCTGGTAGCCGCCCCAGCGGGACTCGATGTCGGCCGAGATCACCACCAGCAACGCCACCACACCGCCGAGCATCCCGAGCCTGGGCGCGAGCCGGTCGAGCAGCAGCGCCACGGCCACCGGCGCGGCCAGGCTGAACAGGCACAGGAAGCGGTTGGGGGTGTGGAACCAGCCCAGCACCGGCAGGCCCTGCAGCCAGGCGTAGGGCCCCCAGCCCTCGAGGGCCGGCAGGTCGCCGGCGCGCACCAGGCCCGGATCCGGGCCGAGGGCGAGCAGCAGACAGACCAACCGCACCCCCCCCTGGCGTTTCCTGTGGCGGGGGTCTTTCGCCCGCAGGGTCCTGGGCTGGGCCTGCTGGGCCTGCTGGGGCTGGGTGGGGGGGTTGGGGGTGGTGCGCCCGGCGACCGCCGCCAGCAGGCCCACCGAGGCGATGCGGGCGTCGGCCACGGTCTGCAGGCCCTCGTGCAGGTCCCGGGCCTCGCTGGCGCGCTCGAGGAAGAACCAGGCCCAGGGGCCGGCCAGCACAGCGGTCACTGCGGCGGCCAGCAGCCATCGCTGCCAGGCCCCGGGGGCGCGCTCCCCGCGGATGAGCCACGGGGAGAGCAGCAGCATCGCCAGGGCCAGGAAGAGGGCCAGCTCCCAGGAGGCCCAGACCGTGGCCGCGCCCGCCAGCCCCGCGCCGATGGCCGCCGGCCAGGACGGCCGCCGCCAGCAGTGGATCGCGCCGGCGATGGCCAGGGCCATGAAGCCGATGGCCCCCTGCTCGAGGCGCCCGTCGCAGAGGTTGCGCAGCAGGAAGCCGTCGAGCTGCAGCAGCAGGCCGGCCACCACCGCAGCCCAGCGGGAGGCGCCCAGCGTGCGCGCCAGCACGAACCCGCCGACGCCCGCGAGGATCACGTAGGCGCCGAACACCAGGTTGTAGGCCCAGCGCAGGCCGATGGGCTCCACCAGCGGACAGGCCAGGAAGATGTCGAGCCAGCCGCCCACGATGGTCAGCAGATCCGCGCCCCGGGGCCAGGCCACCATGGTGGTCTCGAAGGGCTGCCCCATGGAGCAGTGCAGCATGGTGCTCAGGTGGCCCACCAGATCCATGTTGGGGCCACCGATGACCTCGCCACCGGCCGTGGCGAGCCACAGCGCGGGCAGGGCGAGCAGCAGCAGGGGCAGCAGGCGGGCGCGGGTGGGGTCCAGCGGTCGGCTCCGGGGGGACGATGGGGTAGATGCTGAACCATAGCCTCATGACCTCCCCCTCCCCAGAGCCCCGCCCGCGCCTGCCCGGTTGGTTGCCCGCCGCGGCGATCGCGCTGGTCATCGCGGCCTGGTACGGCGGCGGCGCCTGGCTGCGCCCCACCAGCCGCGCCCTCGGCAGCGCCTGGTCCGAGGCCCCGGGGCACCTCTGGGGCCTGTGGGCCACCGCCGCGGGGCTGCTCGAGCACGGCCCCCTGGTGCGCGTGGCCCCCGGCCTGGGCTTCCCCGACGGCTTCGAGGCCCACCTGGTGGACCCGGTGGATCTGCTGCTCTTCCTGCCCGGCTATGCGCTGGGCGGAGGCGGGCTGTCCGGTGCGGTGCTGGGCTGGAACCTGCTGCACCTGGGCGCGATCCTGGTGGGCGGGCTGGGCTGCGTGCTCCTGGCCCGGACCGTGTCGGAGGGCGACTCCGGAGATCCCTGGGCCGCGGCCCTGCT
This sequence comes from uncultured Enterobacterales bacterium, assembly GCA_964481655.1. GTDB lineage: Bacteria > Myxococcota_A > UBA796 > UBA796 > JAFGLY01 > CALDOK01. The sequence goes on along the minus strand of CAYZVO010000226.1, from coordinate 2,680 downwards.
CACGGCCGCCTTCTGCGGCGGCGCCTTCCTCCTGTCCCATCCCCACATGGGCCGCACCGAGTACCTGCCGGCGGTGCTGATGCCGGCCCAGCTGGCCCTGACCCTGCGCTTCGTGCGCGGTGAGGGCAGCTGGGGTGCGGGCGTGGGGGCTGGGCTGTTGCTGGGGGGAGTCGGGCTGGGTGGCAGCTACATCGCCATCTTCGCGGCCCTGACGGCGGTGCCCTTCGCCATCGGCCTGCTGGTGACAGCAGGCGCGGACTGGAAGCGCACGCTGGGACGGCTGGCCGCGGTGGGCGGGATCGCCGCCGTGGTCACCGCGGTGATGGTCGCGGCGCTGCTGCTCTGGCCGCCGCCGGGTTCGTCTCCCCTGCTCTCGGCGCCTCCACGGCCCATGCCCGAGGTGGACCCGGGCACGCTGATGACGATCTTCAGGCTCGGTCCCCGGCCGGATCTGGAGCCCCTGTTGGACCAGCCCCCCTACCCGGGGGTGATCCTGCTGCTGCTGGCGGGGCTCGGCGCCGCGCTGCGGCCACGCAAGGCCGTGGGCTGGCTGCTGCTGGGGCTGTGGCTGCTGCTGCTGTCCCTGGGGCCGGCCATCGCCATGCAGCGGGACGGCGCGCCGCTCATGATCTCCTTGCCCGCCGGCTGGATGATGGCCATCGCGCCTCCGCTGGCGAACCTGAAGGCCTGGAGCCGGCTGGGGGTCCTGCTGCCCCTGCCCTTCGCTGTCGCGGCGGCGATCGGAGCGCTGGCCGTGATGCGGCGGCTGGCCCGGCCGTGGCAGCGGGCCACGCTGGGGGTCGCGCTGGTGCTGCTGGTGCTGGCGGACCAGGGCAGCTGGCCGCGGATGGTCACCGACGAGCGTCCCCACTTCGAGCCCGCCGCCCCCGCCGGGCTGCTCGAGGCCCTCGACCAGCTCCCCGACGGCGCGGTGATCCAGCTGCCCCTCGAGGTCAGCGTCGGCCAGGGCATCAAGCTGCAGGCCGCCCGCAGCCACCTGTGGCAGCTGCAGCACGACCGCCCCATCACCTCGACCCCGGCGGTGATCTCCGACACCGCCCTGCGCTGGAGCGCGCTGGCCCGCCTGGCGGTCAACCGCCAGTTCGCCGAGGCCGGGCGGGCCGGTCACCGCAACCAGCCCCCGCTGCCCGGCGCCCAGGGCTCCCTGGACAAGGCCCAGCTGGCCTGCGCCTGGGCCGACGCCCAAGCCCTGAAGGAGCGGGGGGTGTCCGGGCTGGTGCTGCTCACCGACGAGCCCGCCGGGCCCGGCATCGAGTCCCTGCTCGAGCAGGTCCTGGGCCAGCCCCCCCTGCGGGCCGAGGGCGTCGCGGCCTGGGACATCAGCGCCTACGAGGCCCCCTTCGGCGAGCCCTGCGAGCTGCCCCCTGTGCCCGCCAAGGTCCACATGATGCTGATGGCCGATGGGGGAGAGCCCGACAAGCGGGAGGGCGGCGCCAAGCCGGGCGAGCGCGGACCCTGGGGCGGAGCGGAGCACGACGGGAAGAGCAAACCCCTGCGGCGGTGAGTTCCGGGGGCCGGGGGCTCATCTGGGCGGTCCCTCGATCCGATGAGCAAGGGGACCCGAGCTGGAGCCGTCCATGAGCACCATCCCCCCCGGCGGCCTGACCACCACCATCCTCGACGCGGGCCAGGCCATCCGCCGGGGCGTCGATGAGCTGGACAGCGCGGGCACGCGCGTGATCGCCGAGAGCGTCCGCGCCAGCGACCCCGAGGATCGCGTGACCATCTCCGGCGGCGACTTCGAGGGCGCGCTGATGGACGTGATGAAGGCCGGCTACGGCATCTCGGCCAACGCCGCGCTCATCGAGCGGGCCGACGAGGCCCTGCAGACGGTCTTCGAGGTGTTCGGGGGGAGCTGAGGGCGTTCCTGTCTCGGGGGGAGGACCGAGCAGCCAACTCCGCCCACGAAGTGCCGGATTCGGTCCGCCACCCGCCCCAGGGCCAAGGGGCCGAGGGCAGACCGAGGGATGACAGGCGCGCCGCCGTCCTCTACGCTGGACTCGCCGCGACGGGAGGTGCACGATGAGGGTGGTGATGGGCATGGTCCTGGCGGCCTCGGTGGCAGGCTGCGACAGCCCCGTGCTGGAGTCCGCGCAGGCATGCGTGGACGCTCACCCGATCGTGGACGATACCGATCTGCACGGGGACGACGGCGACACCCCCCACCAGGTGCAGTGGGCGTGCGAGGATGGCGGGGGCACGCAGTGTGACATCGGGCGGTGGAACATCGGCTACGACGCCGCGTTCTGCATCGCCCGGGAGGCCCTCGGCGACAGCCCGGACCTGACCGTCGCCGGGCTCTGGTACCGGGCCGAGTACGAGCATCCCTACTGGTACGTCCGCGGCACGCAAGGCCACGAGGTCTACGTCGGCGTGTCCATCGATGCCGTCACAGGTGAGGTGCTGGACCAGTACCAGGACTCGATGGGGTGCCGCTAGGCCGGCAACGCATCAGAACTCCAGCTCGAGGGATCCAGAGGAGACGATGAGACCCTCCAGACCTTCTTCGAGGTGTTCGGGGGAAGTGAGCGGGGGCCTCGAGTTGAGGACCGAGCTGGGAGCGCGGGGGCATGGCTCGCGTCTGGCGGCCACCACGAGGACCGATCGGGGATCCGTCTGCTACGCTACCTCCACTGGAACGACAGAACCCGGGACACGG
>CAYZVO010000225.1:0-14721 GCA_964481655.1 uncultured Enterobacterales bacterium | reverse complement strand
CGGCGGCGATCTCGGCCGCGTCGTTGCAGCCGTCGTCGTCGGCGTCGGGATCGTCCGCCGGAGTCTCCGGCCCGGGGGTCTCGTCGCAGTCCTCCAGGCCGTCGTCGTCGGTGTCGGGGTCGTCCGGGTCGGTGCCCTCGTCGCACTCGTCGAGGTCGGTCAGCCCGTCGCTGTCGCTGTCCGTGCTGCTGTCCACGATGTCCATGGTGATGACCACGCGGGTGGACTCGTCCATCCAGCCGTAGGTGTCGAGCACGTTGTTGTCGCCCTTGCCGCCGTCGGTCCAGTCACCGTAGCTGCGGGCGTTGCTGTTGGGCACCGCCAGGGAGCCGTAGCTGCCCGAGGCGATGCCGGAGACGCCCGAGCTCTCGAGCCCGACCGCGCCGCTGGCCATGGTCTGGGCCAGGTGCTGCACGTCGGCGTCGTTCCAGTACATGTCCACGCTGGAGCCGGCGGTGGGCGAGTCCAGCTCGAACAGGCGCAGCCCCTCGTAGCTGGTCTCGGCGTCGAGGTGGGACCAGTGGACTTCGCCCACGGCGATCCAGACCTCGCACTGGTAGCTGCCGTTGGGCACGACGTTGCCGAGGTGGTCCAGGCCGTCCCAGGTGATCACGTTGGTGACCGGCGAGACCTCTTCGAGCAGGTGGAGGTCGTCGTCGCCGGTGTGATCGTAGACGCCGTCGGCGTTGAGGTCGCAGACCACGTGGCCGGTGCCGTAGCCGTCGGTCTGCAGGTAGAAGCCGGCGTCGGTGCCGGCGGTGGGATCGTAGGCCTCGCAGGGGTCGCCCGAGGTCGTGGCGCTCGATCCGCCGTCGAACCAGGCGTCCAGCAGCGTGGGCGTCACGTAGCTGTAGGTCGCGATGGAGGGGGGGTTCAGGTAGACCGCCAGGTCCACCTCGACGCCCATGGAGGGCGTGATCTGCGCCCGGGCGTGGTCGTCGGTGCCCTCTTCGGAGGCCCCCAGGTAGTAGTTGAAGGCCGCCCAGCCCTCGAGGTCGACCTCCATGACCGGGTAGTGTCCCGAGTAGCCGCCTTCCGGGACCACGTAGAGGGAGGCGTCGGTCTCGAAGTCCTCGACGAAGCCGAACGCGTCGAACTCCCAGATGTAGGACCACACACGGCCGCCGCTGTCGATGGCGTTGTTGACCGTCAGGTCCCAGCCCACCGTGGTGACCTGATCGTCCAGCACGTAGACGACGTAGGTGGTGTTGGAGGGTGGGGTGAACACGTCGCCCGAGCTCAGCAGGTCCAGGAAGCTGCCCGAGATGCTGTAGACCGCCACCTGGCCGGTGCCCGTCCACTCGAGCTCCTCGACCGTGGAGTCGAGGATGTCCACGAAGATCTCCGTGTCGGCCTGCACCATCTGCCAGACGCCCAGATCACCCGAGCCCTCGGCCAGGGCCGCGCCGGGGGTCGCGAGGGCCGCGACGGCGAGCGCGAGCCCGCCGAGGCGGGGCAACAGCGTCGCACGGCGGGGCGTAGAGGTCGCAGCGCGCATGCGCGCAGGCGCGTGCACGGAGGGGCCGGGAGGGGTCGAGAGCGCACGATGCATGGGGCGAATCCGTGAGAATATGTGGACACGGGCCCGGCCCCGCTGGACAGCTGACCAGCGGGATCCGACGACTGACCCCATAGTACCGCAAGTTCCGTACCAGCGCGGGACAACCCGGGGTTGCCAAAGTCCTGTCCAGGCTCCCGGAGACGGCGCCGGGCGCCGCGATCTCCGTGCTACGCTGGCCTCCCCTCCCACGGAGCGCAGCATGCGACGGAGCCTGGTGAGCGCGCTGACCGCGGCCTTCCTCCTCACGCTGGCGGGCGGCAGCCGCGGAGACGGCGACACCGGCCCCACCGGCGATCTCCCCCTGGACACCGACACAGGCCTGCTGGACCGGGGCTCGGTGCTCATCTACACCGGACACGGCGGCGTGGGCCCGGAGGGCCTCGAGGGCTCCATGACCCACGATGAGTCCACCGCCTGGCTCGAGGGCGCCGGCCTGGTGGTCAGCCACAGCTCGACCTGGCCCGCGAGCTTCGACAGCTACCGACTGGTCATCCTCACCGCCCCAGGCACCAACGACGGCTCGGTGGAGTTCGACGCGGTGGAGCGGGCCGAGCTGCTGGGCGTGATGAACGCCGGCGGCACCGTGGTCGTGGAGGCCGAGCCCGGCTCCCTGCTCAACGACGATGTGCTCAACGCCCTGGTGTGGGACCTGGGCGGATCGATGTACACCACCGGAGAGGCCCTCGACGGCCCCGCCGAGGCCTGGGGAGACCACGAGCTGACCGCCGAGGTGGGCAGCGTGGGCCTGGAGCTGTCCACCGAGGTCGAGCGTGGCGAGGAGACCTGCCTGCTGATCGCCGACGACCAATGCGTCGCTGTCGCCGCCGCGGCCGGAGACGGCTGGCTGGTGCTGCTCGGCGACGGCAACCTGCTGTCCGACGTGGACCGCTGGAGCGACGGCGGCCACGACAACGCCCGCTTCCTCTCCCACCTGGCCCAGCTCTACTGATCCCGCCCCAGCGACCTGGAGTCCCCATGCGCACCACCGCCTCCCGCCTCGGCCTGGCCGCAGTGGCCGTCCTGCACCTGAGCGTCGCCCTGGCCTGCGGCAAAGGCAGCGACACCGCCCCGCCGGAAGCCCCGGAGGGCACCTGGCGGGACACCGAGTGTGGCCTGCTGTGGCAGGCGGACGTCGACGGCATGGACTACCAGGAAGGCGCCATCGCTAACTGCGAGTCCCTCGAGCTGGGCGGCTTGACCTGGCGTCTCCCCAGCATCGGGGAGCTGCGCTGCCTCGTGAACGGCTGCGAGGAGACCTCCATCGACGGCGAGTGCGAGGTGAACGACGAGTGCACCGGCGTCGGCTGCCTCACCACCAGCTGCGACGGCTGCGGCGAGGCCGGCGGCGAGCTGGGTTGCTACTGGTCGAGCCAGCTGGGCGGGGCCTGCGGGGATCCGCTCTGGTCCGCCAGCACCGCCACCGAGGAGCGCGGCTGGGTGCTGCACTTCCGCGACGGCTCCATCTCCCACGACGATCTCACCGAGTCCCACGGCGTGCTCTGCGTGAGCGACGGCTGATCGCCGGGGACGCTTACAGAACCGGCATCCTCCGCCATCAACGTCCATTCCCGGCGACGGAGCCGAAAGCCAGGACCGCAGCGGGATCCCGGCCACCCCCGGGCGCGTGTCTCTAAAAAGAGTCACGGCCTTGACAGGCACCGCGCGACGCGTAAGCTTCGCGGTCTTCGAGGCGCTCAGCGAGCCCCTCCACACCAGCGACAAAACCCACTCCCCCCAGAGGTTCCCATGACGGCCAACGCCGCGTTCGACAAGGCCCTCGAGATCGGTCGCCCCCCCAACATCCAGCGCCTGTTCCCCAACAGCAAGGCCCTCATCGTCAGCGGCAAGGTCATCGACCGCGCCATGCGCTCCAAGGGCCAGGCCATGACCATCGCGGCCAACGGGCGCAACCACTTGGTGCTCCGCGGCGTCCTCCGCGCGGCCCAGCGCGCCAACGCGGCCATCCTGGTCGAGATCGCCAAGTCCGAAGGCGGCCGCGGCGCCTACTGCGCGGTGAACTACTGGAACCTCGCCCGCCACGTGGACGCCATCGCCAACGAGCTGGGCGTCACCGTGCCCGTGGCCATCCACGCGGACCACTACGGCGTGAAGAACGCGGTGGACGTCGCCGAAGCCAAGATCGAGATCCCCTCGCTGTTCGACCACGGCATCACCTCCATCGCCATCGACGCCTCCCACCTCCCCGACGACGAGAACCTGCTGGCCAGCCTCGAGCTGGCGCCGCTGGTCCCCGCCTGGGCCTCCTACGAGACCGAGGTCGGTGAGATCAAGGGCACCCAGGGCATGTCCACCTCCGAGGAAGCGCTCTTCCTGGTCAAGGGCCTCAACGCCCACGGCTACGCCCCGGACTGGATCGCGCTGAACAACGGCACCGCCCACGGCATCCAGACCTCGGACCACGGCATCCAGGTGGACCTCACCCAGGAGATCCACGAGGCCCTCGCGCCCTACGCCATCTCCGGCGCCCAGCACGGCACCTCGGGCAACAGCTCCGACCGCCTGCGCACCATCGCCTCGACCACCAACACGACCAAGGCCAACGTCGCCACCGCGCTGCAGATGATCAGCTGGGGCGTCCGGGTGAACGACTACGGCAACGCCGTCCTCGCGGACGACGGCTCCTTCGCCAAGGTCGAGGGCGCGGGCGTCACGGAAGAGCTCTGGGCCGAGATGATGGCCTACGCCGCAGAGAAGGGCCTGTCGGGCGGCAACGTCAAGAAGCTCAACCTGCCCTTCGAGAACAAGATCCTGGCCCAGCCCGCCGAGGTGCGCGAGCGCATGGTGCAGGGCGTCGAGGACTTCGTCTACAACCTCCTGGTCAAGGTCTTCAACGCCGAGGACACCGCCCCGCTGGGCATCCAGGCCATCATCGACGCCGGTGGCTACGACATGGGCCCCGTGGTGGGTCGCATCGAGGACCCGGCCGAGTGGACCGAGCAGCTCCTGCGCGAGCGCGCGGCCCTCATCGACTCCGACAAGGGCCCCGAGGGCGACTGGGACGACTAGGAAGCCATCAGCTGTCAGCTCTCAGCTGTCAGCTCGGCTCTGCCAGGGAGCTACGACGCTGCACTCCAGCTCCGTGCTCCCTGGTCTTGCATCAGGGGCTCACCACCGAGGCCGCGGGCCGGCGGGACGAAGCTGACGGCTGACAGCTGACAGCTCGAGCGGGAGCGGTCAGCTCACGCGAGCGACAGCGCCAGCTCCACCATCTTCATGAAGGCGGTCTGGCGCTGTTCTGCGCTCGCCTTCTCGCCGGTCGCGATCAAGTCGCTGACCGTGAGGATGGACAGGGCGCGCACGCCGTGGGCCGCCGCGATGGTGTACAGCGCGGTGCTCTCCATCTCGATGGCCAGCACGCCGTGCCGGGTCCAGATGCCCCAGGGATCGTCCTGGTCCTGGTAGAAGCTGTCGGAGGTGAGGATGGGCCCCACCTTCACGCTCATGCCCCGGTCGTTCGCCGCCTGCCAGGCGCCCTGGAGCAGCCCGAAGTCCGCGCAAGGCGCGAAGTCCCGGCCGCCGAAGCGCAGCTGGTTGACGTTGGAGTCGGTGCACGCGGCCTGGGCCAGGATGACATCGCCGATGGCCATGTCCGGCTGGAAGGCCCCGCAGGTGCCGACGCGGATCAGGGTGCGCACCCCGTACTCCCGCACCAGCTCCGTGGCGTAGATGGAGATGGACGGCACCCCCATGCCCGATCCCTGCACGCTGACGGGCCTGCCGTCGAAGGTGCCGGTGAAGCCGGACATGCCACGGGTCCGGTTCACCTCGGTGGGGCTGTCGAAGTAGGTCTCCGCGATGTGACGGGCGCGGAGGGGGTCACCGGGGAGCAGCACGAAGGGGGCGATGTCGCCGGGGGCTGCGGAGATGTGAATACTCATAGAAATCCTCAGAAGTCGAACCGGCCTCGGATAACACCAGCGCGCGGCAGCGCGCACGTCCGGGTTAGGGGAGTCGCGGAAAACCAGGAGCGGATCATGTCCTCCAAGGCCTTCCAGGACTGCTACCCGGACGACGTCTCCCACTGCTACGGCTGCGGGTCACTCAACGCCGCCGGCCACCAGATCAAGACCCACTGGGACGGCGAGGCCACGGTGACCCGCTTCACCCCGCGCCCCGAACACACCGCGGTCCCAGGCTTCGTCTACGGGGGCCTGCTTGCCAGCCTGGTGGACTGCCACAGCACCGGCTCGGGCGCGGCGGCCCTGGCGCGCCACCGGGGCATCGACATGGAGCTGGACGGCGCCCCCCGCTGCGTCACCGGCAGCCTCGAGCTCCGCTACACCGCGCCCACCCCCCTGGGACCCGAGCTGGTCATCCGCGGCACCATCGAGCAGATCAAGGGCCGCAAGGTGGTGGTCCGCACCGAGCTGCACGCCGGAGAGACCCTCTGCGTGACGGGCCGCGCCGTGGTCTTCGAGATGCCCGAAGGCATGGGCGCGGGCTAGCCGCCCGACGGCTGGATCAGCTCGAGCACCTGCAGCGCGGGCGCCCTCTGCTCCGGTGGCACATCGAGCAGGACGTCCGGGGTGCCCCCGATGACCGCCCGCAGCGCCTCCAGCACGGGCCGCCAGTGTTCGCCGGCTTCGGTGCGCGCCATCAGCGCGTAGGCCTCCGCGGCCTGCCCTGCCTCGACCAGATCACGCAGGGCGACGCGTGCGCTGTGCCAGCTGGGTGGCTCCGCGCTGTCGGTGGCGCCGGGCAGCGCCCCCTCGAGCTGCTGCAGCGACGTGAGCGGCAAGGAGCCCGCGTCGGCCAGGCGGGCCGCGGTGAGCTCTGGCGCCCGCCGCGGGTTGCCCCCCGCGACCGGGTCCACCCCCAGCAACCCGGCCCGATCCGCCGAGCGACGCCAGGAGCGGGATCGGAACATGGACAGGGAGCCGCCACCGCCCGGCGCGGGTGCGGTGGGCGCAGGCTTGGGCTGGGGGCTGTGCAGCCGTTCGATGAAGCGGGCCAGCCGGGCCAGCGCCAGCCGGCCTTCGGGGCCCGAGCGGAGCAGGCACCACAGGGCGAGGCCCCGATCGGCGAGCTGGAAGCCTGTCCGCTGGACCGCGTGGAGCCTCACCTTCTCTACAACACCCGCGTTGGCAAGCCTCGCGAGCTGCGCGGAAGCCTTGTTCACATGCATGGAACAGCGCCTCGCCACCGAGGCCGCGGTGCTGGGTTCCCAGGCCCGGGCCAGGGCCAGCACGACGCGGCGAGCCTGGGGTGGCAGGCCCTCGAGCCTGGCCGAGAAGCTGGGGCTGCGCAGGTCGAGCACGCGCTCGACGAGCTGATGCCCAGGCGCGTCCGGGGCGGCCGCGAGCACGTGGGTGAGCAGTGCGAGGCTGCGGGGGGTGTCCGCCGCCAGGGCGTGCACCGCCCGGAAGCGGGCAGGATGCTCGGAGAGCACGCGCGCGAGCTCAGGGGTCGCGTGGGCGGCGGCGAGCTGCCGAACGAGGCGCCGGGCCGAGGGTAGCGAGAGGGGACCGAGCCGGTGATAGCGCAGGCCGGCATCGTCGAGGACGGTCGCGACGGAGGCCGGAGGCTCCCCCTGCGAGCTGGCCACCAAGCACAGGCGCGTGTGGGACGCCACATCGCCCAGGGCCTTCACCACCGCGGACGCCAACAGGTGGGCGTCGTCGATGCAGAGCACCAGGCCGCGGTGACCTTCGGCCCAGGCTCCCAGGGACCACAGGGCCGCGTCCCCCCGGCGGGCCGCGTCGCCCCCGGGCAGCGCCGCCACCACGGCCTGGACCGCCGCCGCTTCCCGCAGCTCACCGGCGCGCACGAGCTCCCGCGCCAGGGCCGCCAGCAAGGTCTCCCAGAGCTCCGCGGGGTCCAACAGCCCCAGCAGGGCGGTGGACGGCGCGAGCACCAGCCAGCGCTCGCGCAGGGACTCATCGTCCCGTACGCGGTGTTCGAGCTGACACAACGTTGCCGTTTTGCCTGTTCCGGACCCGCCGATCAGCCACGAGGGGCGACTTGGGGCGTCGCCCCGGAGGCCATCGAGCAGGGCCTCGAGCAGCAGGGGCCTCACCGAGCCTTCGCGCTCCCGGGTGGCGGGGTCCATCAGGACCGTATTGTACACCGGTGACCAGCTGGCGGTGGGGTCCATGTCAGGCTGCCTCCTGGTACCCCAACATAGCCTCGTTGCCCGCGGCACTCAACACAACGCTTTCGTTTGTTTTGTGCTTTCCCGGGTTTACCTGCCGTTATCCGAACCGTGCCCACACACTGCACGAGAGCGGTCCCGTGACGCCCGGCGGGGCGTCCCCACACGGTGACCGGCCGCCAGCGGCTGCCGTGGAGCCCCCACACCGAACAACGTACTTGTTTCGCCCGGCCCTGGTCGGGTCGACACCCCCGCGCAGGGATGCCCCGGAAACCCGCGCGCCCGCGCCGGTTTCCAGGCTCGCGTCTGGAGCTCACGCTCCACGATGTACAGGGGCCTGCGCTTGGCCTCGTCGTAGATGCGCCCCACGTACAGCCCGAGCAGCCCGATGGTGGCCAGCTGCACGCCGCCGAGGAAGAGCACGATGACCACGGTCGAGGCCCAGCCGATCACCGCCGAGGGGTCCGTGAGCTTCTCCCAGACCGCCCACACCCCCAGGCACAGCCCCAGGACGGCGCTGGCGATGCCCACCCACGAGGCCACGGTGAGGGGCATCGAGCTGCTCGACAGGGCCGCGTCGAGGGCGAAACCCAGCATCTCGGCCAGGCCGTACTTGCTGCGGCCGGCGACCCTGGGTCTGCGATCGTAGAGCACCTCGGCCCGGGGGAAGCCGAGCCAGAACACCATGCCCCGCAGGTAGCGATGGCGCTCGCGCAGCTCCCTCAGTTCCAGGACGGCCCGGCGGTCGAGCAGGTAGAAGTCCCCCACGTCCTCGGGGGTGGGCGCGCTCGAGAGCCGGCGCATCAACCGGTAGAAGGCGCCGGCGGAGGCGCGCTTGAACCAGCCCTCCCCGGGGCGGCTCCGACGGCGCCCGACCACCACCGCGTAGCCCTCCTGCCAGCGCTCGAGCAGCCCGGGGATCAGCTCGGGCGGATCCTGTAGATCGGCGTCCAGCACGACTACAACATCTCCGTTGGCGCGATCGAGGCCGGCCGTGAGCGCGTTCTGCTGGCCGAAATTCCGGGACAGCCGCAGCCCACGGAAGCGCGGGTCCCGGCGGTGCTGATCCTCGATGAGCTGCCAGGACGAGTCGGTGCTGCCGTCGTCCACCAGCAGGACCTCGAGCTCGAAGCCCTCCAGCGACGACAGCGCCGCGGGGAGCTGCTCGAAGAGGCCTGGGAGGGTTCCCTCCTCGCAGTACACCGGGACGACGACAGTGAGCAGTGGCATGGGTGCTGGCGGGATGCTGGGGGACCGTCCCATGGGTAACGCCGCCGACAGCTGGAAGGGAGCCGAGGACGAACGCTGCCGGTGAGCGTTACAATCGACCGGGAGCGCCGCGACGCCCTCCCGCCGACGCCGCCCCCATGAGCGAGCCTTCCCCCGCCACAGCCCCGCCCCCCGACAGCCTCCAGGCACGCTGGCAGGCCCTGCCGGTTCCACTGCGGACCGCGCTGTTGGACGTCGCCCTGCCCGTCGCGGTCATGCTCTGTGGCGCCTTCTGGCTCGGCGGCCCCACCGCGCGCAGCCCGGGAGCGGTGGTCCATCGCCAGGTCATCAGTGCGGAGCCCAGCGCCAGCAACGCCACGCTGTGGTTCTACGACTGGGTGGCCCGCGCGCTGGCCCAGGGTCTCCCCATCGCCCGCCCCGATGGGGTCTGCGCCCCCCACGGCACCACACTCGGGGGTGACTTCCAGGGCTGGGCCGACGCCATCCTCGCCGCGCCCCTGATGCACGCGCTGCCCTTCCCCGCGGGCTTCAACCTGTTCCTGGCGCTGATCCCCGTGCTGGGGGGGCTCGCCAGCTACTACGCCCTGCGCAGCCTGACCCAGCGCCGGCTCCTGGCCCTGGCCGGGGCCTGCCTGTTCGGGTTCAACAGCTACACCGCCACCGCCATCGCCCAGGGACGCCCCGGGGTCGCCCTGATCGCCATCATCCCCCTGTTCCTGGCGGCCTGGATGAAGGCCACCGAGGACATGACCAAGCAGGCTGCCTGCTGGGCGCTCATCGCCGGGTTCCTCGCGGGCCTCGCGGTGTACTTCGACCTGGTCTACGCGCTGACCTGCTGGCTGCTGGGGGCGCTGCTGCTGCTGGGCCGGACCCTGGTCCCCCCCCAGCGAGCCTGGCGCGAGTGGCCGGGCGTCGCGGCGGTCCTGGCGCTGGTGGTCTGCATCGGCACCTCGGCCCCGTGGCTCTACCAGGCCACGGTCCTGCAGGAGCGCTTCCCGGCTCCCTCCGCCGAGCTGGTCAACCCGGAGCGCTCCCTGCAGGCCCCCGCCTGGGTCGACGGCTCCCTCCGGGAGCTCGATCCTCACCTGCTGCCCCCGTGGGACGCCGAGCTCTGGCGCTTCACCTGGGCCTTCGTGCAGGACCGGGGCCGCCACGTGACCGCGCTCCGGGCGGCCGACCCCGGCCCGCCCGCCTCCGACCTGGACGCGATGGCAGGGCACGCCCTGGCGCCCACATGGTTCCTTCAGGATGGAGGCGCTCCGGACGAGCCGCGGGGGATGCCCCCCCTCCCCTGGCTGGTGCCCTTGACCTTCGCCCTCGCCCTGGTCGCCGGCTCCCGGGCCTGGGGCTGGGCGATCGCGGCGCTGGCGCTGTACAGCCTCACCCTCGGCCCCAGCCTCCCGCTCCCCCTCGAGCTGTCGGACATGCCGGGGTCCACGGCGGACGGTCAGCTGCGACTCCCCCTGTGGTACGCGGCCCGATTCTTCCCCGGGATCGGCGAGCTCATCCAGCCCAGCCGGGTGGTCCCCAGCGTGCTGCTGGCCGTGACCGTCACCCTCGTCGTGTCCCTCGAGGTGCTGGCACGGCGCAGCAAGGACGCGCTCACCCGCTTCTGGCCCATCGCCCCGAGCCTGCTCTGGCCCCTCGTGGCTGCGGCCCTGCTCGTGGCCGTGGGGCGCTCACAGCACCGCCACGCGGCCACGCTGGCGGATCCGGTGTCCTGGGAGCCCTGGACGTTCCACGAACGCCTGGCGGGCGAGCTGGGCCCCGGGGCCATCATCGAGCTGCCGCTGGGCCTCGGACGCACCCTGGGGGGCTTCCAGGCCATCCACGGCCGCGCCCGGGCCGACCAGCATCGGGACGCGGTGCTCGAGCTGCGGCGCGCCGCCCCCCCGCCCTCCTGCTACCAGGAGCCGCTGCTGACCACCCTGTGGTCCCTCGGACGGGATCCCGAGGCCCCCGCAGTCCTGAACGCCGGCGAGGTCTCCAGCGCCGCCCAGGCCGGCTTCCGCTGGGTGGTGGTCTACGCCGACGGCTACGAGGTCATGGAGCGCTACGGGATCCACCACGAGCTCGAGCGGATCCAGTCCACGCTGGACAGCTCCCTCGGGCCGCCCGTGCACGCCGACGACCGGATCGAGGCCTACGAGCTGCCCACCTCCGCCTCCCGAGGCCGCTGAGCCGGGCGGCGCCCGGGGGCGGCCACGGGCTAAGACCCACATCCACTCGAGCCAGGAGTCCCCATGCCCACCGCCCGCGTGCTCTTCGTCTGCCTCGGCAACATCTGCCGCTCCCCCACGGCCGAGGGTGTGTTCCAGCACCTCGTGGACCAGGCCGGCGCGGACATCCACGTGGACTCCTGCGGCACCGGGGGCTGGCATGCCGGTGAGCGAGCCGACGCCCGCATGCGCAAGCACGCCGCCAAGCGGGGCTACGACCTGACCAGCCGGGCCCGCGCCTTCGATCGCCGCGCTGACTTCGACGCCTTCGATCTCATCGTGGCCATGGACGACAGCAACCTGGCCAACCTGCGCCGCCAGGACCGCGACGGTCGCTATGGCCACAAGCTGGTGAAGATGACCGACTACTGCACCCGCCACCGCCACAGCGAGGTGCCGGATCCCTACTACGGCGGAGCCCAGGGCTTCGAGCTGGTGCTGGACATCATCGAGGACGCGTCCCAGGGCCTGCTCGCCGAGCTCAGCCGGTGATCGCCCCGGCCCACGGGCGGGCCATCGCCCAGGCCACCGGCGCCCGCGTGGTCGCCGCGCGCCCCCTGTCCGGGGGCGACATCGCCAGCGCCTTCAGGCTGGAGCTCGCCGACGGACGCCAGCTGTTCTACAAGACCGCGGCGGGCGCCATGTTCCCCGCCGAGGCTCGGGGCCTGCGGGAGCTCGGCCGCGCCGGCGCGCTCCGGGTGCCCGCGGTCGTGGCCGTGGCCGACGACTTCCTGGCCCTCGAGGCCATCCGACCGGGGCGCCGCGGACCGGGCTTCTTCGAGGACTTCGGGCGGCGCTTCGCCCTGCTCCATCGCCACAGCCGTTCGCAGTTCGGCTTCGACGAGGACAACGTCATCGGGGCCACGCCGCAGCCCAACCCCAGCGAGCCCGCGGGCCCGGGGGTCTGGGCCGCTTGGTACTGGGAGCATCGCCTGCGCTTCCAGCTCGAGCTCGCGGAGCGCCGGGGCCGCGCCTCTCGCTCCCTCAGCCGCGCGATGGCCCGCCTCGAGCCCCGCGTCGAGGCACTGCTGGCCGGCACCGACGAGCCCCCCAGCCTGCTGCACGGCGATCTGTGGGGGGGCAACTACCTGGTGGGCGAGCGGGGTGAGCCCGTGCTCATCGACCCCGCCGTCTACTACGGCCACCGGGAGGCCGACCTCGGCATGACGCTGCTGTTCGGTGGCTTCGAGCCGTCGTTCTACCGGGCCTACCAGCGGGCGTGGCCCCTGGTAGAGGGCTGGCGGCGCCGCGTGCCCATCTACCAGCTCTACCATGTGCTCAACCACCTCAACCTCTTCGGAGGGGGGTACGGCCAGCAGGCCGAGAGCCTCGCGATCGCGTGCCTGCGGGCTTGAGCATGTAGTGGGCTTCGCACGCGCGCACGCCCACCCTCGCGTGCGCGAAAGAGATGTGTAAGGACTGTCAAGCCGACGCTGAGCTACCCTCGGCAGCGTCTGTCCGACCTCCTCCCCGAACAAAGGGACCGCTATGAGTCGTCCTCGAACCGAAGCCCACCTGCGCCCCCCCCCTCCTTCACCGCCTCGGCCTCGCGATCCCCGCGCTGCTGCTCGGCGTCGCGGCCCTCGCCCCCCAGCTGGCCCACGCCACCTGCGGCGACGGCGTCCTCGACACCGGCGAGGAGTGCGACGACCTGAACACCGCCAGCGGTGACGGCTGCGACTCGTCCTGTCTGATCGAGGATGGCTGGACCTGTACGGAAGCGAGCTTCGCGCTGGACTTCGACGAGGTGGTGCTCGTCGACGGGCACAGCAGCCCCAGCTGGTCCGTGTCCGCGGACGGCGCCACGGTGACCCAGTCCGTGAACGCCGACGGCGCGGTCTACGTGACCTCGATGCCCGCCGCGGGCGTGTCGATGACCTTCGAGCTGACGGTGAACACCACCAGCGACGACGACTTCATCGGCTGGGTCATCGGCTACGACGCCGGCGAGGGCAGCTCGGCCAGCGCCGACTGGCTGCTGTTCGACTGGAAGCAGGGCACCCAGTACGCCTCCGGCCCCGGCTGCTACGGCTACGAGGGCCTGGCCATGAGCCGGGTCACCGACGTCCTGACGGACCAGGAGGACCTGTGGTGTCACACCGGCGGCGCGGTCAACGAGATCGCCCGGGCCAACACCCTCGGCTCCACCGGCTGGAACGACTACCAGACCTACGAGGTCCAGGTGGACTACAGCACCTCCCAGGTGGACGTGTGGGTGGACGGCACCCTCGAGTTCAGCGAGAGCGGGACCTTCCCCACCGGCAACTTCGGCTTCTACAACTACTCTCAGGCGGACATCGAGTACGAGCTGATCGCGCCCCTCGATCAGAGCGTCTGCGCCTACGCGGACACCGACGGCGACGGCCTCACCGACCTGGACGAGGACGACCTGGGCACCGACCGCGAGGACGCCGACAGCGACGGCGACGGCGTGGACGACCTCACCGAGGTGGAGGACGTGGACGACCCCACGGACACCGACGGTGACGGCACCATCGACGCCCTGGACGACGACGACGACGGCGACGGCTACCTCACCATCGACGAGGACGTCGACGGAGACGGCGACCCCACCGACGACGACAGCGACGGCGACGGCACCCCCGACTACCTCGACCCCCTCATCTGCGGTGACGGCATCCTCGAGTACCCCGAGGAGTGCGACGACGACAACACCGCAAGCGGCGACGGCTGCGACTCCAGCTGCCTGATCGAGGACGGCTGGGACTGCGCCGAGGCCACCTTCTCCCTCGACTTCGACGAGGTGGTCTACGACAACGGCGGCACCTCGCCCATCTGGTCCCTCAGCGCCGACGGGCTCACCCTGACCCAGTCGGAGAACGCCATGCCGGCGGTCTATGTGAGCAACCTGCCGGCCAACGGCGTGTCGATCACCTTCGACATGACCGTCAACACCACCACCGACGACGACTTCATCGGCTGGGCCATCGGCTACAACGCCGGTGAGTCCACCTCGTCCACCGCCAACTGGATGCTCTTCGACTGGAAGCAGGGCACCCAGACCGTGGGCGGCTGCACCGCGAACGAGGGCCTGGCCGTCAGCCAGGTCACCGGCGTCATCACCGGCACCTCCGACCTGTGGTGCCACCAGAACGCCGTGGGCGAGCTCGCCCGCGCCAACACCCTGGGCAGCACCGGCTGGGCGGACAACACCACCTACACCATCCAGGTGGACTACAGCACCACCCAGATCGACGTCTACGTCGATGGCACCCTGGAGTTCAGCGAGACCGGCACCTTCCCCACCGGCAACTTCGGCTTCTACAACTACTCCCAGGAAGACATCGAGTACACGCTGACCGATCCCCTGGACCAGACCATCTGCGCCGAGCTCGACACCGACTTCGACGGCCTGACCGACCTCACCGAGGACGCCATCGGCACCGACTCCACCGATCCCGACAGCGACGGTGATGGCATCGGCGACGCCGAGGAGGTCGTGGACGCCGACGACCCCGAGGACAGCGACGGCGACGGCACCATCGACGCGCTGGACGATGACGACGACGACGACGGCATCCTGACCGCCGACGAAGACGTGGACGGCACCGGCGACCCCCGGGACACCGACAGCGACG
>CAYZVO010000224.1:11212-15089 GCA_964481655.1 uncultured Enterobacterales bacterium | reverse complement strand
GTGGCGGCGCCGGCGCGTTCGTCATCTCCATGTACCTGCCCATCTTCACCATGGCGTCGGGCATCCACTAGCCGGCCGCCCCGCGGCACCATGAGCTCAGCCCCCGCCATCGAAGCCGAGAGCGTCGACGCTCAGGCGCCCGACCCCGCCTCCGCGCCCATCGGCGGTGTGGCCAAGTACATCTTCATCCGGCTGGTGCTGGTCTCCGTGCTGTTCCTGTGGGCGGCCTACGCCGTCTTCCGCCAGCCCGAGACCCTGCTGTCCCTGAACCGCCTGTTCCTGCTGGCGGGCGTCACCTTCATGTTCATGGGGATCAGCGCCGCCATGGTGCGGCGCTACGGCGAGAACCGCGGCTTCGTGCTGACCCAGCTGCTGTTCGACTCGCTGCTGGTCACGATCTTCGTCCAGCTCACCGGCGGGCTGCACTCCGTCTTCTTCATCCTGTACTTCATGAACATCGTCGCCGCGGCCATCCTGGTCCCGCGGAGGCGAGCGGGCCTGATGATCACGGCGGTCAACGCCCTGGCCTTCGTGGCGTCGACCTTCATGGTGGCCTGGTTCGTGGCCGACCACCCCCTGACCGGGGCCGGCACCGCGTCGCTGTACATGGACATGCTGCTGCGGGTCTTCGGCTTCGTGCTCATCGGGTTCTTGACGAACCAGCTGGCGGTCCGCTCCCAGCAGGCCGACGCCGCCCTGGCCAAGCAGCAGGAGACCACCCGCGTCCTCGAGGAAGAGCACGGCCTCATCGTCCAGAGCGTGCTGTCGGGCATCCTGACCGTCGACGGTGGCGGGACCATCCGCTCCGCCAACCCCGCCGCCCTGGCCCGGCTGGGCACCTGCGAGGGCCGCCCCATCGCCGCGGTGCTGCCGGGCCTCCGCCGCTACACCGACGGCCAGGAGATCACCCTGCGCGGCCCCGAAGAGCCCCTCACCCTGCTGTGCTACCGCAGCCCCCTGGGCATGTCCGGCGGCGAGGTGGTGGTCTTCGAGGACGTCACCGCCCTGCGCCGCTACGAGGCCGACCAGAAGCGCGAGGAGCGCCTGGCTGGCGTCGGCCGCATCGCCGCGGGCATCGCCCACGAGATCCGCAACCCCCTCGCCAGCCTCTCGGGCTCCATCCAGATGCTCAAGGACGAGCAGGACGGCCCCCTGCTGGACATCGCCCAGCGCGAGGTCCTGCGCCTGAACGATCTGGTGGGCGAGTTCCTGGAGTCCGCGCGGCCCATCGAGCTGCGCATCGAGTCGATCTCGGTCACCGCCATCGTGGACGAGGTGGTCGAGTCCTTCTCCAACGACCCCCGCTTCGGGGAGCTGGTGGACATCGTCGTGGCCGAGGACGAGGCCAGCGAAGGCCAGGCCGAGGTGGACGCCGACAAGCTGCGCCAGGTGCTGTGGAACCTGCTGCTCAACGCCGCCCAGGCCATGCCCGAGGGCGGCACCATCCACCTGATGGTGAGCTACAGCGAGGCGCGCTTCTCCATCGAGGTTCGCGACGAAGGCACCGGCATCTCCGCCGAGGAGCTCGCCAAGGTCTTCGACCCCTTCTACACCACCCGCCAGGGCGGCACCGGGCTGGGGCTGGCCAACGTGGACCGCCTCGCCAGGGCCCACGGTGGCTCGGTGGGGGTGCGCTCCCGCGTCGGAGCGGGTACCACCTTCGTCCTCGACTTTCCCCGCAGCCAGCAGCAATCGTCGCGGCCGCACACCCCCGATCGGGAGTGATCATGGAGACCCAACGCATCCTCGTGGTGGACGACGAGCGCTCGATGCGCGACTTCCTGGGGATCCTGCTGCGCCGCGAAGGCTACGAGGTCGAGACCGCGGGCACCGCGGAGCTGGGGCTCGAGGCCTTCGAGCGCCGACCCCAGGACCTGGTGCTCACCGACCTGAACCTGCCGGGCATGGACGGCCTGGACCTGCTCAAGGCCATCAAGACCCGCGCCGCCTCGAGCGCTCGGGACGTGCCGGTCATCCTCATCACCGCCTACGGCACCGCCGCCACCGCGGTCGAGGCCATGAAGCGGGGCGCCTTCGACTACGTGATGAAGCCGTTCAACAACGACGAGCTCAAGCTGCTGGTGCGTCGCGCGTTGAACATGCGGGCCCTGGAGGAAGAGAACCTCCGCCTCAAGACCGAGCTGCGCGACCGCTACCACTACGGCAACCTGGTGGGCTCGAGCACGGCCATGCAGGAAGTCTACGCCCTGATCGAGCGGGTCAAGGACACCCGGATCAACTCCCTGATCATCGGCGAGAGCGGCACCGGCAAGGAGCTGGTGGCCCGGGCCATCCACTTCAGCGGCGTCCGGCGAGACCACCCCTTCGTGGCCGTCAACTGCGGCGCGATCCCCGAGACCCTCATCGAGTCCGAGCTGTTCGGCTACAAGAAGGGCGCCTTCACGGGCGCGCAGCGCGACAAGATCGGCTTCTTCGCCGCGGCGGACAAGGGCACCATCTTCCTCGACGAGATCGGAGAGATGCCCCTGCTGACCCAGGTCAAGGTGCTGCGGGCCATCCAGGAGAAGACGGTCGTCCCCGTGGGCAGCACCGAGGAGCGCCGCGTGGACGTGCGCATCCTGGCCGCCACCAACCGGGACCTCGAGGCCGAGGTGCGCGAGGGCCGCTTCCGCGAGGACCTCTTCTACCGCCTCAACGTCATCACCATCGAGGTCCCGCCCCTGCGCGACCGGCGCGCCGACATCATCGAGCTGGCCCGCCACTTCATCACCCACCACGCGCGGGAGTACGACAAGCCCATCGAGGG
Organism: uncultured Enterobacterales bacterium; assembly: GCA_964481655.1. GTDB lineage: Bacteria > Myxococcota_A > UBA796 > UBA796 > JAFGLY01 > CALDOK01. The sequence goes on along the minus strand of CAYZVO010000224.1, from coordinate 12,322 downwards.
CCTGACCCCTGAAGCCGCGCGCATGCTGCAGCACTACGAGTTTCCCGGCAACGTGCGCGAGCTCGAGAACCTCATCGAGCGCTCCGTGGCCCTGGCCTCGGGCAGCCGCATCACCGCCGACCTGCTGCCGGACAAGTTCAAGCCCCAGCACGACCTGTCCCTCGAGGAGGACACCCTCGCGTTCCCCTCGGACGGCATCGACCTCGACGAGCGCATCCGCTCCTACGAGTTCACCTGGCTGACCCGGGCACTGGACGAGGCCGGCGGGAACAAGACCAGGGCCGCCGAGCTGCTGGGCATGAGCTTCCGGTCCTTCCGCTACCGGCTGCAGAAGCACGGAATCAGCACCGACTAGGCGAAACCCTCGGGTGGATCCGAGCACCCCTGGTTGACCCTCGAAGCCCGACGTGACGCGAAGTGTCACAGCTGACAAAAAATGTCACCGTCTCGGTGACGCTTTTTGACATGTAGCGAACCTCACAGCCGAAAACGCAGGTTGCTCCGTCCCCAAAAAGGTTGGCACGCATCTTGATGAAGAGTCGGGCGGTCCTACGAGAACCACCCCAAAAAACCCACACGGAGAAATCACCATGAAGAAGGGCTTCACCCTCGTCGAGCTCATGATCGTCGTCGCCATCATCGGCATCCTCGCCGCGATCGCCATCCCGAACTTCGTCGATATGCAGTACCGCGCCAAGCGCGCTGAGATTCCGCCCAACGTGGACGGCATCAAGACTGCTGAGATCGCCTACGAGGCCGCCTTCGACGCCTTTATGGATGTCACCGCCGCCCCCGCGACCATCCCCGGCAAGACCGCCGCGACCTGGACCACCGGCTCCGGCTTCGACACCCTGGGCTGGGAGCCCTCCGGTAACGTCCGTGGCCAGTACAAGGTCACCAGCTCCACCAACACCGACTTCCTGGTGACCGGCATCTGCGACGTGGACGGTGACGGCGTCAACGCCACCTACACCGCCACCAAGTCCATCTCCGCGACCCTGGACGCCGCGGACCTGCAGGTCTACTAGACCCAGACTGGCGAACCAACGAGCCGGCGGCACGCACGTGCCCCCCGCGTTAGTTTTAGTTGAGAAAACCCGCGCAACACCC
>CAYZVO010000224.1:0-11202 GCA_964481655.1 uncultured Enterobacterales bacterium | reverse complement strand
GGGGCGGGGGTGTCTGTTTTTTATTATTACCCCTTTTTGGCAAAAACCGGCGGGGGGGGCCCCGCGGGGGCCCCCGGCTTTCGTTTGCGTGGAGATCCCCGTCGAAACCCGCCTCCCCGGCCCATGAGCCGCGGGGGGCTCGACAATGGGGCGCTTAGGCTCTATTGCTGTGGGATCGGGCCAGCCCGCAGCACCCTGGCCCCCCCCGCGAGATGTCCAAGCCCCACACCCCACAGCCCGCTCCCCACGCCGACGGCACCCCCGCCGTGGTTCACGAAGAGCAACGCCTGCTGGACACCAACCGGCAGACCCTGCTCGAGCACCCCATGGGCGGCGGCGTCACCGATCGAGACGCGCTGGCGGAGATGAGCTCGCTGCGCGACGCGGTGAGCAACGCCAAGAAGGAAGACCTCGGGTCCCTCTTCCAGCAGTACGACCAGCTCGCGAACCGGGTGTTGCAGCTGCAGGCCCGCGCCGGCGAGCTGCAGGTCGATCCGGACTGCCCCTACTTCGCCCACATGGCCCTTCGGGATCAGCGGGGCCGCCGCGACCTGTTCCTGGGCCGGGCCACCCGCCTGGACAACGGGCTGCGCATCGTGGACTGGCGCAACGCGCCGATCAGCGGCATCTTCTACCGCTACCGCGAGGGTGAGGAGTACGAGGAGCAGCTGGGCGAGGTCCTGCTCGAGGGTCGGGTCGAGGCCCGCCGCACCCTGGGCATCGCCGAGGGCGCGCTGCACCGGGTGGACGGCGACAGCGAGAGCTGGGTGCTGGACCGGGGAGCCTGGCGCGCCGTGGCCCAGGGCCGGGTGCGCCTGGCCGGCGGCGCCGGCTCCGCCTTCCGGGTGCAGGAAGGCCCCGCCCGCCTGGGCACCGGCCGCCAGCACCGTGCCGACAAGCACCTGCCCGAGATCGCGGCGCTGATCGACCCGGAGCAGTTCGAGCTGATCACCCTTCCCGGCAGCGGCCTGGTCGCCATCCGCGGCGGCGCGGGCAGCGGCAAGACCACCGTGGCGCTGCACCGCATCGCCTACCTGGCCTACGCCGAACCCCAGCGCTTCCACCCCCACCGCATGATCATCCTGGTGTGGGGCAAGGCCCTGAAGAACTACGTAGCCCACGTGCTCCCGGCGCTGGGGGTCGAGGGCGTGCTGGTCGCCACCTGGGAGACCTGGGCCCGCAAGATGCGGATCCGCCACTTCGGCCGCCTGCCGCGCACCGTCCGCGAGGACACCCCCTCGGTCCTGTCCCGCATCAAGCTGCACCCTGCCCTGGCCCGCATCCTCCACCTGCGCGTGCGAAACCGCAGCGCCGATTCCAAGGGCAAGGAGGCGCTGGACGACTTCATCAGCCTGCTGGCCGACGGACCCGCGGTGGCCCGCGAGATCGGCCGCAGTCACCCGGGCGACTTCTCCGAGGCCCAGCTGGACCAGGCCGGCCGCCAGATGATGGATCAGGCCTCGGGCCTGCGCGGCTGGCTCGAGGGTGCCCGCGACGACAAGGCGCTGCTCGACCCGGAAGACGACGCCCTGCTGCTGCGCTGCTGGCAGCTGCGGGTGGGCCCCCTGCGCTCCCGGCGCCAGCGCAGCCTGCGCTACGCCCACCTGGTCATCGACGAGGTCCAGGACTTCTCCGCCCTCGAGGTGCGGGTGGTGCTGGACTGCCTGGACAAGGGCCGCTCCGCCACCATCGCCGGCGACACCGCCCAGCACATCCTCCACGGCACCGGCTTCACCAGCTGGGAGCGCTTCTTCGAGGAGCTGTCCCTCGAGGGCACCGTGGTGGAGACCCTGCGCGTGGCCTACCGCTCCACCCACCAGATCGCGTCGTTCGGCCTTCAGCTGCTGGGGGACACCCACGACGAGCCCCCACCGAGCACCGTGCGGGACGGCCCGCCGGTGGAGCTGTTCCGCTTCACCGACCACGGCGCCTGCGTCGCCTTCCTCGGCGACGCCCTGCGGGGGCTGCTGCGGGCGGAGCCCAACGCCAACGTGGCGCTGATCACCCCGGACGCGGCCACGGCCCGGCTCTACCACCGGGGCCTGGACCGGGCCGAGGTGCAGGGACTGCACCTGATCCTCGACCAGGACTTCACCTTCGAGCCCGGCATCGAGATCACCCCCATCCAGGACGTCAAGGGGCTGGAGTTCGACTACGTCGTGCTCGTGGAGGTCACGGCCGCCCACTATCCGGACACGGCGCTGGCCCGACGCCAGCTGCACGTGGGCGCCACCCGCGCCATCCACCAGCTCTGGCTCACCTCGGTCGGCACCCCCGCCGCCCCGATCCGCCAGATCCTGGACCAGCCAAGCCCGGAGAGCCCATGAGCCAGCCCGACGCCGAGCTCGTCCTCGAGCGCCTGCGCGCGGGCGCCCTCGAGGCCCTGATCGACCTGTGCCTCGACGAATTGCTCGCCCGCCCGGTGTCCGATCTGGTCTCCCCTCGCTTCGTGGCCCAGCGGGCTGTGGTCTTCGTGCAGCAGGCCGCCGCCTCCGACCAGCTCGAGCCCTGGCTGGAGCGCCAGCTCGACACCCTGCTGAACCAGACCATCCTGCCGGACGACAGCGGACGGGCCTACCCACCGGGGGAGACCCTCCGGAAGCACATCCCCGAAGAGCTCACCGCGCCCATCGAGGAGCTGCTGGCCGAACCCTACCTCCCGGATCGGGATCTGGTGCTGCGGCTGCTCGACCACCACGCCATGCACAGCCTCATCCAAGAGGTCCTGCACGCCACCCTGGTGCGCTTCGCCAAGAAGATGCGCAGCCTCGAGCCCACCAAGCGGCTGCGCACGGGCCTGGGCAAGCGCGTGCCCATGCCCAGCACCCTGTCTCGCATCAAGGACATCGGCACCGGGGTGGTCTCCGTGGTCGGTTCGGAGATCGAGGCCCAGCTCGACCAGCGCGTCGGCGAGTTCGTCTCCACCGTCATCAGCGCGGTGCTGGGCCAGGTCGCCACCCTGCTCACCGCCCCGGAGCGCGCCGAGACCATGGGCGACTGGCGCGCCTACGGGATGCGGGTCGTGCTGGACACGGAGCTCGAGGCCTTCGCCGTGGAAGCGCGCAAGCTGGAGCCCCAGCGCGCCGTCACCGCCACCGCCCGGGCCGTCCGGGCCCTGGCGAAGCGCGACAGCCTCGAGGACGAGCTCACCGAGCTGGTCGAGCAGGCCATCGCGCCCTGGCGTGAGCTGACCCTCGGCGACCAGCTCGAGGCGCTGTCCCTCGAAGATACGTGGCGCGAGACCTGGCGCGGATGGCTGCAGGAGCAGCTCGCCCCGGTGCTCGAGACCACAGCATTTCGGGCCTGGTTACAGGCTCTACTGGGGACAGCCGATAATTCCTGATAGTTTGTCCTCTTCGCACCGATAGGTCATCGAAAGGCCCGACAGGAGCATCCATGGAGCCGATCAGCCAGCGCCTCGACAACCTCCTGGCCCAGCTGTCCCAGCGCGACGACATCCAGCGCGCGCTGCTCGATCTGCCGCTTCCCGCCGACACGCTCGAGCGGGTCGCGGCGTACTTCGAAGCCCGCGATTACGCCGAGGGCGACGTCCTGATCGAGGAAGCCTCCCCCGACGTCGACAGCGTCATGATCATCGTGGAAGGCACCGCCGACGCCCTGGTCAGCCCCACCACCGTGGACGGCCGCCCCGGCGAGCCCCAGCTGGTGGGTCGCTCGAAGGAGCTCGACGTCCTGGGCGAGATCGGCCTGGTCATGCGCACCCCGCGCACCGCCACGGTCAAGGCCACCGGCCCCATGAAGGTCCTGGCCATCGGACGGGACCAACTGGCGGAGCTGATGCAGGTCCACCCGGGCCTGGCCAACGCCCTGGTGCGCTGGTGCGCCCAGAACGCCGCCGACAAGATCGGCCGCAGCCTGTGGATGCACGACGAAGCCTACCCCATCGGGATGGAGGTCAAGGCCGGGCAGGACGAGCAGGCCGCTCACATGCTCGCCCCGGACTTCGCCCTGGCCGACATCGAGCGCCGCACCGTCTCGAAGGGCGCGAAGAGCGTCAAGCTGATCCGCGAGCGGCTGCAGGCCCTGCGCTGCTTCGAGTGGGAGAAGGACGAGGTCACCGACGACGTGGCCAAGCTCTTCACCCTGGTCAAGGTCCCCTCGAAGCGCGGCATCCTGGCCGAAGGCGAGCTGGGCGAGTCCCTGTTCGTCCTCTCCCGGGGCATCGCCAACATCCGCAAGCGCGACGGCGAGCTGGTCCACGGCTGGGTGGCCAACCACCACCGGCCGGTCCACACCCTGCTGGGCGAGATGGCCTTCCTCAACCCCGGCGCCCGCACCGGCACCGTGCTGGCCTCCACCGCCTGCGAGCTGCTGGAGATCGAGATCGCGTCCGTGCCGGCCCTGGTCGCCGCCGCCCCGCGCCTGGCCCAGCACCTGCACCTGGCGCTGCTCCGCGCCGTCTGCCCCAAGCTGGTGGAGATCTCCACCGTGCGCGCCACCGTCGAGGCCGTCGCCCGCGGTGACTGGGAGCAGTGGTTCGTCGAAGACGACTACTACACCAAGAAGCTCAAGGCTCTTGATCTGTCGTAGCGAGCCCACAGCCCACAGCCCACAGCCCACAGCTCGAGTGGCGCTGGGCGGCATGACGCCGCTCCGCTGCGCGGTCGTGCTCGCCGCAGGCCTGGCGGGCTGTGACGCCACGCCGGAGCCCCCGGTAGACGATGTCCAGGAGATCTCGTGGGTCTCCGATGAAGAAAAGGCGGAGGGGCCGGCGCACGCCAACTGGGAGATGGTGGAGGAGCTGCGAGCCGATCAGGCCGCCGAGCGGCACCCCTCGGATGGCGGGGGTCGAGCCTGGCTCGAGCTGGACGAGGACGGCGGCGGCGACCGGGCCATCGCCGGGCGGCGAGGGAGCTTCTCCATCCTCTACGAGGCCGGTGAGCACGGGATCTCCGAGGACGGGGTGATCGGGCTGCAGGTCTCGCCATTCTGGGGTTGGAGCACCCCCCAGGTCCGCGCGCCCCAGGCCTCCGGCTACACCACCGTCGAGCACGCCGGCCCCGGGGAGCCAGGCGGCCTGACCCTCGACGCCGAGACCTGGGGTGACCAGCTGCTGGGCATCACGGTGAAGGGCCGGGCCCTCGAGCCCGGCGAACGGATCCGCATCCACTACGGGGCCGGCGCCGCCGGCGCCCGCGCCGACCGCTTCGCCGAAGACGCCGCCCGCCTGTGGATCACCGTCGACGGCGACGGCGACGGGGTCCGGGGCCTGCTCGAGGACTCCCCCAGCGTCACCATGGAGCCCGCGGACGCCGCCGGCCTGGTGCTGGCCCTGCCGGGCACCCTCCCGGTCGGAGCCTCGGGCCGCCTGACCATCGCCGCGGTGGACGGCCAGGGCAACGCCGGCCCCCGGGTGGACGGCCCCGTGCGCCTGGAGGTGATCCCCCCAGGGCTGGGGCTGCCCCCGCGGGTGGAGCTCGGGACCGGGGCGCGGCTCACCCTGCCCTTCACCGCCGAGGCCGAGGGCCTGTACAAGGTCCGCGCCATCGGCCCCGACGGCCTGCTGGGGCAGAGCAACCCGCTGCTGGTCTCCGACGGCGTGCCCCGGGTGCTGTTCGGCGACGTGCACGGCCACACCGCCTTCACCGACGGCACCGGCAGCCCCGAGGACTACTTCGCCTACGCCCGCGACGTTGCCGGGCTCGACTTCGCCGCCATCACCGACCACGACCACTGGGGGATGCGCTTCCTCGACGCGCAGCCAGCCCTGTGGGATCGGCTCTGCGAGGCGGTGCGCCAGCACCACCGGCCGGAGCGCTTCGTGGCCCTGCACGCCTACGAGTGGACCTCGTGGATCCACGGGCACCGCCACGTGCTCTTCTTCGACGATCGGCCCCAGCTGTACTCCTCCATGGACCCCCGCTACGAGGACCCCCGGGACCTGTGGGAGGCCCTGTCCGGCCAGCGGGCCATCACCATCGCCCACCACAGCGGCGGCGGCCCGATCCCCACCGACTGGACCGTCCCCCCGGATCCCGCCCTCGAGCCGGTGGTGGAGGTGGCCTCGGTCCACGGCGTGTCCGAGGCGCTCGACGCCCCCGGCGCCATCTACAGCGCCGTGCCCGGCAACTTCGTGCGCGACGCGCTGGACCGCGGCTACACCCTGGGCATCATCGGCTCGGGAGACTCCCACGACGGCCACCCCGGCCTGACCCACCTCGCCTCCGGCCAGGGCGGGCTGGTGGCGGTGCTCGACGTGGAGCACACGCGAGAGGGCCTGCACGAGGCCTTCCGGACCCGGCGGACCTACGCCACCAACGGCGCGCGCACGCTGCTCTTCACCACCGTGGACGGGCAGCCCATGGGCAGCGTCATCGAGCCCTCCCCCCGCAGCACCGTGGTGATCTTCACCGTGGGCGATGCGCCCCTCGAGGCGGTGGAGCTGGTGCGCAGCGGCGCGGTGATCGAGCGGCTCCCCGGGGCGGGTGAGCCCCTGCTGCAGGTCAGCCTCGAGCTCGAGGATCTCGAGGCCGGGGAGTACCTGTACGTGCGGGTGCTCCAGGGCAACGGCGGCCTGGCGATCTCCTCCCCGTTCTTCGTGCGCGGCGAACCTGCTACGATGCCTCGGCCAGCTGCGAGGACCGAATGAGCGCGCCCAGCCCCGATCCCCTGCACGACCTGATCCGCGAGCGCATGGCGGGCCTGCCCGTCACCGAGCACGACGCGGCCCAGGGCATCCCGTTGCAGGTGGTGGGCTTCGGCCCCGAAGAGGTCATCGAGGCCACCGAGGCCCTGGTCACCACCTTCGTCACCATGGGCCAGCGGGTGCGCCGCTTCGAGGCCGCCTTCGCGGCCTGGGCCGGCTGCGAGCACGCCGTGATGGTCAACTCCGGGTCCTCGGCCAACCTGCTGCTGTGGACCTCCCTGGTGGCCGCCGGGCGCCTCGAGGCCGGGGACGAGGTGCTGGTGCCCGCGGTGGGCTGGTCCACCACCCTCTTCCCGGTGGTGCAGGCCGGCCTGACCGCGGTGATGGTGGACGTCGAGCCCGAGACCCTCTGCATGGACCCCGACGCCGCGGCCCGAGCCGCGGGCCCCCGCACCCGGGCGGCCTTCCCCGTGCACACCCTGGGCGCCCCGGCCCAGCTCGAGCCCCTCGAGCAGCTGGGCCTGCTGGTCGCCGAAGACGCCTGTTCCGGGTACGGCGCCACCGTGGGCGGACGCCGCGTGGGCGGCCTGGGGGTGGCGGGCAGCTTCTCGTTCTTCTTCAGCCACCAGATCACCACGGTCGAGGGGGGCATGGTGGTCACGGACGATCCCGTCCTGGCCGACTGCATGCGCTCCATGAGGGCCCACGGCTGGATCCGCGAGCGCAGCGACGCCGCGGCCATCGCCGCCGCCCACCCCGAGATCGACCCCCGCTTCCTGTTCGCCACGCCGGGCTTCAACCTGCGCCCCACCGAGCTCGCCGCCGCCTTCGGCCTGCACCAGCTGCCACGGCTGGACGGCTTCATCCAGCGCCGCCGGGCCAACCACGTCCGGTGGTGCCGGCGGGTGCAGGACGCAGGGCTCCCCCTCCGGGTCTTCCCAGAGCAGCCCGGCACCGAGCACGGCGGCTTCGCCTTCCCGCTGCAGATCGCGGCGGACGCCCCCTACCCGCGGGCCGAGCTGATGGCCTTCCTCGAAGACCGCAAGATCGCCACGCGGCCCATCTCGGGCAGCAACCTCGCCCGGCAGCCAGCCTTCGCCGGCCTGCCCCGCACCCGCACACCCTCGCCGATGCCCGTGGCCGACGCGGTCCACGAGCGCGGCTTCTTCGTAGGCAACAGCCACGCCTTCGGCCCCGCCCACGGCGCGCTGCTCGTCGAGAGCCTCCAGGAGTACCACCATGGCTGATCCGCTCATCACCGCTCCCCCCCTGCTCGGGGTGACCGACGCCTCGATGCTGCAGGCCCGCGCCGAGCCGGGCCCCCGGGTCGTGGTCACCGGCGGCGCCGGCTTCGTCGGCTCCGTGCTGGTGCGCTGGCTGCTGGCCGCTGGCTACCAGGTGCACGTGGTGGACTGCCTGATGTACGGCGGCCACTCCCTGCTGCCGGTCTTCATCCACCCCCACTTCTCCTTCGAGGAGCTCGACATCCTCGATCGCGACGGGCTGGCCAAGGCCCTCGAGGGCGCGGACGCGGTCGTACACCTCGCCGCCTATGTGGGCTACCCCCTGTGCAAGAAGGAGCCGGAGCGGGCCACCGCGGTCAACGTCCAGGGCACCCGCAACGTGCTGGATCTGACCCCGCCGGAGACACCCCTGCTGTACGCCTCCACCGGCTCGAACTACGGCGAGGTCGACGGGATCTGCACCGAGGACACCCCGCTGAACCCCCTGTCGCTGTACGGCGAGAACAAGACCCTGGCCGAGGGCATGTGCATGGAGCGGCCCAACACCGTCTCCTTCCGCTTCGCCACGGCCTTCGGGCTGGCGCCCCGGCTGCGGCTCGATCTGATGATCAACGACTTCACCCACCAGGCCCTGGTGCGCCGCTACCTGCTGGTCTACGAGCGCCACTTCCGCCGCACCTTCATCCACGTGCAGGACATGGCCCGGGCCTTCCTGCACACCATCGCCAACTTCGAGACGATGAAGGACACCACCTACAACGTGGGCGACGACTCGATGAACTTCACCAAGGAAGACATCACCCACATGTTGAAGGAGCGGCTGGACTACCTGCTGTACTTCGCCGACATCGGCTCGGATCTGGACAAGCGCAACTACGCGGTCTCCTACGAGCGCATCCGCAACACCGGCTACCGCACCGCCGTCACCATGGAGCACGGCCTGGACGAGCTGATCGCGGGCCTGCGCCTGGTGAAGATCCGCAACCCGCACTCGAACGTCTAGGAACAGGGCGAAGAGGATCGGAGCACTCGCGGCTTGCCGCGAGACGGTGAGGGACTATGGGATCTCGGGATGGTGAGTTCACCCGAGGTCGAGGTGCTCTTGGGGCTGCAGTCCGTCAGCGAGATCCTGGAACGCGCCATCAGCGCGATGTGGCCCAGCCGAGCCCAGCGGGAGTTGCTGCTCGACCTGGGGGAGCGCAAGAGCTGGACCGAAAACGACGCTCGGCGCGCGATCCGAGGGGTGGCGGATTGGTCGCACCGTGAGCTGCTGCTGCCCCGAGAGGTCCGACCCATCATCAGATCGGCGCCTTCGCGGCCGTGGACTGTTCGGGCACTGGGCGAGCAGCTCGAAGTCCTTTGCCCCGCCGACGGCGTCGCGCGCTGGATCGCCGGGCTGGCCCCCGCGCTCGGGTCCACGCCCAAGACCATCGCGAACTCCCTCGCAGGGGAGCTCCGCTGCCATCGCTCCGATCACCGCTGGTTGGCCCTCATCGAACGCATCGCTCGGGGCGAGGGCCAGGTCGATGCCTGGGCATACCACCGTCGCAGCCCGCAGGTCGTGGGCGCGGCCTTTGCCAGGATGGCGGGCGGCGGACCTCTCGACGCCGGGGACGCCCTCCTCGTCACGAGCCTGCTGGCGCTGTGGCAGCGACGGCGGCCCACCCATGAGGTGCGGGCGAACCGTGGCCGCCTCCGCCGCCGCCGGGTGACTCCCAAGCCCGTTGCCGAGCTGCAGGGGACCTTGCTCTCCGGGGGCCAACTGGCGCACATCGGGCGTCTTGCCAAGCTCGTACCCCCCAAGAAGGCAGCCAATCTCCTGGTCGCAGCTGTGGAGGCCACGCTCACAGTGGCCCACCTCGCGCCTCATCCCGCCCGGAGCTCGAGGGACGGCACCGTCGGAACGGGTGAGCCCTGGCTGCGAGCGGCAGAGCGAACGCTCGAGTCCCACCACTCGATCCTCGCCGACCACACACCCGTGATTCACTACCGGTTCTCACGGATGAGAGCGTGGCGGGACGAGGTCACGTTGGGTGAACAGGCTGGTCTGGCTGTCCGCTCAGCCTACGTCCGCGCGTCTACCGCTGTGGAGGCACGCGAGCGTGCAGCCGCAGATGAGCCGCCCATCACGGCAGCCACTCCTGGGCTGCTGATGCTCCTGCCCCAGCTGCGTTCCCTCGGCCACAGGATCGAACCATGAGCAGTGCCAACGGCTACTTCGAGGCCTTCGTGAACACACGGGCCTACCGGAGAACGCGCGAGGACAACGCGCTGATGCAGCAGCTGACTCGCTCGGCGAGGTCTGTCCTGCCGGCGAGCCAGCTGCGATGGGCCGGATCGCAGCGCAAGAACACCGCCATCGATGGCAGCGACCTGGACCTCTGCCTCGAGTCATCGGTCCCGGTCACCGTGGCCCAACGCAAGCGCCTGCGCGCCACCATCGAGCGGGATCTGGGCCGTCCCGCGCGCATCCAGAGTCACGCCGTGCGGCTGCCGGCACACCATGGAGCAGCCAAGGCCGACATCGCGTTCGCCAACGCTGCGTTCGGGAGCCGCCCCCTACCGGACAGCGGGCCGTTCCACGACCAGCGGGCCCGCCAGGCCGCGGTGCGAGCGCTCAAGATCTGGACGCGCGCGGGTGAGCTGCCCTGGGTGTCCGGTTGGGCGGTCGAGGCCCTCGTCATCGGCCTCGATCCGAACCCCGGGCAGCACTCTCCCCTCGGGTTGTTCCTCCGTGTCGTCGGGTGGCTCACCGAGCGAGCCAGCCCCGAGGCCGTGGAGTCCATCCTTCGACCCGCGGCGTTCCCCGCGTGGAATGACGCCTGGTCCGCGAAGCTGCCTGGCCGGCTCACAGCCCTGAAGAACCACGCACGCGCCCTGCAACGTCGTGCGCCCCAGCCCCACCAGTGGACCGCGTCCCGAGACGTGGAGCGCTGGCTCTGCGGGTGAAGATCCCGGGAGTGACCGGAGCTGGTTCCGTCCCCAGAATCCGAGAGCGTGGCATCCCGCCCGCGAACAAACCGAGGACCGAGACCATGCCCAAGAAGCGCACGCCCTCCCCCAACGACCAGCGTTCAAACGTCAAGAACCCGAACAACCCGGCCCACAAGGCCGCGCGGGACAACCGCTCCAACCAGAAGAACCCCAACCACCAGCCCACCAAGGGCGGCCCTGGCTCCAAGCCGGGCGGTCGATAGCCGAGGAACCCATGTCCCCTGCCGACTCGAGCTCCACCCGCGCCCCCGCCGCTCCGGCGGGGGCCGTCCCCGCCCCCCTGTCCCCGCGCCTGCGCGCCCTGCGAGAAGCCCTGCTGACGGGCCTGGTGGAGCGCGACGTCGCCGTCCGCCACCC
>CAYZVO010000223.1:0-15145 GCA_964481655.1 uncultured Enterobacterales bacterium | reverse complement strand
GCGTGCTGCCCCTCGTGGCGGTCAAGGTGGGGGTGCTGGTGGGTGTCGCGGCCTACTTGGGCCGGCGCCGCCGCGGGGGGGCCCCCCGGGGGCGGCGGCGCGGGCCCGGGCCGCTGCCCCACCTCCGGCTGCTGCTGCCGGGGCTGCTCGGCCTGGTCGTGGTGCTGGCCTGCGGGCTGTGGCTCGAGGACTACGGCGCGGTGATGGTCATCGCCGCGTCCCTGGGGCTGCTGCTGCTCGCGGTGGCGGGTCGGCGGGCGCTGCTGGTGTCCACCGGCCTGGGCGGGGTCGCCGCGGCGCTGGTCGCCACCGGCTCGGTGGAGCTGGGCGGCAAGCTGTCCACCCGCTGGCGCATGTTCGTCGAGGCCTGGAACAACGGGCTGCCGGGGGGCGACCAGATCGTGCACGCCCTGTGGGCCCTGGCGGCCGGCCGGCTCTGGGGCGCAGGCCCGGAGCATGCGGTCCCCATGGACATCCCCAACGGCCACAACGATCTCGTGCTGGCCTGGCTGAGCGAGTGCTTCGGCTGGGGCGCGCTGCTGGCGGTGCTGGCCCTGTGGCTGGTGGTGCTGCACGCCGGGCTGGTGATCGCCCTGGGGCGCCCCGGAGGACGGGCCGAGGATCAGCTGATCCCCGGCGCCCTGGTGCTGCTCCTGGCGGCCCAGGCGGCCATCGCGGCCCTGGTGAGCTTCGGCGCGCTGCCGCTGACGGGCCTGACGGCCCCGTGGCTCAGCGCCGGCACCTCGGCCATGGTCGCGGCGGTCTTCGTGGGGGCCTGGCTGGCTTGGCAGGGGCTGCGCTCATCCCCTGGTGTGGCCCATCCGGCCTCGCCTGGTCAGCCCCGGCGCTTCCTGCTCTGCCTCGGCGCGGTGGCGGTGGCGCTGCTGGTGGCCGCGGGGATCGCTGGTCGCCACGCCGTCGTGCATCCGGACGCCACGGCGGCGCGGCCCGCGGTGACCCGCCAGGCGGACGGCCGCATCGCGGCGGTGGACAACCCGCGGCTGGCGCGGGTGACCCCCCAGCTGCCCCAGCCCGAGATCCGGGACCGCCGCGGCCGCGTGGTGGCCTTCTCCGAGGATGGCCGGCGGCTCTACCCCTACGACCACCGGCTGGGCGCGGTGGTGGGCATCGCCCGGGACGGCTTCAGCCCCCGCCGGGGCAGCCTCGAGCGCCTGCGGGTGGACGCCACCCGGCTGTTCGCCCTGCGCACCCTGCCGGTGGCGGTGGTGGAGACCTGCGAGCAGGAGGCCTGCCCCCGGGCCTGCGACTGGACCCACCGCCATGCGGTGCGCCCGGGCAGCGCCGCGGAGGCGGAGGCCCTGGCGCGCTACCGCGGGGCTGGCGTGACCGCCCGCAGCCGCATCGTGCAGGTGCCGGACAAGGAGCTGCTGGTGCCCGCCACCCGGCTGCACGGCGTCGAGCGCCGCGCCTGGCTGCAGGCCCTCCGCGCCGAGCACGCCGTGGTGACCACGACCCTCGACGCCGAGCTGCAGGCCGACGTGCTGGCCATGGCCGAACGGCATCGCCAGCGCTGGGGCGCGCCCGCCGCTTGCGTGGTGGCCGTGGACGCCCGCAGCGGCCACGAGCTGGTGCATGGCTGCACCCCGGGCCTGGACCCCAACGCGGTCTCCCTCGCCGAGCTCGAGCTGCCCGAGCACAGCGGCCCCTTCGCGGCCCAGCGGGACCTTGCCAGCGAGCTGGCCCTGCCCCCCGGCTCGGTCTTCAAGGCGCTCGTGGTGCTGGCCGCGGACGTGGCTGGGTTCGCGGCCGACCGCCGCTGGTCCTGCCGCACCGGCCGGGGCGCCGACGCGGGCCGCGGCGTGCTGCGGGTGCGCGACGGTGACGCCTCGGGCACCATCCGCGACTACCGCGGCACCGGCGGCCACGGCAGCCTGACCCGCTACCAAGCCCTGCCCCCCTCCTGCTCGGTGATCCTGGCCCAGGTGGCCCTGGATCTGGGCCTCGACGGGCTGCGGGCGGTGGTGGACTCCCTCCCGATGGCGGCCTTCGAGGTCTCCGAGGACGAGGGCATCCACCTCGCCGCTGCGGCCAACGGGCAGGGCGGCGTGTTGATGACCCCCCAGCAGGTGGCCTGGTCCTTCGCGGCCATCGCCAACCAGGGCACCCTGGTCCGGGCGGAGCTGCTGCACACCGGCGCCGAGCCCCGGGTGGAGACCGCGGTCCTGGCTCAGCCCCAGCAGACCGCGCGGCTCCGGGCCGCCCTGCGGCGGGTGGTGCTGTCGGGCACGGCCCGCCGAGCCCGGGAGCCCGCGGGTGCGGCCTGGCAGGTGCACGGCAAGACCGGCACCAGCGAGCAGGAGCTTGTGCCCGGCGAGGACGGCCCCGCCCGGGACCACGCCTGGTTCGCGGGCTGGTTCGAGGGCGCGGACGGCCAGCGGGTGGCCTTCGCCATCCTGCTGCCCCGGGCGGGCACCGGCGGCCGGGTGGCGGCGCCCCTCGCTCCGGAGCTGGGTGAGCTGCTCGAGCGCCACGGCTACCTGCCCGAGGCGGTGGCCGGGCGCTGAGGGTCAGGGCCGCCGGGTGCGTTCCACGCCCGCGTCCCGCAGCAGGCGCAGCAGGCCGATGGCGAAGCCCAGGGCCACCGCCCAGTGCAGCAGCTGCAGCGCCGGGAAGGCCGCCAAGGCCAAACCCGCCCCGTGGTGGCGCAGGGCCAGGCGGAGGTAGCGTCGCTCCATGGCGGCCTGAGCGGCGGTGGCGGCCACGGCCAGCGGGAGCGCGCCGGGCACCAGCGGGGCCGCGGCGACGCTGGCCAGGATCACGGCGGACAGCAGGGCCGAGCCCGCCTCGCCCGGGGTGCCCACGGCCCCGGCGCTCTCGAGGCGTCGCCGGGAGATCAGCAGGGGCACCCAGCGGGCGGTGCGCCGGGTCAGCTCCCGGGCCCGGGCCCGCAGGGGCTTGTAGTGGTGGGCGTAGTGGGCCTCGTCGAGCAACACGTTCTGCAGCCCGGCCTCGACCATGCGGTGGCCCAGGTGGAACTCCTCCATGCCCACGCCGGCGTAGCGCTCGTCGAAGCCGCCGAGCTGCTCGAAGGTGGCCCGGCGGATGGCGCCGCACTCGGACTGGAAGCTCGAGAACCCCGGGATGTCCCGGCCGCGGCCGTCGAAGGGCAGCACCGCGCGCAGCTCAACCAGGCGCTCGCCCCAGCCCGTGTTGAGGTCGGAGACGGTCGGTCGCGCCCCGGTGGCGTGGACCTCGGGGTCGTCCAGCAGGCGCTGGACCAGCAGGCGCAGGCAGCGGGCCGAGGCGTGGATGTCGGCGTCCACGAAGACCAGGATGGGGGCCGTGGTGGCGGCGGCGCCGGCATTGCGGGCCGCGGCGACCCCCAGCGCCCGCTCGTGGCGGGTGACCCGGGCGCCGGCCGTTGCGGCGCGGGCGCCGGTGTCGTCGCTGCTGCCGTCGTCGACCACCACCAGCTCCCAGCCCTCGGCCTGCAGCTCCGGCCAGAAGGCGGCGAGGCAGGCCTCCAGCCGGGCCCCCTCCTGGTGGGCGGGCACCACGACGCTGGCGACGGGCCCGCTCACAGCAGCCCCGCCCAGCGCTGGGGCCGGAAGACGGTGTTGCAGGTGGCGGCGCACTCGCTGGTGCAGCGGCAGCCCTGGCTCCCGGCGCGGAAGCGGGCGGCGGCGGGGCCCGAGAGGATGTCCACCAGGCGTGCGCCGTCGGCGATGCTCCCCAGCCGCGCGTCACCGCGGCGTCGCTCCGCTTCGCAGCCCAGCACGGTGCCGTCGGGGAGGACCTCGACCATCGCGCCCCCGGCGGTGCACGGGCCGGCGCCGTCGCCGCCCTCGAGGAAGCCGAGCACATCCCGGCGCAGGGCCCGGGCCAGGCGCCAGTCCAGCAGGTCGCTGTAGCGGCGGGAAGCCCGGGCCAGCTGTCGGCGGGTCAGCCGCCGGTAGTCCTCGGCCAGGCTCCGCTGGACGGTGACGGGGACATCCCGCAGCAGGGCGAGCTCGTGGAAGTCCACGGGCCAGAACTCCGTCTCGTCCAGGAAGCTCTCGAGCCAGCGGCGGTTGTCCGGCTGCAGCACCGAGGTGAGGCGCACCGCGAGCGCCGGTGTCTCGCGACGGAGGGGGTCCAGGGCCATCACCGTCTCGCGGGCCGCGCTCCAGGCGCCCGGTCGTCCCCGGAGCTGGTCGTGCAGAGGCTCGGGCCCGTCGATGGAGATGGAGATGGTGACGGGGACGCCCGGCAGCTGGGCGCTCAGCTCGGTGCAGAGGGCCACCACCCTGGAGGGGTGCTGGCCGTTGGTGTTGATGCTCAGACGCGGCACGCCGGTGGTGCGCACCATCGCCATCACCAAGGGGAGCAGGTCCTCGCGCTCGAAGGGCTCGCCTCCGGTGATGGTCAGGTGCAGCAGGGCCCGGGCGCCCTCGAGGCCCCGCGCCCAGGCCTCCGGCGCCAGCTCGTCGGAGCCCCGGGCCGAGCGGGAGGCTGGGCAGCAGAACGAGCAGCCCAGCCCGCAGCGGCCGGTGACGAAGGCGATCAGGTAGCTGGGCGCCTGGCCCAGCAGCAGCGCCCGGCCCAGCCTGGCGGCGATCCTCGCGCTCATCGTCCCGTCCGGTTCGGGCGGTAGGTGTAGAGGTGCAGACAGGGCCTGGCGCTGGTGTCAGACGCCAGGTGGACCGCCTGGGGCGCGGTCATCAGCTTCGTGGCGGCCTCGGCCCAGGGGATGTCCGGGTCCATGGCCTCGGGCTCGCCGTCCACCTCGCCCAGGGCGCAGCTGGGGTCGCCAAGCAGCACCCACTCGGCGCCGTGGAAGCCCTCGCTCTCGGGCCAGGAGACCACGTTGCCGATGCAGGGCTCGTGCAGGGCGATGCGCAGGCGGAGGTCCTGGTAGTCCCCGGGGTGGAGGATGAAGATGCGCGGCTGGATGTTGCCCTGGCATCGGCCGCCGCCCATGTAGGGGAGCATCAGATCGAACTCCCGCTGGTGGCGGAACTCGGTGCGCGGAGAGAGATCGGGCTCGATGATGCTCTCGAGGACCTGCTTCACATCGGAGGGGTACTGCATGGGGCCGAGCTGCTGCTCGAGGGGCCAGGTCGTGGCGGAGAAGCTGCGCTTCAGCAGCTGCAGGCAGCCCAGGGAGAGGGTGGCGGTGACCAGGAGCCCCGCCAGCCAGCGCTTGCGGATGGCCGTCAGCCCGGCGGCGGTGATGAAGACCGCGGCGGGGAGCACGAAGTAGACGTAGTAGGTGTTCTTCTTGGCGATCAGGGAGAAGACCACCAGCGGGATCACCAGCCAGGTCACCAGCTCGGTGCGGCCCTTGCCCCGCCAGAGCCACACAGGGAGCACCAGCAGGAACGGCGCGGCCAGCCAGGGGGAGAGCATCGAGTGCCAGCCCACGCGCAGGTAGGCGGTCAGGGCCGCCGCGCTGAGCCGGGGGGCCCCGGCCACGTGCGTGGGGTTGGCCAGCTCGGCGTCGTAGTACTGGATGTCGTTGGGGGAGATGATCCCCAGCTGCAGGAAGACCCAGGCCAGGCCGGCGGCCACCAGGGCCCCGAGGATCACGACCTTCCAGCGCGCGGCGCGCTGCCCGGTGGGCCCCTTGCCCAGGATGAGCCCCCGCAAGCCGGCGCCCACGCACATGGCCCCCAGCGCCGCCAGCCAGGGGGCGTTGTCGGTGCTGTGGGTGCTCGCGGTCATGCCCGCCGCGCCCGTGAGCAGGAACAGGGCCGAGGGCAGCAGCCGGCTGAAGCTCCGGGACCACAGCAGCAGGTCGAAGGCCAGCACGATCATCAGCATCTGGAACGGCATCGGCGACCAGCGCCGGAGGATCAGGGCGATGTCCGGGACCAACACGATCAGCGCCGCCGCCAGCAGGCCCGCCGCGGGCCCCCGCAGCCTGCGGCCGGCGTCGAAGGCGAGCAGCTGCATGGGGATCGCGATGAACACGTTGCTCCACAGCAGCACGAAGTGGCCGGGGCCGAAGATCCACAGGGACAGGATGGCGGGCCAGACGAACAGGCCCGGCACGCTCTTGACCACGGCGTGCTTCCAGTCGCCGGTGCCCAGCAGCTCGAGGGTGGCGGAGACCGGGTCGTTCATCCCGACACACACCGGCCGGGCGAAGTCCACCTCGGTGAGGATCCACAGATCGAGGACCAGGCAGTGCAGGCCCACGATCATGGCGAGCGCGGCGCCCACGGCCACCTTGGGGGTGGGCACGCCCAGCACGGTCTCCTGCAGCCGCCCGCGCGCCGCGTGCACACTGGCCTTCACTCGGGCGCGCGCCCTGCGCAGCGGTTCCTCGATTCGAGACATCATCGGCGGACCATGCTATCACGCGGCGGAGGGAGGCCCCCGTGGCGATGAGCGGCCCCAGCATGAGCACCACGACAACACAGGATCTCCGCCGGCTCTGCGCGGCGCTGGACCACGCGGACGCCGACGCCTGGGTGCTGGTCCTCGGGGACTCGATGCTCGATCGGGCCACCTGGGGCGTCGTGGAGCGGGTCTCCCCCGAAGCTCCAGTGCCGGTCGTGCGCCTCGAGCGCCGCAGCGAGGCCCCTGGAGGCGCGGCGAATGTGGCCGTGAACCTGGCCAGCTTCGGGCTCGGTGTGCGCTTGCTGGGTGCCGTGGGAGACGACCCGGCGGGGGCCAGGCTGCGCGCCACCCTCGAGGATCGCGGCGTGGACTGTGCGGGCCTCGCCGTGCTTTCGGACCGACCCACGACCACCAAGCAGCGCATCTTCGGCCAGCAGCGACAGCTGCTGCGTATCGACGAAGAGAGCACCGCTCCCTGGCCCGCTGGGGCCCGTCGGGAACTGGTCGAGGGGCTCGAGGCCGCCATCGCGGCGGGTCCTCGGGCGGTGGTGATCTCGGACTACGCCAAGGGCTGCGTGGACGAAGCGGTCGCCCGCGACACCATCCGCCTCGCCCGCCGGGCGGGCGTCCCTGTGCTGGTGGACCCCAAGCGGGCCGACTTCACGCCCTGGGCGGGGGCCACGCTCGTCAAGCCCAACCGCGCCGAGCTCACCCGGGCCACCGGGCTGGGCGAGCCTACCCGGCCCGCGCTCGAGGCCGCCGCCAGCGAGCTGATCCGGTCCCTCGAGCTCGAGGCCATCGTGCTCACCCTCGGCGCCGAGGGCATGAGCCTGGTGCAGCCCGATGGCTGCGGAGCCTTCCCCGCGACCGCGCGGGAGGTCTTCGACGTGACCGGCGCCGGCGACACCGCCATGGCCACCATCACCGCGGGTCTGGTGCTCGGGCTGTCCCTGGCCCAGGCCACCTGGCTCGCCAACCGGGCCAGCGGCCTGGCCGTGGAGCGCCTGGGCGTGGCGGTGCTCGAGCGCGCCGAGCTGCGCGCCCTGTGCGAGGACGTCGACCCAGATCGGTCCCATGAGGCCGTCGCCGACCTCGAGCAGGCCCGCCGCGCGGTGGAGCGCTGGCGCCATGCCGGCGAGCGGGTGGTCTTCACCAACGGCTGCTTCGACCTGCTGCACCCGGGCCACCTCGAGCTGCTCCAGCGGGCGGCGGCGGCCGGAGACCGCCTGGTGGTCGGCCTGAACTCCGACGCCTCCGTGCGCCGCCTCAAGGGCCCCACCCGACCCCTGCAGGGTCAGGGGGACCGCGCCCGCTTGTTGGCGGCCCTGCAGCAGGTGGACCTGGTGGTGATCTTCGAGGAGGACACCCCCCTGGTCCTCATCGAGCGGCTGCGGCCCCAGGTGCTGGTGAAGGGCGCGGACTACCAGGAGCACGAGATCGTGGGCGCCGAGCAGGTGCGCTCCTGGGGAGGAGAGGTGCTGCGTGTGCCCCTGCTGCCGGGCCACAGCACCACGCGGCTGGCCAATGCGGCCGAGCGCGGTGAGCCCTGATGGTCGTCGTCACCGGCGCCGCGGGCTTCATCGGCAGCCGCATCGTCGCGGCCCTGCGGGCCCGTGGCCACGCCCCGCTGCTGGTGGACCACGCCGACGCCCCCGGCTGGCGGGACCACCCCCACCCCGGCCTCGAGCGGCTCACCCCCAGCGAGTTGGTCTCCCGGCTCGGCGAGCCGGCGTTCTGTGCCGGGCTCGAGGGCGTGCTGCACCAGGGCGCCTGCGCCGACACCCTGGAGCGCGACCCGGCCTGGATGATGGACAACAACGTCGTCTTCCCGGCGCGGCTGCTCGAGGCCTGCATCACGCACGAGGTCCCCTTGGTCTACGCCTCGTCGGCGGCGGTCTACGGAGCCTCCGAGCGCTTCGAGGAAGAGCCCGCCAACGAGCGGCCCCTGAACCTCTACGGCGTGTCCAAGCTGGCCTTCGATCTGCACGTGCGGAACGAGCTGGCCCGGGCCAGGGCCACCGTCGCCGGCCTGCGCTACTTCAACGTCTACGGCGTCGGCGAGGCCCACAAGGGGCCCATGGCCTCCATGGTCCACCAGATGAACCAGCGCGTCGTCGCTGGGCAGCCCGTGCAGCTGTTCGGCGCCAGCCACGGCTTCGGGCCCGGCGAGCAGCGCCGGGACTTCGTGTGGGTGGACGACGTGGTCGCGGTCAACCTCGCGCTGCTCTTCGGGACGCCCCGCCAGGGCATCTTCAACGTGGGCACGGGGACCAGCCGCAGCTTCAACGAGGTCTTCGAGACCCTCCGCGCCCTCCACGGGCGGGGTGAGCTCGCATACCGCCCGTTCCCACCGGATCTGCTCGGCTGTTACCAGGCGGAGACCCGGGCCGATCTCGGGGCCCTGCGCGGCGCGGGCATCGACCACCGCTTCGCGAGCCTCGAGGACGGCATCCGCCAGGCCTTCTCCCACTGACGCCAGCCTTCAGGGACCACCACCGTGGACATGCAGCTGATCCGGCAGCTCGATCACCTCCTGGGCAAGCCCGCCTGTCTGGGGCTGTCCGGGCTCGATCGTTTCGCCCGGCCGCTGCGCACCAGCCCTCCCGGCCCGCCCCGCAAGATCCTGTTCGTCAAGCTCATCGAGATGGGCTCCACCGTGCTCGCCGGACCTGCGCTGCGGGAGGCCGAGCGCATGGTGGGGGCGGACAATGTCTACATGATGGTCTTCGCCTCCAACCGGGCCATCATCGACCTGCTGCCCCAGGTGTCCGCAGACAACGTCATCGCCGTGGACGATCGGGACCTGCCGCGCTTCCTGGTGAGCTTCCGTCGGGCCCTGGCTCGCATCCGCGAGCTCGACATCGACACCGCCATCGACCTCGAGGGGCTCACCCGGTCCTCGGCCATCATCACCCGGCTGACCGGGGCGCCGCGGCGGGTGGGCTTCTACAACTTCCGGGGCGAGGGTCCCTACCGCGGGCGGCTGTTCACCCACGAGCTGCAGTACAGCTTCCAGCACCACACCGCCGAGCTGTTCCTGGCCTTGACCCGGGCGGCCGCCGAGCGCCCCACCGGCGAGCCCCTGCAGAAGATGCCGCTGCCCGATGAGCCCCTGCGGCCGCCGCGCTTCGAGCCCACCGCGACCCAGCGGGCCTCCGTGCTGGCCATGGTGCGCGACGGCCTCGGGCTCTCGGACCACGCCCCGCTGCCCTCACCGCTGGTGATCCTCAACCCCAACCTGGCGGACACCCTGCCCCTGCGCACCTGGCCCGCCGCGCGCTTCACGGAGCTCGGGCGGCGCCTGCTCGAGGAACAGCCCGGCCTGCACATCCTGCTCACGGGCAACCGCCACGAGATCGACGCCACCGCCCGGCTGGCGGCGACCATCGGGCCCCCCGAGCGGGTGGCGTCGGTGGCCGGCCGCACCGATCTGGGCGAGCTGGTCACCCTGTACGGGCTCTGCGACCTGCTGGTGTCCACAGATTCTGGCCCCTGTCACTTCGCCACCATGACCGACATCCACGTGGTGGCGCTGTTCGGGCCCGAGACCGCTGCGCTGTACGGGCCCCTGGGTCCCCGGGCCACCAGCATCAGCGCCCGGCTGGCCTGCAGCCCCTGCCTCACCGTGCTCAACCATCGCCTGTCCCACTGCAAGCGCAACCGCTGCATGGAGGCCATCGCCGTGGACACCGTCTTCGAGGCGGCCATCGCGGCCCTCGGCGAGCGCGCACAGCGCCCCGACGGGGCATGAGCAGGGGCGGGCCCCTCGCCGCGGCGCTCCCCGGGCTGGCCGACGCCTGGTGGGCCCGACACCGGGGCCGCGCGCCGCGCCGGCTGACCTTCCTGCTGGGCTTCGTCACCTGGCGCTGCAACCTGTCCTGCGCCATGTGCGGGGTGCACCACCACGGCACCGACCCTGGCAGCGAGCTGGACGCCGACGGCTGGGGCCGGGTGCTGGGGCAGGCCGCGGAGCTGGGGGTGCGCATCGTGTCCCTGTCCGGGGGTGAGCCCCTGGTCCGGCCCGACCTCGAGCGGATCGTGGCCCACGCCACCGGGCACGGTGTGACCGTGCACCTGTGCACCAACGCCCAGCTGTTGGACCATGCTCGGCTCGCCAGCCTGCTCGAGGCCGGGGTCAGCTCCCTGTCCATCTCCCTGGACTCCGACCTGCCCACGGTGCACGATCGCCTGCGGGGTGCCGGGTCCCATGCGGCCACCGTGGCCGCCATCCGGTTGGTCCGCGAACGGGCACCCCATGTGGCCCTGGGGGTCAACGCCACCATGTGCGCCAGCACCTACGAGCGCATGCCCGAGCTGCTGGCCTTCTGCGAGGAGCTGGGGGTGGGGCAGCTCAAGATCGCCCCGATCCACCAGAACCTGCTGCATCGCCACGAGCCCCTCACTCAGCGCGACGACCTGTACTTCCGCGCCGAGCAGCTGCCGGCCCTGGCCGCCGAGCTGGAGCGCTTGCGGGTGGCGGGTCGGCGCAGCCCCCTGCGCCAGGTCTCCGAGGCCTTCCTCGACGGCGTGGTGGACCTCTACCACCAGCCGCGTCCCTTCCGCTGCTACGCGGGCTGGGCGGTGGCGGCGGTGGACCCCCGCGGGCAGCTGATGCCCTGCTGCGACTTCGACGAGGGCGTGGACCTGCGTCAGCACAGCCTGGCCGAGGCCTGGCACAGCCCGGCCTTCGAGGTCCTGAGGGATCGTGTCGCCAGCTGCGATCGACCCTGCTGGGACACCACCAACACCGAGATCGCCCTGCGGCTGTCCCTGCGCCAGCTCCCCGCCAACCTCCGCAGCAGCCTGCGCGACCTGCAGTTCTACTTCCACCGAGGCCAGCGATGATCCCCCGACGACGCGCCCACGCCCGGCTCTCCGAGCTGCTGCTGCTCACCCGCTCGAAGATCGGGAGCCCCCCCTGGGGGGAGCACACCATCGCCGAGCTCGAGGCCGCCATGGCCGAGCGGGTCGGCGTGGAGCACGCCGTGGCCGTGGGCTCCGGCCGCCAGGCCATGGAGATCATCATGGGGGAGCTGGGGATCGGGCCTGGCGACGAGGTCATCGTGCCCGCCTGGACCCTGGGGGCGCTGGTGCCCCTGATCCAGGGCCTGGGCGCCACGGTGGTCCCCGCCGACATCGACCCCGACAGCTTCGCCATGGACCCCGCGGCCGTGGCCGCCCGGATCGGGCCCGCGACCCGCATGGTGCTGGCCCTGCACCCCTTCGGCGTCCCCTGCGCCATCCGGGAGATCGCCGCGCTGTGCCGGGAGCACGGGCTGCTGCTGCTCGAGGACTGCGCCCACGCCCTGGGGGCCTCCCTGGGCGGTCAGGCCCTGGGGAGCTTCGGCGACGCCGGCTTCTTCTCCTTCGAGGTCACCAAGCCCCTGAACACCTACGGTGGGGGCCTGCTGGTCACGAACGATGCGGAGGTGGCCGCGGCCGCCCGGGCCCGCCAGCAGCGCGGTCAGCGGGGCGACGCCATGCTGCGGAGCAAGATGATCTCCGCCTGGACCGAGCGGGCGATGTTCGCCAGCAACGCCAGCTTCCCCATGCTCTACCTGCTGGCCTCCCCCCGCTGGGCGCCCCGGGCCGAGGCCCTGTACCGGCGCTTCCAGGCCGTGCCCGACCCCGATCAGGCCTACCTGCCCCTGCAGGCGAAGCTGGGGCTGGACAAGCTCGCAGGGCTGGACGCCCGATCCGAGGCCCGCGGCCGCATCGTGCGCGCCATGGGTGGGGCCCTGCACCCGTCCATCCGCCTGCAGCAGGTGCCCGCCGACGCCACCTGCACCTGGTACTTCCTGGTGGTGCGCCTGCCTGTGCCCGCCGCCCCCGTGCGGCGCCGGCTCCTGCTGGCCGGCGTCGACGCTGGCGTGGGCGCCGAGATCGCCGACGACGTGGCCGCCATGCTCGGCTACGACGACTGCCCCCAGGTGGCGGCCCTGCACGAGCACGCCCTGGTGCTGCCCCTGTACGACGACATGCCCACCGGGGCCTGGGATCGCGTGGTGCGCGAGCTGAACCGGGCCATCGGGGGGTCCGCGTGAGGGTCCTGCTGGTCGATCCCCCCTTCGGTAGCCACGAGATCGGTGGTGAGCGGGAGCTGTTCGCGGGGGTCGAGAACGTCATCCCCTCCCTGGGGCTGGCCTACCTGGCGGCCGTGGCCGAGCGCGCGGGCCACAGCGTGCGGGTCTTCGAGGGCGTGCTGGGCCACGGCTACGACCGCCTCGATCGGCTCGTGCGGCGCTACCAGCCCGAGCTGGTGGGCATCGCCGCCACCACCCCCACCTTCGGCAACGTGCGGCAGGCCTCGGCGCGCATCCGCCGGATCGTGCCCGACGCGCCCCAGGTCCTGGGGGGCTCCCACCCCACCGCCATGCCCGAGCACGCCGCCGCCGCGGGCTTCGACTACCTGGTGCTGGGCGAGGGGGAGCTGCCCCTCGAGGGCTTGCTGCGGGCCCTGAGCGGGGAGGGGAGCGTCGAGGACGTGCCCGGCCTGGCCGTGGTGCAGGACGGCGCCATCGTCTCCCGCACCGCCCCGGCCATGATCGATGAGCTGGACAGCCTGCCGCTGCCCGCCCGGCACCTGCTGGCGCCCCTCGAGGACTACCAGCCCACCCCCGCCTCCCTGCGGCGCCTGCCCCTGGCCCACATCATGACCTCCCGAGGCTGCCCTTCCCAGTGCCGCTTCTGCGACCGGGCCATCTTCGGCGAGAGCATCCGCTGGCGCAGCGTGGATGGGGTCATGGCCGAGGTGGAGCAGGTCCTGGGCCTGGGGGCCCGGGAGATCCGCTTCTTCGACGACACCTTCACCATCGGGCGCGAGCGCCTGCTGGCCCTCTGCGACGAGCTGCGTCGGCTCCGGCCGCGCGTCCCCTGGACCTGCCTGACCCGGGTCAACTGCGTGGACGCCGAGCTGCTCGAGGCCATGGCCTCCGCCGGCTGCTGGCAGGTGCTCTACGGCCTCGAGTCCGGCGACGACCGGGTGCTGCGCAGCCTCGGCAAGGGCACCACCGTGGCCCAGAATCGGCAGGCCGTGGCCCTGGCCCGGGCCGCGGGCTTGCGGGTGCGGGCGGACTTCCTGGTGGGATCGCCCTTCGAGACCCCCGACAGCCTGCAGGCGACCCTTGATCTGGCCTGCGAGCTGCCCATCGACTTCGCCCACTTCAACAAGTTCGTGCCGTTCCCCGGGACCGCCTTCCACGACGACCTGGTCGCCCAAGGCTACAGCTTCGATCTCGAGACCAGCTCCACCCTGGACCACGACGCCCTGGTCTATGTGCCCCCGGGGCTCGAGCCCGAGGCCTACAAGGCCTGGCTGGATGCATCGTACCGGCGCTTCTACTTCCGCCCCCGCTACCTGCTGCGCCGGCTGACGGGCCTGCGCACCGTCACCGAGGCGCGGGTGAACCTGCGGGGATCGCTGACCATCGGGAGCTGGTAGGAGAGGTGGCGGCAGCCACCGAAGCGGGCCTTCCCCATTGTGGTATCGTGCGTCCTGCATGTGACACAGCCCGCGGGAGGCGGGCGAGGGGAGACGCCATGACC
Source organism: uncultured Enterobacterales bacterium (assembly GCA_964481655.1). Taxonomy (GTDB): domain Bacteria; phylum Myxococcota_A; class UBA796; order UBA796; family JAFGLY01; genus CALDOK01. The sequence goes on along the minus strand of CAYZVO010000223.1, from coordinate 1,315 downwards.
GCCCATTCCGTACTGCTGTTCGTGATCCTGGCCGCCTGCGGCGACAAGGACGACACCGCCGTCACCCGGGTCGAGGGGCAGTACCCCGGCGAGTGCGCCGACGGGGCCGACAACGACGCCGACGGCCTGTACGACTGCGACGATCCGGACTGCGCCGGGGCGCCCGACTGCGAGGCCGACACCGACACCGACGCCGACGCGGACACCGACACGGACACCGACAGCGATGCGGACGCGGACAGCGACGCGGACAGCGACGCCGACGCGGACAGCGACGCCGACGCCGACGCCGACGCGGACACCGACGCGGACACGGACGTCGAGCCCGTCTACGACGTCTGCGGCGACGGCACGGCCGCCTACACCGAGCTGCAGGACGCCATCGACGCGGCCTCGGCGGGTGACACCATCACGGTCTGTGCCGGCGTGTATGACGGGATCATCATCGCCTCGGGCGACGACGTGAACCTGGTGGGCGAGGGCGCGGAGACCACCACCATCTTCGGCGGTTCGGGCACCGCGGTCCTCGTCGACGACGGCTTCGTGTCCATCGAGGGCTTCAGCGTGCGGGGCACCGGCACCGCCCCCAGCGCGGGCGCCTTCGACATCGACGGCGGCACCATCGAGGTCACCGACGTGATCATCGACGCCTGCAGCGGTGGTGCGGCCATCTACCAGACCAACGGCGTGAGCACCTTCGAGCGCGTGATCGTCGAGGACAACCACATGACCGGCACCCAGTACGTGGTCGGCATCATCGGCGAGGGTGACAGCACCTGGCGCCACTGCATCATCCGCAACAACAGCGGCTACACCATCTGGACGTCCGCCGAGGGTGACATGGAGTTCCAGAACAACCTGGTCTACGGCAACAGCTACACCGCGACGCACATGTTCATGGCCACGCCCTACCACGGCGGCGACGTCGGCGTTGAGAACAACGTCTTCTACGGCAACACCTGCAAGGCCAGCGGCACGCCCTGGTACGTCGTGCACTCGACCAACATCCGCAACTCCATCGTGGCGGGCAACAACGCCAACCCCATCTTCGGCGGCTCCAACTACAGCCTGTTCCACGACAACAGCGGCAGCGGCCCGACCAGCGGCACCGGGAACCTCGAGGCCAACCCCTACTTCACCGACGCCGCCGGCGAAGACTTCACCCTGCAGGCCGGCTACTCCCCGGGCATCGACGCGGGGGACCCCAGCAGCCTCTACGACGATCCCGATGGGTCGCGCAACGACATGGGGGCGTATGGGGGGCCGTATGGATCATGGATGTGATATCCGCCGAGGCCATAGCGGATCGTCACCC
>CAYZVO010000222.1:0-15367 GCA_964481655.1 uncultured Enterobacterales bacterium | reverse complement strand
CTCAGCTGGGAGAGCACTAGAATGGCATTCTAGGGGTCAGGGGTTCGAGTCCCCTTAGCTCCACCATCTACCCCGTCGCTTTCGAGCGACGGGGTTTTTGCTTCAGCATCCTCCCCTCCAGAATCTCCGTCAGATCGGCTTGACACCCCGTCCCCAACGGATAGATGCCCCGGCGACGGTTCCTCACCGTCTCACCCGTGCGTGGGTGGCGGAACTTGGTAGACGCGCAAGGTTGAGGGCCTTGTGGCCGCAAGGCTGTGAGGGTTCGAGTCCCTCTCCACGCACCATCGCAGGCACCCCCCGTGGGTGCCTGCCTTGCTTCAGCCCGCCGTGGGCACGGCGGTTGGATCTTCGGCCGCCATGGACTCGAGCCCGCGCACCCACTGCTCGCTCTCCCAGTTGCGGGACCCGGTGATGGCGTAGCGGACGTCTCCGCCCACATCCACCACGAAGGACATGGGCAGCGCGCTCAGGCGGAACACCCGGCTGGCCAGCCCGGCGGGATCGTAGGCAGAGGGCAGGTCCAGCTTGTAGCGCGACCAGAACTGGTTGAGCATCGACATGCCCAGGCCCTGGTCCACGTTCACCGCCAGCAGCTCCACCTTGGGGTTGCCCTTGAGCTTACGATGCAGGCCGTCCAGGGCGGGTAGCTCCATCAGGCAGGGGCCGCACCAGGTGGCCCAGAAGTTGATCAGCACCACCTTGCCGCTCACCTCCTGGGCCAGCCGGAAGCTGCGCCCATCGAGCCAGGACAGCGTGATGTCGGGCAAGGGACTGCCATCGCCCACCGGAGGATAACCCCAGGCAGGACCGGGCAGGGCGGACACCGCAGCGAGGGCGCCCATCGCGCCCAGGAAATGTCGTCTCGGATAGCGCTCGACCGTCATGGAAGGTTCCTGTCAGGACCGCAGTCTAGCGCCCAAGATTGCGGACCGCCATGGGGCAGCAGGAGGGACGCTATTCCTCGGCGGCCTCGGCGGCGGCGGCTTCCACCTGGTCCAGCTCGTCCTCGGCCACCTCCAGCGCAGGGCTGACCTCGGCGTCGGTGTCATCGACAGACATGGGCTCTCGGAGCAGCTCCACCATGTTCATGGGGGCATTGTCACCGGTGCGGAAGCCCACCTTGGTGAGGCGGGTGTAGCCGCCCGGGCGAGACTTGTAGCGCTCGGCGTACTCGTTGAAGACCCGATCCAGGGCATCGCGGTCGTTGACCCAGCGGCGCACCTGCCGGATGGCGTGCACCCGCTTGGCGCGGGCGGCCGCCAGCTCATCGCCTTGCAGCGAAGCCAGGGCGCTCGGGGGCACCCGCTTCCCCAGGGTGATGAGCCGCTCGGCGATGCGGCGCAGCTCCTTGGCGCGCTTCTCCGTGGTGCGGATCTGCCCGTGCAGCATGAGGGAGGTGACCATGTTGCGGAACATGGCCTTGCGATGGCTCGGGCTCATGCCGAGCTTGCGGTTGGACTTGAGGTGACGCATGGTGACCTCCTTTCAGAAAAGGGGGGGTCCCGGGCTAGGCAGGCTTGTTGGGAAGATTGGGGAGCTTCATGCCGAGGGAGAGACCGAGCTCCGCGAGGATCTCCTTGATCTCGTTCAGCGACTTGCGGCCGAAGTTCTTGGTCTTGAGCATCTCGGCTTCGGTGCGCTCCACCAGCTGGTAGATGTACTCGATGCCGGCGTTCTGCAGGCAATTGGCCGCCCGGACGGACAGCTCCAGCTCGTCGACCCGCTTGAACAGGTTGTCGTTGAGCTCCTCGGCGTCCTCGGAGGACTCCTCCTGCACGGGCTCCTCTTCTTCGACGAAGTTGATGAAGACCTGCAGCTGCTCCTTGAGGATCTTGGCGGCGAAGGCGAGAGCGTCTTCGGCGAGCACAGAGCCGTCGGTCCACACCTCGAGGGTCAGCCGATCGTAGTCGGTGCGCTGGCCCACGCGAGCGTTGGTGACGTTGTACTTGACGCGCTGGATGGGGGAATGGATCGAGTCGATGGGGATGATGCCCAGGGGCATCTCTTCGTTCTTGTTCTGCTCGGCGGGAACGTAGCCCTTGCCCATGGCCGCGTGGACCTCGAGGGCGAAGCGGCCCTTCTCGGTCAGGGTGGCGATGGGGTGCTCGGGGTTGAGCACGGTGACCTCACCGTCGAACTGCAGGTCGCCAGCGCGCACCACGACGGTCTCGCCGTCACGGCCCTCGACCTCGATGCGACCGAGCACAGGCTCGATGCTCTCGGTCATCAGCAGCACGCCCTTGCAGTTCAGCACGATGTCGGTGACATCCTCGACCACGCCGGGGATGCTGGAGAACTCGTGCAGCACGCCGTCGATGCGGATCCAGGTGATCGCACAACCCTGCAGGCTGGACAGCAGCACGCGGCGCAGGCTGTTGCCCACGGTGATGCCGAAGCCGCGCTCGAGGGGACGAGCGACGAACTTGCCGTAGTTGGCGGTGGAGCTGGGGTGACGCTCGATGCGACGGGGCTTGATGAGGTTTCGCCAGTTGGCGTAGACAGCTTCGTTCATGATGATCTCCTCGGGTTTCTGCCGACCCTGGCCAGGGGAGGTTCTTCACCCGGGTGATGGTGGGGCGGGGGGCCCAAGCGATGCTTGGGCTCAGGAGGGGCCATCTCCACGGCCTGAACGGCCGCCCTGAGCAGAAATGGGGGTACGCGGGCTAGACGCGGCGACGCTTGGGAGGCCGGCAGCCGTTGTGCGGGATGGGGGTGACGTCCTGGATCTTGGTGACCTTGAGGCCAGCGTTGGCGACCGCGCGCAGCGCGGACTCGCGGCCGGCGCCGGGGCCCTTGACCACAACCGCGGCCGTCCGCATGCCATGCTCCATGGCCTTCTTGACGGCATCCTCGGCCACCAGCTGGGCGGCGAAGGGGGTGGACTTACGGGAGCCCTTGAATCCCTTCACACCAGCGCTGGACCAGGCCACGGTGTTGCCGTTGGCGTCCGTGATGGTCACGATGGTGTTGTTGAAGGTGGCCTGGATGTGGACCACACCGTGGGGGATGTTCTTCTTGACGCGACGCGTGTTCTTCTTGGGGCGTGCCATGATGATCTCCTACTAGCGCTTCTTTGCGGCGGTACGGCGGGGACCCTTGCGGGTGCGCGCGTTGGTGTGGGTACGCTGGCCGCGGACGGGCATGCCGCGCTTGTGACGGATGCCGCGGTAGCAGTTGATGTCGATCAGGCGCTTGATGTTCATGGAGACTTCCTTGCGGAGGTCGCCTTCCACCGTGAACTTGCGCTGGATGACGTCGCGGATGCGGGCGATCTCGACGTCGCTGAGATCCTGGACGCGGATGCCATAGTCCACCTGGGCCTCATCGAGGATGTGGTGGGCCGTGGTCCGGCCGATGCCAAAGATGTAGGTGAGCGCGATTTCGACGCGCTTCTGCCGAGGAAGGTCGACACCTTCGATACGAGCCATGGTGTACTCCCTAGCCCTGACGCTGCTTATGCTTTGGGTTGCTGCAGATGATGCGCACGACTCCGCGCCGCTTGATGACACGGCACTTCTCGCACATCTTCTTTACGGAGGCCTTGACCTTCATGTTGCTCTCTCCTCGCCGGCTCAGCCGGTTCATCGGATTCGGATCCAGGGATGTCAGTCGAGTGTTGTGAGAATCTCCGGACCCTTGTCTGTAATCGCGATCGAATGTTCGAAGTGGGCGGTCGTGGCACCATCTCTGGTGACCACGGTCCAACCGTTCCTCTCCACCTTGGTCCTGTGTGAACCCATGGACACCATGGGTTCGATGGCGATGCAGAGGCCTGTCTGTAGAAAGACACCCGTGCCTGGACGACCGTGGTTGGGGACGGGAGGTTCCTCGTGGAGGTTCCGGCCGATCCCGTGGCCGACGTAGTCTCGGATGACGCTGTAGTCGCTCGTGTTCACGAAGGACTCGACAGCGTGCCCGATGTCGCCGGTTCGGTTTCCAGGCACCGCTTGGGCGATGGCCTTATACAAGCTCCCCCTTGTGGCGTCAAGCAGATCCTGGACGTTCTGGCCCACTGGTCCCAGGGCCACGGTAAACGCCCTGTCAGCGTGGTATCCGGCGTGCCGAAGGCCCAGATCGATGGACACCACATCGCCCTCGCTGAACAGCCGCTGATCCGGGATACCGTGCACCACCTCGTGGTTCACCGAGATGCACAGGCTGGCGGGGAAGGGCCGGTGGCCGCCACCCCGATAGCCCAGGAAGGATGGGACCCCTCCCCTCTCCCGGATGGCGGCTTCACCCAGCTCGTCGAGCTCCTTGGAGCTCATGCCAGGCTGCAGGGCCTCGCGCAGGACCTCGACCACCTCGGCGAGCTTGCGCCCGGAGGTGCGCATCCGGTCCAGCTCCCACGGAGCCTTCAGCCGGAGCATGATCGATCTCGCGCTAGAACGCGTCGGCGATCGCAGCCAGGACCGCGTCACCGATGGCGTCGATGCCGCCGACACCGTCGATGTCCGCGACCACACCGAGCGCGCGGTAGTGCTCGACCACCGGTCCGGTCTGCTCGTGGTAGGTCGCCAGGCGGGTCAGCACCGTGGCCTCGTTGTCGTCGGGCCGCTGGATGACCGCGGAGCCGCAGCGATCGCAGACGCCGTCGACCTTGGTGGGGCTGACAGCCACGTGGTAGGTCGCGCCGCAGTTGGTGCAGGTGCGCCGCCCACCCATGCGCTCGACGATGACCTCGTCGGGCACCACGAGGTGGACCACCAGCCCGACCTTGTCGCCGCGCTCGGCGAGCCAGGCGTCCAGGAAGCTGGCCTGGGGCAGGCTGCGGGGGAAGCCGTCGAGAAGCGCGCCGCCGGCGCAGTCCTCCTGGGCCAGGCGGTCAGCGGCGATCCGGGAGACGAGCTCGTCGGGGACCAGCTTGCCGGCCTCCATGTAGCCCTTGGCCTCGAGGCCCAGCGCGGTGCCTTCACGCAGGTTCTTGCGGAAGATGTCACCGGTCGCGACCTGGGGGATCGGATGCGCATCGACGATGCGCGCGGCCTGGGTACCCTTGCCAGCGCCCGGGGGGCCGAAGATGATCACGAACATGGAGACCTCCTGCGACCCGGGACGGTGGGATTCGAGCTGCGACTACTCGCCGTCGAAGCCCCTGCGCCGCCTGCGGGTGCGCTGCTTCTTGGAACCGATGACGCCGTCGTAGTGATGCGTGAGCAGGTGGGCCTCGATCTGTGAGACCAGGTCCAGGGTCACGCCCACGGCGATGATGAGGCTGGTGCCGCCGAAGTAGAACGGGATGCCGTACTCGGTGATGAGCAGGGTGGGCAGCACGCAGACCGCCGCCAGGTAGGCCGCGCCCGCGGCGGTGAGCCGCGTGAGCAGGTAGTCGATGTAGTCGGAGGTCTGCTTGCCTGGGCGGATGCCCGGCACGTAGCCACCGTGACGACGAAGGTTGTCGGCCACATCCAGCGGGTTGAAGGTGACGGCGGTGTAGAAGTACGCGAAGAACACGATCATGGCCACGTAGACCACGAAGTAGATCCAGCGTCCCGGCATGAACATCGCGCCGATGCTCTGCACGATGGGGTGCGGGTAGAAGCTCCCGATGGTGGACGGGAACATCATGACCGCGGACGCGAAGATGGGCGGGATGACGCCGGAGATGTTGATCTTGAGCGGCAGGTGTGTGGCCTGACCGCCGTAGACCTTCCGGCCCACCACGCGCTTGGCGTACTGGATGGGGACTCGCCGCTGTGCTCGCTCCATGAAGGTGATGAAGGCGACCACTGCGAACATGAAGGCCAGCAGGAGCACGAGACCGAGCAGGTTGATGTCGCCGATCTTGAGCTTCTGGAAGGTGTTCATGATGCCCGACGGCATCATCGCGAGGATGCCACCGGTGATGATGAGCGACGAGCCGTTGCCGATGCCGCGCTCGGTGATCTGCTCACCCAGCCACATGACGAAGCAGGAGCCCGCCGTCATGGTCAGCATCGTCATCAGGCGGAAGCTCCAGCCGGCATTGATGACGATGTCGATGCCGCCGGAGGTCTTCATCTGCTCGAGCATGAACGAGATGGAGAGGCTCTGCACGACGCAGATGCCGATGGTCATCAAGCGGGTGTACTGGATGACCTTGTTCTTGCCGGTCTGGCCTTCCTTGTTGATGCGCTCGAGCTGAGGCACGACCACCACCGCCAGCTGCATGATGATGCTGGCGGAGATGTAGGGCATGATGCCCAGGACGAAGACCGAGAACTGCTCCAGGGCCCCGCCCGTGAACATGTCGTACATGCCGAAGAGCGTGCCCTGGTTCGAGGCGAAGAACTCGCCGAGCGCGATGCGATCCACACCCGGGGAAGGGATGAAGATGCCCAGCCGCCAGACGCCCAGCAGGGCGATGGTGAACAGGATGCGATTCCGGAGATCCGGAATCCTCATGATGTTTGTGAACAGCTGGGTCACGGCGCTACCCCCGGAACCGGGTGAGCGGGCAAGGCGACAGGACTAGACGGACAGAATGCTGCCGCCCGCGCCTTCGATCTTGGCTTGCGCCGTGGCGGTGAACTTCGCGGCCTCAATGGTGAGCGCGACGGTCAGCTCGCCACCGCCCAGGACCTTCAGGCCATCCTTGCCGATACGGGCGATGAGGCCCTGCTCCTTGAGCAGCGCAGCGTCGACCTTGGTGCCAGCCTCGAAGCGACCTTCGAGCTGACCGACGTTGATGGCGGTGTAGTCCTTGGCGAAGCGGTTGTAGAAGCCACGCTTGGGAAGGCGCCGCGCCAGGGGCATCTGGCCGCCCTCGAAGCCGGGACGGACGCCGCCACCGGAGCGAGCGTTCTGGCCCTTCTGGCCCTTACCGCAAGTCTTGCCCCAGCCGGAGCCACGGCCACGGCCGAGACGCTTGCGGTTCTTGGTGGAACCGGGGTTGGGCTGCAGGTTGGTGAGCTCGTCAGCCATTCTCCACCTCCTCGACCTCCACCATGTGGATGACCTTCTTGATCATGCCGCGGATGGCCGGGGTGTTTTCGAGAACACGGGTCTGATGGGGACGGCGGAGGCCGAGCCCATCGAGGTTGGCGCGGTGCACCGGCTTGGAGCCGATGGGGCTGCGCTTGAGGGTAACCTTGAGCTTCTTCATGGCGAGCTCTCCTAGGCTTCCGGCGCGGTGGTGTCGCGCTTGACCCAGCTGCGGAACTCGTAGTTGTCGAGCACGCGCTGGACGTCCTGGCCGGTGCGCAGGGCGTACTGCTCGGGGGACTCGAGCTCGCGCAGCGCGACCATCACGGCCTTGCAGACGTTGTGGGGGTTGGAGGAGCCGAGGCTCTTGGTGAGCACATCGTTCACACCGGCACAGTCCATGATGGCGCGCACAGCGGCGCCGGCGATGACGCCGGTACCAGGGCTGGCGGGGCGCAGCATGACCTTGCCCGCGCCGAAGCGACCTTCCACCTGGTGGGGGATGGTCTTGCGGACGAGGGGGATGGTGATCATCTCCTTGCGGGCGCGCTCGGTGGCCTTGCGGATGGCCTCGGGCACTTCGTTGGCCTTGCCGGAACCGATCCCGACCTGACCTTCTCCATCACCCACGACGGCGATGGCGGAGAAGCTGAAGCGACGGCCGCCCTTGACGACCTTGGCGACGCGGTTCACGTAGACCAGCTTCTCGATCAGCCCGGAGTCTTCTTCTTCCTGACGACGACGATTGCGACGACGATTCTGCATGATGATTCTCCTGGGCGCGCTAGAAGCGCAGCCCGGCCGCCCTGGCACCATCGGCCAGAGCCTTGACACGGCCGTGGTACAGGTACCCGTTGCGATCGAAGACCACCGTGGTGACGCCGGCTTCCTTGGCGCGCTCGCCAATCAGGGTGCCGATGCTCTTGGCGGCGCCGGTGTTGCCACCGAAGTCGCCCTTCTCGCGGAAGGACGGCTCCATGGTGCTGGCCGAAGCCAGGGTGGTGCCGGCGACATCGTCGATGATCTGGGCGTAGATGTGCTTCGAGCTCCGGAACACCGTGAGCCGAGGACGCTCGGTGCTTCCGAACACCTTCTTGCGGATGCTCTTCTTGCGGCGTGCGCGGCTGGCCGCGCTGGTGTTGGTCTTGCCCATCTTGGACTCCGTAATGATTGCGAAAGGCTACGTATCGCCCGCGTAACGCGTGCTATGTAGCGGACTTTCCGGCCTTGATGCGGACGTACTCGCCCTTGTAGCGGACACCCTTGCCCTTGTAGGAGTCGGGCGGGCGATAGGCGCGGATGGTCGAGGCCACGTGGCCAACCACCTGCTTGTCGATGCCGCGCACGAACAGCTTCATGGGCTGGCCGAGCTGGACCTCGATGCTGACGCCCTTGGGGATCGCGAAGTCGATGTTGTGGCTGAAGCCGAGCCCGAGGACGAGGGTCGAGCCCTTGACGTCGGCCTTGTAGCCGACACCGTGGATCTCGAGGACCCTCTCGAAGCCCTTGGTCACACCCTCGACCATGTTGAAGGCCAGGGAGCGGACGAGGCCGTGGTTGGCCCGGTCCTGCTTGGCTTCACTGGGTCGGGTGATCACAGCCTTGCCGTCTTCGACGACGAGGCCGGGGCCCGCGGGGACGTGCTGGGTGAGCTGGCCCTTGGGGCCCTTCACCGTGATCACCTGGTCAGCCAGGCTGATGGTGACGCCCTTGGGGAGCTCGATGGGGAGCTTGCCGATGCGCGACATAGCTGTCTCCTACCAGACGAAGCAGATGACCTCGCCGCCGACGCCTTCACGGCGCGCGTCGCGGTCGGAGATCACGCCCTTGGGGGTGGTCAGAATGGCGAGGCCGAGGCCGTTGCGCACGTAGGGGATTTCATCCCGACGCACGTAGAGACGACGGCTGGGCTTGGACACGCGCTGCAGGCCACGGATGATGGCCTTGGAGTCGCGGTCGTAGCGCAGACCGACGGTCATCCAGGTCTCGACGCCCTTGCGGCGCACCTCGAAGCCATCGACAAAGCCCTCGGCATCGAGCAGCTTGACGATCGCCTCTTTGAGGCGGGAGTGAGGGACCTGGACGCGGTCGTGACCGGCCTGGCCGCCATTCCGGATCCGCGTGAGCAGGTCGGAGATGGGATCGCTCATGGTGGACATGTCGTTTCCTCCTACCGACTACCAGCTGGCCTTGGTCACGCCCGGGATCTGACCCTCGAGGGACAGCTTCCGGAAGCAGATGCGGCACATGTCGAACTTGCGCAGGTAGGCACGGGGGCGGCCGCACAGCGGGCAGCGGTTGTACTCGCGAACCTTGAACTTGTTCTTGCGCTTGCACCGGGCCTTGATGGACTTCTTAGCCATGGTTGTCTCCTAAGCCCGGAAGGGCATGCCCAGGCTCTTGAGCAGGCTGCGCCCTTCTGCGTCGGTCTTGGCGGTGGTGACGATGGTGATGTTCATGCCCGTGATGCGCTCGACCTTGTCGTAGTCGATCTCGGGAAAGATGATCTGCTCGGTGAGACCGAGCGAGTAGTTGCCGCGACCGTCGAAGGCCTTGGGGTTGAGCCCACGGAAGTCACGGATGCGAGGGATGGCGACGCTGATCAGGCGGTCCAGGAAGAACCACATGTTGTCGCCACGGAGGGTCACCTTGGTGCCGACCGGCATCCCCTCGCGAAGCTTGAAGTTGGCGATGGAGCGCCGGGCCCTACGGATGATCGGCTTCTGGCCGGTGATCATCCCGAGCTCGCGGCTGGCGGTCTCCAGCACCTTGATGTTGGTGATCCCTTCCTTGAGAGAGACGTTCAGCACGATCTTCTCGACACGGGGGACCATCATGATGTTTTCGTAGCTGAGTTCCTCGCGCAGGGCGGGGACGACTTGCTCCGAATAGCGCTCTTTGAGCCGCGGAATCATCTGGTTCTCCTGGCTGCGCTAAGGGTTGTCGATCTGGTCGCCGGTCTTGCGATCGAAGCGAACCTTGGTGCCGTCGTCGAGGAACTTCCAGCCCACCTTGAAGGCGCGCTTGGACTCATCGTTCCAGAGGGCGACATTGGAGATGTGCAGAGGAGCTTCGCGCTCCTCGATCCGCCCGGGCTGCTCGTGCGTGCCCTTGACGTGCTTGCGCACCATGTTGACGCCTTCGACGATGACCCGATCCTTGTCGGACAGGATGCGGACGACGCGTCCGGTGCGCCCGCGGTCCTTGCCGGCGAGCACGACGACGGTGTCGTCTTTGCGAATCTTGTACTTGGGACGATTGTTGGCCATGATTTCTCCGGTAGCGAGGGACGGGGCCCCTGGCGCTACAGAACCTCGGGGGCGAGGGAGACGATCTTCATGTACCGGCGCGCGCGCAGCTCGCGGGCGACGGGGCCGAAGATGCGGGTCCCGACGGGCTCCCCATGCTGGTTGATCAGGACGGCCGAGTTCGTGTCGAAGCGGATGTAGCTGCCGTCGGCGCGGCGCACTTCCTTGGCGGTCCGAACGATGACGGCGCGATGCACCTCACCCTTCTTGACCTTGCTGTGGGGAGCAGCGACCTTGATGCTGGCGACGATGACGTCGCCGATCGATGCATACTTGCGCTTGCTTCCGCCGAGCACCTTGATGCACATGAGCTTCTGGGCGCCGGAGTTGTCGGCGACATCCAGCACTGTAGCCGTCTGGATCATGGTTTACTCCAATCTGCTCGATGAAGGGAGGGACGCGCTGAGCGCAACCCCAGGACTAAGAACGGCCGTCCAGGACGAGCCAGCGCTTGTCGCGCGAGATGGGACGGCTTTCCTGGATCTGGACGATGTCGTTGATCTTGCAGGAGTTCGCCTCGTCATGCGCCTTGTAGCGGTTGGTGCGCTGAACGTACTTGCCGTACTTGGGGTGCTTGACGCGACGGGTCACCTCGACCACGACGGTCTTGTCCATCTTGTCGGACACGACGCGCCCGGTGAGCACGCGACGACCGCTGACGGGATGCTCCGTAGTCATACTTCCACTCGCTTTGTTTTCCGGTTTCCGTGCACACCCGTGGAGGATGAGCCGAACTGTTCGCTTGTGGTGAAAGTCCGCCTGGTCTCCCGCATGCGGGACTCAGGTGGTGTGGCCTGCTGGCCGCGCACCGACGGGACCAACCGTAGGTGCAGGGGGGGCGCCACCCGGACCGAAGTCCGAGTGGCGGCGCCATCTATTCCTTGCCCGTGACCTTGTCAACGATTCCCTTGAGAAAGCCCTTGGAGGAGCCATCGGCCTCCGCCGGAACGGCGGTCTCGGCCTGGGGATCGAAGCTGGCGCGGAACTTCTCACGCAGGAAGTCGCTGGGGAGCCCCTGCTCACGCTCACGCTCGCGCTGCACGGTGCGAAGCCGCGCGATGTCCTTGCGGATCTTGCCGAGCTGGGAGGTGTCGTCGAGCTGACCGGTCTTCAGCGCGAAGCGCGCGTGGATCAGGTCACGCTCGAGGGAGAGCTCCTGGTGGACCAACTGCTGGTCGTCGAGCTGACGAATCTGAGCGACGTTCATGACAGCACCTCATCGCGCTCGATGAAGCGCGTACCGACGGGGAGCTTGTGTCCGGCGAGCCGGAACGCTTCCCGCGCGACGTCCTTCTCGACGCCGTGGATCTCGTAGAGGACGCGGCCGGGCTTGACCTTGCAGACCCACTGGTCCACAGCGCCCTTGCCCTTACCCTGACGAGTCTCGGCCGGCTTCTTCGTGAGCGGCTTGTCCGGGAAGATGCGAATCCAGACCTTTCCACCGCGCTTGACGTGGCGGGTGAGGGCCACACGAGCGGCCTCGATCTGGCGAGCGGTGATGAAGCCACAGGTGGTGGCCTGCAGGCCGTAGCTGCCGAAGCTGACCTCGGAGCCGCGATACGCGAGGCCGCGCATCTTGCCCTTCTGCTGCTTGCGGTACTTCGTGCGCTTGGGGGTAAGCATTGTTGCCTCCTGGTGCGCTAGGCGTTCTGCGACCCGGTGATGTCGTCACCAGGAAGGACCTCGCCCTTGAAGACCCACACCTTGACGCCGATGACGCCGTAGGTGGTCTTCGCCTCGGCGAAGCCGTAGTCGATGTTGGCGCGGAGCGTGTGCAGGGGCACACGACCCTCGCGGTACCACTCGGTGCGAGACATCTCGGCACCGCCGAGACGACCGCCGCACATCACCTTCACGCCCTGGGCGCCGGCCCGCTGGGCCTGGGTGATGGCCTTCTTCATGGCGCGGCGGAAGCTGACCCGCTTCTCGAGCTGGGCGGCGATGTTCTCGGCCACCAGCTGAGCTTCGGTCTCGACCTTCCGAACTTCGATGATGTTCAGGAAGATCTCGGTGTTGGTCATCTTCTGCAGTTCGTTGCGAAGCGCGTCCAGTCCGGAGGCCCGCTTGCCGATGATGATGCCAGGCTTGGCAGCATGGACGTACACCTTGGCCTTGGTGGCGGCGCGCTCGATGCTGATCTGGCTGATGCCGGCGTGGTACAGCTTCTCCTTGAGGTAGCGGCGGATGCGCAGATCCTCGTGGAGGAAGCGCTGATAGTCACGCCCCGCGTACCACTTGGAGTCCCAGGTACGGGTCACGCCGATGCGGAAGCCGATGGGATGAACCTTTTGACCCATGATGATGCTCCTAGCGCTCGTCGAGCTCGACGGTGATGTGGCTGGTGCGCTTGAGCACACGGGTGGCCCGGCCCATGGCGCGGGGGCGCCAGCGGCGGAGTGTGGGTCCACCATCCACGTAGATGGTCTTGATGTAGAGGTTGTCCACGTCGATGCGATCGCCGGTGGTCTCACCAGCGTTCTCGACGTTCGCGACGGCCGACTCGAGCAGCTTCTTGATCATGCCGGCGGACTTCTTGCGCGTGAAGGTGAGCACCTCCAGCGCCTGATCGATGTCCATGCCACGCACGAGATTGGCCACGAGGCGGGCCTTCTGCGGCGAGACGCGGGCGTTGCGGAGGATTGCCTTGGTAGTCATCGTTGTGTCCTCGCGTTGAACCGGGGCTAGCGCCCGCGGCTCCGCCTGTCCGAGGCGTGGCCATAGTAGGTGCGCGTGGGAGCGAACTCCCCGAGCTTGTGACCGACCATGTTTTCGGTGACATAGACGGGCACGAACTTCTTGCCGTTGTGGACCGCGAAGGTGAGACCGATGAAGTCGGGCATGATGACCGAGCGGCGGGACCAGGTCTTGATCACGCGGCTTCCGCCACCTGCACGAGCAGTGTTGACCTTGGCGATCAGGTGCTGATCGACGAAGGGACCCTTCTTGAGGGAACGACCCATGATGAACTCCTCCCTTCCTACTTGGTCCGACGCTTCACGATGAAGCGGCTGGAAGCCTTGCGCTTGTTACGGGTCTTGTAGCCCTTGGTGGGCTTGCCCCAGGGGGTGACGGGATGACGGCCACCCTTGGTGCGGCCTTCGCCGCCACCATGGGGGTGGTCGATGGGGTTCATGGCGGTGCCACGGACCCGGGGACGGAAGCCGTGCCAGCGGGTGCGACCGGCCTTGCCCCACACGATGTTCTCGTGCATGGTGTTGCCGACCTGACCGATGCTGGCCCGGCACTCGCGGCGCACGTTGCGCAGCTCGCCGGAGGGCAGACGCAGGAGGACGTAGTCGCCTTCCTTGGCCATGACCTGGGCGTAGGTGCCGGCGGCGCGGCACATCTGGCCACCGCGGCCGATCTGCAGCTCGATGTTGTGGACCCAGGTGCCCAGGGGAACCGCATACAGGTGCATGCAGTTGCCGGGCTGGATGTCCGCCTTGTCAGACGTGATGACCTGGTCACCGACCTTGAGGCCCACGGGCCACAGGATGTAGCGCTTCTCGCCATCCGCGAAGTGGATGAGCGAGATGAAGGCCGAGCGATTGGGATCGTACTCGATGGTCGCGACCTTGCCGGGCACGCCTTCCTTGTTGCGCTTGAAGTCGATGATGCGGTAACGCCGGGCGTGGCCACCGCCGCGATGGCGAGCGGTGATGCGGCCGCGGTTGTTGCGGCCACCCTTGCGCTTCAGGGGAGCGAGCAGAGACTTCTCGGGCTTCGATGTGGTGAGCTCGGAGAAATCGTTCACGCTCATGAAGCGCTTCCCGGGGGTCTTGGGGCTGTACCTCTTGATACCCATGGTGATGCTCCTAGCCGGCGTTGGCGAAGTCGATGGTGCTGCCATCGACCAGCTTGACGTAGGCCTTCTTCCAGTTGGAGCGCTTGCCGTAGTAACGGCCGAAACGCTTCATCTTGCCGCGCACCCGGACGGTGCGGACGCTGGAGACCTCAACGTCGAAGAGACGCTCGATGGCCTGCTTGATCTGATACTTGCTGGCGCCGATACCCACCTCGAATGCGTAGGTGTTCTCGAACTCCTGAACGCGTGAGGTCTTCTCAGTGAGGATCGGGCGGACGACGATGTCACGAAGTTCGGCCATCGCTACCTCCCAAGACGCTCGTTGATACGGTTGAGCGCGTCGACGGTGACCACGAGGTGGCCGTGACGCAAGATGTCGTAGACGTTGAGACCCTCGACGGGCAGCACGGTCAGACCGGGGATGTTCCGGGCGGACTTGCGCACGACCTCATCGACCTCGGGCAGCACGATGACCACCTTGTCCCAGCCGAAGGTGTCGAGCACCTGCTTCATGAGACGGGTCTTGATCTCCTCGAGCTCGAGCTTGTCGAGCACCCAGAGACGCTCGTCCTGAACCCGACGGGACAGGGCGGAGCAGAGCGCTGCGCGGCGGACCTTCTTGGGCACCTTGAAGGCGTGGCTACGGACCTGGGGGCCGTGGACCACACCACCGCCACGCCAGATGGGCGAGCGGATGGTACCAGCACGGGCGCGGCCGGTTCCCTTCTGCTTGAAGGGCTTGCGACCACCGCCACGGACCTGGGCGCGGGACTTGACGGCGTGGGTGCCAGCGCGACGCTTCGCGAGCTGGTACCGCACCATCAGGTGGAACAGGTGCTCCTTGGGCTCGACGCCGAAGATGGCGTCCTCGAGCTCCACACTGGAGACCTCATCCTTGGTTTGACTATAGACCTTGACGACCGGCATGGTGTGTTTCCTCCCGGCTCGCTTAGGAGAGCTTGATCTCGACGTGGACACCCGCGCTCAGATCCAGCTTCATCAGGGAGTCGACCGTCTGCTGGTTCGGCTCGATGATGTCGAGGAGGCGATGGTGGGTGCGACGCTCGAACTGCTCGCGAGACTTCTTGTCCACGTGGGGGCCCCGCAGCACGGTCCACCGAGAGACGGTGGTCGGAAGCGGGAAGGGGCCGCGGATCTCGACGCCCGTACGACGGGCGGTCTCGACGATCTCACGGGCGCTGCGATCCAGAAGCTTGTGGTCGTAGGCACGCAGCCGGATCCGAATCTTGTTGGTCTTGGCCATGTTGGCTTCTCCCTTACTCGACGATTTCGGCGACGACGCCGGCGCCGACGGTGCGGCCACCTTCGCGGATGGCGAAGCGGAGCT
>CAYZVO010000221.1:0-15382 GCA_964481655.1 uncultured Enterobacterales bacterium | reverse complement strand
CCGCCTCCCCCCCCCGCCGCCGACGCCGACCCCGACCCCGACGCCGACACCGACACCGACACCGACACCGACACCGACACCAGCCTGCTGGGCTGGGGCTGCGAGTGCGCCGAGAACGACCAGTGCGAGTCGGGCATCTGCCACGAGTTCAACTCGGACGGCCCCCACTGCACCATCAGCTGCGACGACCACGACGACTGCCCGACTCAACTGGACGGCTCCGATCCCAAGTGCAACAACGACGGCGTCTGCAAGACCGGCCCCGGCGACTGCGCCTAGGCCACCAGCCGGCCCGCGCCGCCCATGCCTCGGCTCATCCGCGTCCTGGTGATCACGGGGCTGTGGTGCGCCGAGCTGCGCGCCGAGGACACGGGGTCGGTGCCAGACGACAGAGACGCCGAGGTGATGGTGGTCACCGCGCCGCCATGGGCCACCCTGTCCCACGTCGTCACCGCCGACGACCTGGACATCGCCGGGCTCGAGACCGTCGCCGAGGCCCTGGACTGGGTCGCCGGCGCCACCGCCCGCATCGCGGGGCAAGGCGCCGCGCGCTTCGACATGCGCGGCAGCCGCCAGCGCTCGAGCTGCGTGCTGCTGGACGGGGTGCCGGTGACCGAGCCCTGGGGAGGCTCCTTCGACCTCGAGCGCATCCCGCTGACCGCGGTGCACAGCATCGAGGTGGTGCCCGGCCCGCCCGGCGATCCCACGGTGCCCGGCTGCCCCGGCGGCATGATCCACGTGCTCACCCGGGACCCGACGGACGCGCGGGGCAGCGAGGCCCGCATCGACGGCGGCACCGGATGGCGCGCGGCGCTGCGCGGGACCGCGGCCGCCCCCCTGGGCCAGGACGACCGCTGGGGAATGCTCGGCAGCGCTCAACTCTCCCGGCGCTCCTACACGGTGCTCCCCGGGAGCTTCGAGCCCATGAACGCCGAGGACGGCGGCGCGCGGGAGCTGTCGGACAGCCGCAACCTCGCCCTGCTGGGTACGGTGGCCCACGACGCCCACAGCGGCCGCCTGCGCATCGGCTACCACGGCGTGATCGACGGCCACGGCTCGCCCCCGGACCTGTCCATGGCCCCCCGCTTCCAGCGGGTCGAGCCCCTGCACCGGCAGCAACTGGGCCTGCGCTGGAGCTGGGTCCCGCGACCCGATCTGTCGGTGACGAGCACGGCCCACGGGGCCTGGATGCGCATGGACAGCGTGCGCTACGACGACGCCAGCGCCCGCACCGAGATCTGGCGTGAGCGCATCCAGGCCGGCGGCGGAGGCGGCTCCCTGCAGGCCCGGGCAAGCGTGATGCCCTGGCTGTCCCTGACGGCGCTCACCGCCGTCGGCAGCGAGGGGGCCCGCACCACCGAGGCCGACGAGCTCAACGAGCTGGAGCAGACCGCGGCCAGCACAGACTGGACCGCCGGCGGCGGGCTGCACCTCGAGCCCGCCGCGAGCGTCCAGCTCGACGCCTGGGCCCGCGCCTACGGCTGGCGAGGTGGTCCCACCGCGCCGGTGGGCCGCGCGACGCTCCACTGGCAGCCCCGAGAGGCCCTGGGCCTGCGCGCCAGCGCCGCCCGAGGCGCCCGCGCACCGACCCTCCGGGAGCGCTTCGACCCCTCCCGGGGCAGCGAGGACCTGCGCCCCGAGCAGGCCGAGCAGCTGGAGCTCGCGCTCGTGGGGAGCCACGGTGGGTGGATCGAGTGGGACCTGGCGGGCTGGCGAAAGCATGCCGAGGACGTGATCAACGCCCCCAGCGACGGCCAGCCCTTCACCAACAACGAACCCGCCGACTACGCCGGCGTCGAGGGCGCCCTGCGGCTGCGCCCCACGCCCTGGCTGCGGCTGCGCGCCGCCCACGCCTGGACCGCGGTGCTCGCGGGCAGCCTCGATCACGTACCCGCGCACCAGCTCGTGGCCGCCGCACGAGTCCAGCTCCCGTGGAGGCTGTGGCTGGACAGCGACCTGAGCTGGGTGACGGAGCGCTCGAGCGGCGCGGTCATGCTCGACCCCTACCGGCTGTGGGACCTGCAGCTGGGGCTGAGCCTGCCCCGCGGGCTGTGGGCCCGGCTGCGGGTGGACAACCTGCTGGACGCCGCCACCGAGGACCGCGCCCTCACCCCGGGGCCCGGCCGCACACTGCTGCTGTCCGTGGGCGGCCGCTGGTGGCAGGAGGCCTCGTGAACGCTGCGATCCTCGTCGCGGCGCTGCGCCTCGAGCCAGGGGCCCGGCAGACCGTGACCATGAGCCTCGGCCCCGGGGAGCTGGCCCTGCTCCAGGGCCCACCCGGCAGCGGCAAGACCACCCTGCTCCGCGCCCTCGCGGGCCTGCTGCGCCACCCCCTGGCCAGCGGAACCCTGCGGCTGGCGGGCCAGCGCTACGGCCCCGCCGGGCCCTGCCCCAGCGGGGTCGCCTGGGTGCAACAGGACCCCTACCGGGGCTTCCTGCAGCCCACCGTGCTCGAGGAGCTCGCCAGCCTCGAGGGCGCGCCCTCGGACCACCACCTGGCAGGCCACATCCGGGCCCTGGGCCTCGAGCCCCGCCAGGACCCCCGGGACCTCAGCCTGGGAGAGGCCTGGCGCCTGGGCCTCGAGGCGGCGCTGCACCGCGACCCGACGCTGCTGCTGCTCGATGAGCCCACCGGCAGCCTGGACGGCCCGGGCCTGGCCTGGATGGCCGCGCGCCTGCGGGCCTACCTGGACCACGGCGGCTGCGTCGTGGTCGCCGAGCACCGCCCGGAGGCCCTGGGGACCCTGCCCACCCAGCGGGTGCTGCTGGCTGGGGCGACCACAACCATCGCCCCGGCGCAGCCCTGTGACGCTCCGTGCGCTCTCCGTGGCGGCGACCCCCTGCTCACAGCCCACGCCCTGGTGGCGGAGCCCGGCGGCGCCCGCCGGGTCGGCCCCCTCGATCTCACGCTCCGCCCCAGGGAGCGCGTGGGGCTGTCCGGCCCCAACGGCTGCGGCAAGACCACATTGCTGCGCGCCCTGTCCGGGCTCGAGCCCATCGACGGGGGCACCCTCGACCGGAGACGACCCGCATCGGGGTTCCTGCCCCAGCGCCCGGACGATCTGCTCTTCCGCCCCACCGTCGCAGCGGAGCTGGCCGCCGCCGGCGACCGCTGCCCCGCCCTGCTGGGCCTGCTGGGCCTGGACCTCGACCCCGAGCAGGACCCCATCACCCTCTCCCACGGCCAGCGCCTGATGCTGGCGACCGCGACGGTGCTGGCTGACGCTCCCCCGCTGGTGCTGCTGGACGAGCCGAGCGCCTGGCTCGACGGACCCGGCGAGGCGCGCCTGTTCGGGGCCCTGGATCACCTGCAGCGACACCACGGCAGCGCCGTGCTGGTGGCCTCCCACGACCCGGCCTTGCTCGCCCGCCACTGCGACCGGGTGGTGACGATGCCCGCGGCCCGGAGCCTGGCCAGGGCACGGCAGGGTGAGGGCCCCGAGGCACCCAGCCGCAGCGACGCCGGGGTCCTGGCCGTGCTCGGGCTGGGGCTGGCGGCCATGGCGGTGGTGGCCGCCACCCAGCAGCTGCCCCTGCTGTGGGCCGAGCTCGCCGCGCTGCTCTGCCTGGTGCCCACCACACCCCGCTGGCGTCGCAGCCTGCGGCGGGTGGCGAAGCGAGGCGCCACGCTGCTGCTGGCATCCAGCTCGGTGCTCTGCCTGCTGCGGGGCTGGCCCGATGGCTTGGCGCTGGGCCTGCTGGCCACCGGCAAGGCGCTCGGAGCCTGGCTGCCCGCCGCGATCGCCCTGCGCAGTGTCCGCCGGGCCGACCTGCGACGGCTGCTCATCCGCGTCGCCGGTCCCAGGCTGGGGCTGGCAGCGACCCTCTGCATCAGCGCCGCCCCCCTGGTGGAGCGGGTGGCCGCCCGCGCCTGGGAGCTGGCCCGCCTGCGCCGCCTGCGCAGCCCGCTGGCGGTGCTGGTGCCCGTGCTGCTCCGCATCCTCACCCTGGCCGACGCCCTGGCCGACATGGTCAGCCTGCGCAGCGCCCGTCCCCTCACCCCCGACCACCGGGAGGACCGATGCCCCGCGCCGAACGACTGAGCCTGCGGGATCTGCTGGTGGTCGGCCTCTGCGCCACCGCCTTCGTCGTGCTCCGCACGGTGCTCAGGCTCCCGGTGCACCTGCCTGGCCACAACGCCGCCATCTTCACCCTCTTCCTGGTGGTGGCGGCCGGCGCGGTGGGGCGGGCCCCGGCGGCGACCGCGATGGCCGCGGTGGCGGGCATCCTGTCCCTGCTCGCCGGCATCGGCACCGCCGACGGCCCCGCGGTGGTGCTGCGCTATCTGCTGCCGGGTCTGCTGCTGGACGGCCTGCTGGTGGCCCGCGTGGACGCCTGCGGCCGAGCCTGGCTGTCTGCCCTGGTCGGCGCGGTCGCCGGCCTGACCAAGCTGGGGGTCAGCCTGGGCTGGGCAGCCCTGATGGGCCAACCGGCGGCGTGGCTGCTGGCCAAGGCCGCTGTCGCAGGACCCATCCACGCCCTCTCCGGAGGTCTCGGCGGCCTGCTCGGTGGGCTGCTGGTGGTGCGCCTGCGTCGGGCCGGGCTGGCCGGCCCCGGATCCTGATCGCGTTGTCACCCACCCCCGCGGTGCGCAGCTTGCCGTCGAGGAGGTCAGCGTGCGCGGATCCCGTCCCCCCTGGTACCGCACCGCCCGCTCCATCGGCGGCGCACCCTGGGTGCCCTTCGAGGTCGCCCGGTCCCTGCAGGAGCAACTCGACGCCCACCGGCGACGGCTGCACGCCCTCGAGGCCGCCCTGGCCCAGGCCGAGGACCGCCGGGCCGCGGCCCTGGCAGAGGCCGAGCAGGCCAGGCTCGAGGCCGAGGATGTCCGCGAGCGAGCCCGGGCCACAGTGGAGCGCTTGGCGGAGCGCGAGCCCACCCCCAGCGACGAAGGCGCTCGGCTGCAGCGCTTGAGCGAAGACCTGGCCCGGGTGCGAGAGCGCACCGCCGAGGAGATCGCCGCGGCCCGCCGCGCCGAGCGCGCCGACGGACTGCTGCGTCTGACCGCCATCTACGACGACCTCAGCCGCGGCCTCACCGCGCTGCCCCAGGACCCCGACAGCCCCTGGTTCCAGGGCTACCGGGCCATCCTCCAGCAGCTCGAGCAGCAGCTGGCCCAGGCCGGTCCCGCCCCCTTCGGCGCGCTGGGAGACGCCTTCGATCCCGCCCTGCACGAGGCCGTAGGCACCGCGCCCGGCACTATCGACCGCCTGGTCGGTATCCTCGAGCCCGGGTTCGCCTTCGCCGATGGCACCCTGCTCCGACCCGCGCGGGTGGTCGTGGGTGCGGGCCCCTGAAGCAGAGTGCCCCGCTCGTCCGAGAACGAGCGGGGCTGGGTCAACCTACGAGACCGACCCTGGGGGTCGATTGGTCTTCGATTCTACTTCAACGCTTCCGTGAGCATCGGGCAGACGGTGAAGATGTCACCGACGATGCCGTAGGTCGCGAACTGGAAGATCGGGGCGTCCGGATCCTTGTTGATCGCCACGATCACCTTCGAGGTGCGCATACCAGCCAGGTGCTGGATGGCGCCCGAGATGCCACAGGCGATGTACAGGGAGGGGTTGACGACCTTACCGGTCTGACCGACCTGCTCGCTGTGCGGGCAGAAGCCGGCGTCCACCGCGGCGCGGGAGGCGCCAGGGCTCGCGCCGATGGCGGCCGCCAGGGGCCGGATCAGCTGGTCGAAGCCTTCAGCCGACTTCACAGCGCGACCGCCGGAGACGATCAGGCTGGCCTCGGTGAGGTCCACGACCGCAGACGCGGGCTGCAGGGTCTCGACCACGGTGGTCTTGGCCTCGCCCACGGCGACGGCCAGGGCCTCGACCCCACCCGGCGCGCCCGCAGCCACGGGCACGAAGGAGTTGGGCCGGCAGGTGAAGATGGCCGGTGAGGACTTGACGGTGACATCGAACAGGGCCTTGCCGGCGTAGACCGGGCGGCGACCCACGACCGTGCCGCCGTCGAGCTTCAGCTCGACCACGTCGGAGGCCATGCCGACGCCCAGGCGCGCGGCCAGGCGGGGCACGACATCCTTGGCGATCATGTTGGCGGTGGTCAGGATGACGTCGGGCTGAACCTTGGCCACAGCAGCGGCCAGGGCGGCGAGCCAGGGATCGGTGTTGAAGGTGGCGAAGTCCGGACCATCGACGGTCAGGACCATGTCGGCCGGCAGGCCTTCGCCGCTGGTCGTGCCAATGGCCAGCGCGGCGACGGGGCCGCCGAGCTCCTTGGCCTTGCCCACCAGCTCGAGGGCCGTGGACTTGAAGACACCAGCTTCGTGATCGGCGAGAACGAGAATACCAGGCATGATTTACTCCTTGTCGCCCTAAAGGACCTTGGCTTCGGTGCGAAGCAGGTTGACCAACTCGGCCACGACGGCTGCCGGCTCGCCCTCGAGGACACGACCAGCGGGCCGCTCGGGGGGCAGGGTCCAGTTGGCGTCGGTGACGAGCGCCTCGCCGACCTCGACGCCGAGGGCGCCAGCGGTCTTCTTGGCGATGGGCTTGCGCCGGGCCTTCATGATGCCGGGCAGGGACGCGTAGCGGGGGCTGTTCAGCGCCTTGTCGGCCGAGAGCACCGCGGGGAGCGCGCCCTTGACCACCTGACGCAGGCCGCCACCGATGTCGCGGGTGGCCTGGAAGGTGCCGCCATCGACGGACAGCTCCGAGATCACCAGCGCCTGCGGCCAGCCGAGGAGCTCGGCGACCATGGCGGGGACCTGGGCGTTGTCGTCGTCGACCGCCTGCTTGCCAGCCAGGAGCAGCTCGACGCCAGCATCCTTGGCGGCGGCCGCGAGGACCTTGGCCACGGTGAGGCTGTCGGCACCCTCGAGCGCCGGGTCGTTGATCCACACGCCGGTGTCAGCGCCGCGGGCCAGACCGTCGCGGATGCGCTGGTCGTTGCCCTTGCCGCCGATGGAGATGATGACCACCTGCTTGGCGATCTTCTTGTCCTTCAGCTGCAGCGCCGCCTCGAGGGCGTGCTCGTCGTAGGGGTTGATCTCGAGCTTGACGCCACCGGTCTCGATGCCAGTGCCGCCAGCGTTGATCTTGATGCGGGTGTCCGTAGCCGGAACCTGCTTGAGGAGAACTCCAATCTTCACGCTGTTCCTCCCGGTTGCGTAGTCAGTTGGCGATGCCCTTGATGAAGATGTCGGCGACCGTGTCGGCCGCTGCATCGAGGTTGAATCGAGGCTTGCCCCGAGAGAGGACCCATTGCATGGCCAGCTCGTCGAGGGCCCCGAAGAAAGCCCACTTGGCGGTGAAGAGGTCCACGTCGTCGCGGACCTTTCCCGCCTCTTGTCCGTCGCGGAGGATGCTGGCGAAGGCCCCCAGGTATTGCCACAGGGGCTTGGGCCGATACTCCTTGAGGAACTTGTTGGACAGGCGCAGCTCGACCTGCAGCACCTCGGCCAGGTGGCGATGTTTCTGCACCAGGCTGAAGTGGTAGCGGGCGAACGCCCGGATCCGGTCGAAGGGGTCGTCCACCCCCTCGAGCACCGTGCTCAGGCCGGCGTTGATGGCGGTCATCTTCTCTTCGAAGATGGTGAGCAGCAGGTCTTCCTTGTTGCGGAAGTACAGGTAGATGGTGCCGTCGGCCACGCCCGCCTGGGACGCGATGTCGGTCACGCGGGCCTGGTGGAAGCCCTTCTCGGCGAAGACCCGGATGGCGGCATCGATGATGCGAACCCGCTTCTCACCTCGGCTTCCGCCGCCTCGCTCCGCCATGGTCGCCGCTCCTGCCAGGTTCGATCTCGGGTGAATGAGCGCTCATTCACGTAGCGTGTGCCCCCGGGGGGCGCAACGAGCAAACCGAGCCTGATCAGCGCGCCGCCAGCCAGCGCTCCATCTGGGCGACGATGTCGGTATCCGGCACCTTCTCCCAGTCCTTCAGGAAGGCGACGTTGCCCTTGTCCGTGAGCGGGTGGTTGAACAGGGCCCGCAGCACCTTGAAGGGCACGGTGGCCACGTGGGCGCCGGCCAGTGCCGCCTGGATGAGGTGGTCGGGGTGGCGGATGGAGGCGGCCAGCACCTGGGTCTCGAGATCCGCGTAGTTGCCGTAGATGTGCACGATCTGCCGGATGAGCTCGTTGCCCTCCGTGCTGATGTCGTCCAGGCGACCCACGAAGGGGGAGATGTAGGTGGCGCCGGCCTTGGCGGCCATCAGGGCCTGCCCGGCCTGGAAGCAGAGGGTGACGTTGGTGGCGATGCCTTCGGCAGACAGGATCGAGGTGGCCTTGATGCCTTCCGGCAGCAGCGGGACCTTGATCACCACATGGGAGCTGATCTCGGCCAGCAGGCGACCTTCCTTGACCATGCCCGCGGCGTCCTGGGCCACGACCTCGGCGGAGACGGGGCCCTGCACGATCTCGCAGATCTCGGCGATCGTGGCGATGAAGTCGCCGCCTTCGCGGGCGATGAGGCTGGGGTTGGTGGTGCAGCCGTCGATGACGCCCCAGGAGTGGGCTTCGCGGATCTCGGCGAGGTTGGCAGTGTCGATGAAGAGCTTCAAAGGGTCCTCCGGACGGGGTGTCGCGTGGCGGATCAGCTATCCGCTCAGGCGCGGTTTGGCCGGGAAAGCTGGCCCACCGCCGCGGGCCTCGGCAGCGCAGCCGCCGGCCCCAGCGCCCGGTGCAGATCCACGAAGCGTTGCCCGCTGACCGGATCGACGATCCCGGGGAGCAGATCCTCCATGGGCTGGACCACGAAGCAGCGCTCGGCGATCCGCGGGTGGGGCAGCACGAAGTCCCCCTCCCGCACGACCCGGTCCCCCATCCAGAGCAGATCGAGATCCAGGACGCGATCCCCCCAGCGCAGCCCCTTGCGGCGCCCCAGCCGGCGCTCGATGGCCTGACAGTGGGCCAGCAGCTCCCCTGGCTCGAGGCAGGTGTCCAGCAACACCGCCCCGTTGAGGAAGGGGTTGTGGGCCACCCCACCCCAGGGCGGGGTGCGGTACAGCCTGCTGCAGGCCACCACGCGAACGCCGGGCAGCACCCCGAGCATCCTCACCGCCAGCTCGAGGCGTCCCCGCCGATGGCCCAGGGAGCTCCCCAGGCCGATCACCGCCGGGACGAAGCGAGGGGCGCTCATCACGGGCGCAGCAGCATGGCGCGTTCCTTGGCGCGCGCCCGCTCGGCGTTCTCCTGCTCGCGGGCCTCGGAGCGCACCAGCCCGTCGGCGCCGATGATCCAGGTCCCGCCACCGGGCACGGGGGGCAGGGTCTGCCCCAGGCGCTCCAGGTCCTCGGGGCGCTCGATGTCCGCCCCCACCTGCTCCCGGTAGCGCACCCTGGCCCGGATGAAGGCCTCGACCAGGGCGTCGTGCCGCAGCCGCTCGATGCGCATGTCGATCATCTCGAGGATGGTCGGATCCGTGGTGGAGGCCCGCTGCTCCTCGAGGAAGCGCAGGGCCACCGGGATCATGTCCTCCTTGGCCAGCAGGCCGGCCGCGGCGATGCGGTACCAGTCCGGCGCCTCGGGCTTGGAGGCGGCCAGGTTGATCCACTCCACCGCGGCGACGGGGTCGTCCCGGTGCAGGTAGTGGTTCATGCCGATGGCGAAGGGGAAGAACGCGTCGTCGGGCATGGACTCCATGCCCAGCCCGAAGATGTGGTCCGAGCCGTCGATGTCCCCCATGCTCCGCAGCATGGTGCCGCCGTAGTGGTAGGGGGTGCGCCAGCTGGGGTCCAGGGCGGCGATGGCCTCGATCATGCCCGCCAGCCAGTCCCCCCAGGCGGGATCCGGATCGTTTCCGTGGTGCTCACCGAACAGCAGCACCGCGCGCACCCAGAGCAGGGAGGCCATGGGCTCGTGGTAGCCCATGGTGGCCAGCTCGAAGGTGGTCGGGCTGGGCAGGAAGAGCAGCTCGGTGTCCGCGCCGGAGGCGTGGCGCACCGGATCCGCCGCCCGCTGGGCGAGGTGGGCCACGCCGCCGAAGACGAGCGCGAGCGGAAGCAGCAGCTTGCGCATCAGGGGGCCTCAGGGCCCGGATCGACGCAGAGCACGCCGTCGCTGAGGGCTGAAGCGAGGTCGGGGTGACCACCGAAGCGGAGCACGGGCATCATCTGGGCATCCATGTCGCCGCTCCACGCGGCGCGGAGCTCACGGTATCGTGCGCAGTCACCGGCCACCACGTCCGCGGCAGCCAGCACCAGGGACCCGCGCCCCTCGGGATCATCGTGCTCGATCTCCTGGGCCAGGGCCACGGCCTGGTCCCAATGCCGCGCCATGGCGAGGTAGGCGGCCTGCTTTCCGCGGGTCACCGGTTCGTCGCAGCCCAGGGCCACGGCCTCGGCGGTGACCGCCACCGCGCGATCGATGTGGCCCAGCCGGGCGGACAGGTCCACCAGGGCCGAACACACACCCTTCTGGGGGGGATCACCCCGCAGCGCCTCGAGGAACACCACCGCCGCCTCGCCCCGCTGATCGTCGCGGTTCAGCACGTGGCCCAGCCCGGCGTAGACGTAGGTGCAGGGCGTGTCCCGGGCCGCCGCTCGCCACAGGGAGATGTCGTCCTTCCAGTCGGGGACCCGCTGGTGGATCATCAGGAACCAGGGGATCACCAGCAGGCCCAGCAAGGCGAGCCAGCGCTGCCGCGGGGCGGGCACGCTCCCGACCCCGGCCGCCACGGCCAGGCCCAGCCCCGCCAGGGACAGGTAGAGGTAGCGCTCGCCGAACAGGCCCTTGTCGGCCATGGCCAGCAGCGAGGGCGCCACCGCCATCGCGGCCCAGGCCAGGCCCACCAACACCAGCCGCCGCCGGGCAGCCAGCAGCAGGGCCAGCAGCAGGACCAGGGCCAGGATGCCCAGGACCGTGCCCGGGGTCCCCAGCCGCCAGCCCACCAGATCGCGGCCGACGGACAGCGGCTGCGGCCAGGCCAGCAGCCCGCCGACGGTGCCCAGCAGCTCGGGCAGCCGGACCCACATCAGCTTCCAGCCCACCGCGGGCGGCGCCGCCCCGGCGTTGACCCCGGCCAGCGTGCGCAGCACGAGGTGGAGCCCCACCGCGCCCCACAGCAGCGCGTGGCGCGGCCAGCCCCGGGGCTTGCCGTGCTCGGCCAGATCCAGCGCGAGCAGGAACAGGGGCAGCAGCAGGGTGCTCTCCTTGGACAGCACCGCCCCCACCGCCAGCACCGCCCCCGCGACGAGGCGCCCCCGGGACAGGGCCAGCGGGCGCAGCAGCACGATGGCCCCCAGCAGCAGCGCCGCCGCCATCAGGTCGTTGCGGGCCGCCACCCAGACCACGGCCTCGGACTGAAGGGGGTGCAGGGCGAACAGGGCCGCGCCGAGCACGGCGGGCAGAGGCCCGCTGACGGACAGCAGCAGCCGGTGCAGGCACCACACCGCCAGCAGGTGCCAGGCCAGGCTGTGCAGGTGGTAGATGGCCGGGGCCTCCCCCGCGAGCTGCCAGTCCACGGCCAGGGACAGCGCCATCAGCGGCCGGAAGTAGCCGGAGTCGACCCCCTCCCCCACCGTGGCCCACAGGTCCTGCCCGAAGTACCGCCAGACCCCCGCCAGCTCCTGGATGCCCTCGTTGTAGACCACCAGCGCGAAGTCATCGAAGACAAAGCCGGCGTGCGGCACCCCGGCGTAGGCGGCCGCGGTGACCAGGCACAGCAGCAGCCCGTGCAGCCAGGGGCGGTGGTGGAGGGGCTGGGGGGCGGGCGGCATGGGGTCCTGAGCTAACTAGAAACGCCAGGTCCAGTACAGGTCTGCCGAGCTCGTGCCCTGGTCTCCGGTGACGATCTCGGCGTTCCAGGTCCGGGTGATGGTCCAGTCCACGGTGACCTCGGTGACGTTCTCGCCCTCGTCGATCTCGGCGCCAGGCTCGTACTCGAGGGTCACGAAGATGTCGTCGCCGAAGGCCCGGCCGGCCTTGGCCGAGTCCGACGACAGCTCCACCATGTCCACGATGTGGCCTCCGCCTCCCTGGCTCTCGAGCTCCCCCATGACCGCGCCCAGCGCCGCGTTGAACAGCGCACCGCCCACGCCCGGGCCGGTGCCGTCCAGCTCGCTCAGGGGGGCCCCGGTGAGCAGGATGGAGACGATGTCGGTCTCGTCCGGGTAATCGTCCGACCGGAAGGCCAGGCCCATGTCCGCCAGGCTGCCGGTGATGTCCACGGCCACGTCACCGTACTGGGCGGTGCTGTGGACGGCCTCGAGCTGCAGGATGGGGTCGTAGGGATCGCCCCCGACGAACGAGATGATCCCGTCCCCCAGCTGGAAGCGCGCGCCCATGATGTCCGCCCGGCCCCAGACCGGCTCGACCTCACCCAGCAACGACAGCTCCAGATCCTCGAAGCCGACATCCAGCATCCCGTCCACCCGGGTCTCGATGGCGATGGTCAGCACCGAGGCGTAGAGCGCGCCGAGGGTGTCGTCGAAGGGCATCTCGACCTGCACCGTGGTCGCCCGGGCCAGGTCGAGGTCGAGGTCGACCACGATGTCCTCGTAGAACGGCGGCGGGGGCACGGCCTTGACCACGGCGCTGTAGTCGCTCCGCTCGATGCGCAGGCGGGGGTCGAGGTCCAGGGTGCCGCTGTAGAGGAACAGGTTCTGGTCGAGCACGAAGCGGGCGTCGGCCACGGCCACGTCGCCGGTGATCTCCAGGGCGGGCCAGCGGCCGGCGGCCTCGAAGTCCCCGGAGAAGCACAGCCGGTAGGCGTTGGTGTCGATGGCCCAGAAGCGCTCGGCGTCGCCCCGCAGATCCACCGCGTCGGGCACCCAGCCGTCGAGCATCGCAGAACCGGACAGCTCGAGGGTCCCGCCGGTGGTCCCGACGCCGTAGGCGGGCTTGGTGAAGACGGACAGCTCGTCCAGCTGGACCAGCTTGCCGTCCACAGCGCCGCGGAGGATCAGCTCGTCGTAGTGCACCCCCAGCTGTGGCAGCACGAGCCCGCCGTCCTCCAGCTCCAGGCTCAGGTCCGCGGAGGGATCGAGCAGCGACCCGTAGACCCGTCCATCCAGCAGCACCATCCCGTGCACGTCCTCCGCATCGGTGGCCATGGCCACCACCGCGGCGAGGGGCACGCCGGCGCCGCCGATGTCGAGCTCGAGGCCGTCGCTGAAGAGGGAGTCCTCGGTGCGCTCGAGATCCTCGAGATCGATGACCAGGGGGGCGAAGCCGTCGACCAGCAGGCTGCCGCCCCCAGCAAAGCCCAGGTTGAGCCCCAGGTCGTAGCCACCGTCGGCGGGGGCCACCGACACCAGGGCCGGCGCCAGCATCACGTCACCGGCCGTGGCGTCCACCAGCTGCAGCGCCCCGGCCAGCTCCGGCCGCAGGGGATCGCCCGAGGCCCGCACGCCGCCCACCAGATCACCCTGCAGGCCCTCGGGGATGGGGAGCAGCTGAGCGAGCATGTCCGTGGAGATGCCGAAGGGGATCAGGCTGGCGTCCACGGTCGAGACCCAGGCCCGCACGTCATCCAGCGCCGGCTCGGGTCCCGGTGGTGGGCCCCCGAAGGCGGTGATGCCGTGGTGCGCCACGATCTCCGGCAGGGAGGTGGTGGCGGTGACCATCAGCTCCGCCTGGCGCAGCATGTGCTGGGCGACCGCGATCTCGAGGGCCGCCTGGTCGCCGTTCTGCCGCAGGTCCAGCTCGAGGCGCACCCGCTGCTTGTCCTCGCCGATGGGCAGCTCGGCCGCCGCGCTCGCGGCGATGGTGGAGGCGGCGGGGGTGCCGGCCAGGGCCGCGTGGGCCGACAGCCGGGCCTGCTGCAGATCGTCGACCTCGAGGCGCTGCTCGAAGCGCTGCAGCTCGCCGGGGGCCACGAAGAGGTCCACCAGCCACGGAGCCTGGGCGTCGAGCGCCACCCCGTGGGCGCTGACCGCCAGGGGCAGCTCACCCCGGGCGGCGACCATCGACGCCGCGTCGAGCTCGCCGGGCTCCGGCACGTCCAGCTGGAAGGCCAGGCGCTCACCGTCGCCGTCCAGCACCAGGCGAGCGTCCAGGTCGCGGATGCTCCCCGGCACCACGAGGTCTTCGATCTCCGCCGAGCCCGCCAGGGCCAGGGCGTCGGAGGTGCCGCTGACCTGCAGCGCGAGCCGGGTGACGCCGTCGAGACCCCGGGGCAGGAAGGGGAAGATGGGGACCAGCGGGTTGAGGGTGAAGTCCGAGACCATCAGGCGCAGGTCCACCGGCCCGCTGGGGTCGAAGTCACCCAGACCCCACAGCAGGGCGTCGCCAGAGCGCAGCTGCATGCGGAGATCCCGCAGGCCGCCGGACACCAGGGTGGCCTGGATGGGCTCCACCGCGGTCCAGGTGGTGTCCACGGTGGGGGCGACCACCAGGCTGGGCACGTGCAGGGCGCCGCTGGCGAGATCCATGTCCACCAGCGCCTGCAGCACCAGGCGCTCGCCGTCCTTGGCCTGGGCCTTCAGGGACAGCGCGTCCCCCACCAGCTCGAGCCGCCCCGCGGCGCGGTCCGCGCGCAGGTCCGGGGTGATGGAGCTGGGGGCCGCCAGCTCGGTGGCGTCGAAGCCCACCAGCAGCTCAAGGGGCCCATCGACGGGGATGCCGCCCTCCACGGCGGCGCGGGCGCTGCTCAGCTCGATGACGCCGTAGCGGATGCCCGCCGCCCCCAGGTCCGCCTGCCAGCTCATGGCCCCCGAGGGCTCCAGGCCGAAGCGCCAGGGGCCCTGGGCCGCCGCCACCAGCGCGCCCTGGCTGTCGACGCCGCTGGCGTCGGCGACGCCCTCGACCTGCAGCCCACCGTCGGCGTAGCTCAGGCCCACGGGGCTGGAGAGCCGCTGCGCACCGACCAGCCCACCGTAGCCGGCCCTCGCCACCTCGATCTGACCGTCCACCGTCGCGACGGGGCCACCCTCGGCCAGGGTGAGCTTCGCCCGGCCCACGGCCGTGCCCGAGCCAGCCAGATCGGCCACGCCGAAGCGGGCCAGCTCCGACAGGGGCACCCGCTCGAGCCGGAACCCGGCCTCGAGGATCCCGGCCCCCGGATCGAACGACCCGGTCAGGTTGCCACGCCCCAGGCCGGAGGCGAAGGCCACCGGCTCGAAGTGGATCAGGCCGTCCTCGACGCTGGCAGCGGCGCTCAACCCGTAGAAGTCCACGCCCCAGGCCACCCCCGGCTCGAGGGCGAGGCCCAGGTTGGCCTGCAGCCCCGCCGGCCAGCTCACGCCCCGGCCATCGGCCAACAGCCCCCCCTGGAGCAGGACGGGCTCGGGCAGGGCCGCCACGAAGCGGTGGGGCTCGAGGGCGTCCAGGCGGGCGTGCAGGCGCCAGCTGGGGTCCGGGGCGTCCAGGTTGGCGCCGACGCCGAGGCGGCCCGCGCCCGCGCCCCCCCGGGGGGGGCCCGTGGCCTGCAGTTGGAGGGCCGAGCTGGGGCCCCCGGCCCCCGCCGCGCGGGGGGAGGGGCCCCCCCGC
>CAYZVO010000220.1:0-15382 GCA_964481655.1 uncultured Enterobacterales bacterium | reverse complement strand
CGTTCGTCCCCGCCGGCTACTACTGCGTCTACTGCGACGACACCAGCTCGGCGATCAACCCCGACGCCGAGGAGGTCTGGTACGACGGCGTGGATCAGGACTGCGACGGCAACGACGACGACCAGGACGAGGACGGCTACCCGGTCGAGGACGACTGCGACGACACCGACGCCTCGGTCAACCCCGGCGCCGATGAGACCTGGTACGACGGCGTGGACTCCGACTGCGACGGGGCCGACGACTACGACCAGGACGGCGACGGCTGGGCGCTGGACGACGACTGCGACGACGAGGACCCCGACAGCTGGCCCGGCAACGGCTCCCTCGATGAGGACTGCGAGCCCATCGACACGGGCGACACCGCCCCGCCCGAGGACAGCGGCCCCGGTCTGCAGGACAGCGGCGGCCTGTCCTTCAAGGGCGGCGGGGGCTGCACGGGCTGCGGGGGCACCGGCGTCGGCGCCGGGGCCTGGCTGCTGCTGGGCCTCGCGGGCCTGGCGCTCCGGCGGAGGCGCCCGTGAGCATCCACGTCTACACCTTCAAGCGCGGGGTGCTGTCCCGGGTGGCCCACGACCTGCGCCTGTCCGTTGAGCGCTGGGAGCTCGACGTGAACGGCGAGGCCGTCAGCGCCCGCTTCGACGCCCGCTCCTTGAAGGTCGACGGCACCATCAAGCGCGGCGTGCTGGACCCCCGCGGGCTGTCGGACAAGGACGCACGCGAGGTGCTCGACAACACCCGCAAGGACGTGCTGCAGAGCGACCGCCACCCCTGGATCACCTTCGAGGGTCGCGCCGCGCGAGGCTCGGCCCACATCGCCCTGGCCGGCACCCTCGAGCTGGCGGGCCAGCGGCGGCCCATCAGCCTCACCCTGCAGCTGCGGGGCGACCGGGCGGTGGGCGAGGTGGAGCTGAAGCCCAGCCGCTGGGGCATCAAGCCCTTCAAGGCCCTGATGGGGGCCATCGCGCTGGAGGATCGGGTGCGGGTGGCGGTGGATGTGGAGGTGCCGACATGAGGCGACGCCTCGGCATCCTCGCCGCGTGCCTCGCGGGCCTGCCCCTGCTGGCCGGCGGCCTCTACCTGGGGGCTGGCTACGCCGTCTACAAGCAGGTCAGCGCCTCGAACCCCGCCTGCACCCCCCACGCCGAGCGCAACCGGCCGGAGTCCTTCTTCATCCACCAATACGACGAGGTCCTGGACGACGACCTGTCGCCCTGGTTCTTCGACGGCTACCGCGAGCTTCGCTTCCCCTCTCTGGACCCCGAGGTCGAGCTGTCCGCCTACGAGGTGGTCACGGACCCGGGCGCCCCCTGGGTGATCCTGGTCCACGGGATCCGTTCCTGCAAGCTCAACCAGGAGGTGCTGCTGCCCGCCGGCATGCTGGTCAAGGCCGGCTACAACACGCTGCTGGTGGACCTGCGGGAGCACGGCGAGTCCGACGCCCTGGACGGGCAGGTCACCGGCGGACAGCGGGAGCACCGCGACGTGCTCGCCGCCTGGTCGTGGCTGCAGACCCAGCGCGGGGTCGCCCCCGAACGCATCGGCGTGATGGGACCCTCGATGGGCGCCGCCACGGTGGCCATGGCCTTCGCAGAGGAACCCCGCATGCAGACCGCCTGGCTGGACTCGAGCTACGCCAGCCTGGCCGAGGTCATCCGCACCGAGCTGTCCTACGCGGGCTTCCCGCCATGGCTGCTGCACGGCACGGTCTGGATGGGGCAGCTGGTCGAGGGCATCGATCTGACGGATCGCCCGCCCATCGAGGCGGCCCAGCAGGTCGGCGACCGGGACCTGATGATCGTCCACAACCGCCGCGACGAGCGCATCCCCGTCGAACACGGCGAGCGCATGTGCGAAGCCGCCAAGGCCGGTGTGTCCGACAGCGGGTTCGTGGACTGCTGGTTCACGGACGTCTCTCGCCCGGTCCAGGGCGCGCCGGGTGACGGCCAGGCCGGCCACGTGGTGGCCGTGTTCGCCGATCCCGTGGCCTACGAGGCCAAGCTGCTGGGGTTCTTCGACCGGACGCTGCGCTGACGGTTCAACGCTCCATCACCTTCCACCCCACCCCCAGGTCGATGGTGATCATCGGCGGGATGATCGCGCTGCCCCAGGGCGACGCAGTGACCCCGGCCATCAAGGACAGGTGCAGCTGGTCGCTGCCAAGGAGGGCCCAGCGGCCGCCCAGCTCGGCGCCGAGGCCGAACGCGCTCTCGGCGAGGCCGGAGTAGCCCCGGCTCCAGGGCGCGTGCTGCTGGATCCAGCGCCCGCGCACACCCACAGCGAGGGCGTTGTGGAAGGGCCGAACGCCGCCACCCAGGCTGACGGACTGCCAGTAGCGGCTGGGCTCGACGAGCAGGTCGGCGTCCCAGCGGGGCCCCTTGGCCCCCGCGAAGGTGTACAGGGCCTGCACACCCACCGGCTGGAACCAGCCCAGCTTGCCGTTGACGTACAGGGCGTCGGCGGGCGGCCGCACGTTGTCGGTGGGGGGCGGCTCCTGGGTCGCGCCGCTGACGGCGTCCACGGGCTCGTCGGCGAAGGCGATGGTCGCGGCGAGGACGAGGGGGAACAGGGCGCAGCTCATCGTGCCTCCACCAGCGCGTCGAAGAAGCGGACGGCCTTGGACAGAGCCTCGTTGCGGTGTTCATCCGCCTCGGTGAAGATCTCGTGCCAGGCGCCATCGAGTGTGATCAGCTGGCAGCCGGGGGCCTCGCTGCACCACAGGTCCTGGGCTTCGGGCAGGACCTTGGTCTCGTCGCCGGCCTGGAGGATGAGGGTGCGGGTGTCGGTGTGGCGGCCCAGGCGCTGCAGGTGCTCGGTGGCCCAGAAGGACTCGCAGACCCAGCGCCAGCTCGAGCCGCCCACGCGCAGCTCGGTGTGCTCGTCGTAGATGTCCATCTTGAGCTGGTAGCGGACGGCGGAGTGGGTGGTGTCGTTGTCCTCGAACAGCGCGTCCGCGTCGTAGTCGCCGTGGCCCACGGTGTAGCCCTCGGCGGCGCTGCTGTTGCAGGTGCCGACCGACAACATCTGCGCGACGCCCTGGGGGAACACGCCGGTGTCGATGCCCATCATGGGCGAGCTGAACGCGGCCCCGTCGAAGGTGTCGGGCTGCTGGTGTAGGTACAGGGCGCTGACCGCGCCGCCCATGGAGTGGGCCAGGATGAACAGGGGCCCATCGACCTCGGGCAGCACCACCGTGTCCACGAAGGTGGCCAGGTCGTCCACGTAGTCCTGGAAGTACTCCACGTGGCAGGTGTCGGGGTTGTCCAGCATCCGATCCGAGGCGCCGTGGCCCCGGTGGTCCATGGCGTAGACCTGATAGCCGTGCTGCTCGAGATCGAAGAAGGTCTCGCCGTGCTTGAGGATGGGCTCGGTGCGCCCCGTCAGGAACACCACCGTGCCCTTGGCCCCGGCCACCGGGTTGACCCGGTAGCGGATGGTGATGTCGTCCGCGCCGACGAAGCTGCCTTCCTCGAGGGCCAGGAAGCGGGCCTCGATCTCATCGTCGTAGCGATCGAGCAGGTCGTCCTCGCTGGAGAAGTCCGCTGCGGTCGGGCCGTCCGGGCCGTCGAGATCGATGGGATCGAGCTTGTCCGGCAGGCCGCAGCCGACCAGCAGCAGCGCGCCCACGGCGTACAGGGGTGCTCTACGGGGGTTCATGTCCGCCCTCCACGGGATGGGGAGGCGCTGATAACCCCGTCCGTACCGGGGATCGAGTAGATTTTTCGACCGATCGGTCGGTTCAGCCCTGGTCTTCGGCCCAGCGGCGCAGAGCCTCGCCGTCGTCCCGGCCCAGCTCGGCGACCGCCAGATCCACCAGCTCGGGGACGGCGCCCGGAGCGAGCTCGCGGGCCTTGGTCAGCAGCAGGCGCGCCATGCGCTCGGCGTCGCCGATCTGCCGCACCCGGGGTCCGTCGTCCTTCTCGATGATGATGCGGCGGACGTGGCCCACGAGATCCGGGAGGCCCCGGGTGCCGAAGGTCCAGCCCTCGCCGGCGTCGAAGTTGTCCACCAGGGGGTAGCTGGTGGCGAGCTCCTGGTTGGTGCGCATGGCCTTGTAGGGGTCGATGCGGTCGAGGTGCGGCAGGCGCACACCGGGCATGCCGGGGTTCACCTCGGGGGCCAGGGTGTGGCCCTCGACCGTCCGGATGCAGCGCCAGGGGGCGTCCTCGAAGTCCCCCGTGGAGCGGGTGCAGAGGATCACCCGGGTGCCGTGGAAGGCCCGGATGACCATGGAGCTGACCTGCTCGGACTCGAGGGTCCCCTTCACGCTGCCGGTGGGGAAGACGCGCAGCGCGCGGCGCTTGCCGCCGAAGTCGATGCCCGACCAGGCGAGGATGTCACAGCGCACGAACGGACCGATCTCGAGGACCACTTCCATGGGTCGACCTCCAGGCAGGTGAAGGTCATAGCGCCTCGAGGCGTGTCAGGGCGAGGCGGGGGCCTCTTCCGGCGGCTGTTCCTCGTCCACGGGGGCGGGCGCGGGCGCCTCCGGTTGCTGGGACTGACCGCGGCACAGCAGCAGGCCCAGCACGGGATCGTCGTGGTCCAGCAGGCAACGCTGCTCCAGGATCCAGTCCTCGAGGCCCGCGGGCAGCTCCATGGCCAGGGCGGCGTCGAAGTGAGCGCGCGCGTCATCGTGCGCCCCCAGCCGCCGGTCCAGTTCGGCCACCAGGTAGGTGGTGATGGCGGCCTTCTCCCCTTCGACCAGGCCCTGGTCCAGGGCGGCCACGAAGCCATCGCGAGCCAGCCGCTGGTAGTGGCGCTCGAGCTCGACGGACTCCCGGATGGCCGCGTCCTTGCCAGCCCACTCGGCGGCCGGGAAGCAGTCCGCCAGGGTCTCGAGGGAGGCCAGCAGGGCGTCGTGCTCGCCGTGGGAGCGCATCAGCGAGGCCCCGTAGGAGGCGCTCATGCAGCGCAGGTCCCCCGGGGCATCCCGGGCGCCGGTGAGCAGCCGGGTGGCGGCCCAGACCTCGACGTCGGCCGGGTTGCTCATCGACAGCTCTTCGGCCTGGTTGGTGAACTCCGCGAGGCGCCCGAACAGCCAGTCGCGCTGGGCGTCCGACGGCTCGCTGCGCTGGAGGTGCACGGGGTGGTAGCCCATGCGCACGGCCCAGGAGGCCTGCAGGTGGATGTCCGCCACGCGCTCCGCGTCACCACCGCGCAGGGCCACGGTCTGGGCCAGCATGTCGAGCCGACCCCAGGAAGGCAGGTCCCCGTAGGGGGCCTCGGCCCGGAAGGGCACCTCGCTCAGGGCCTCGGGGCGCAGCAGGGCGCCACCCTGGATGTCCTTGCGCTGCGCCTTGGTCAGCGCCAGCTCGTCGCCATCGGCGGGGGCCCGCTTGTGGGCCTTCTTGTCCTCGCCGAAGTCCGCGGGCCAGCCGGTGAAGCCGCAGCTGCCGCAGGTCGCCACGACCTCCATGAACACCTGGGCGCCGCGGGCGCGCCGCAGCAGGTCCCGGTCCTGGCCGCCCAGGTCGTTGGTGGACATGGGCACCTGCACGGCGATGGGATCGCCGCAGACCGGACAGAAGCGCGGCTCGCTGCTCAGGGTGGTGGCCAGCGCCGCCGAACAGACCAGCAGCAGGAGCAGGGGCAAGAGGGAGCGAAGCCTGGGCATGGAACCTCCGGGGCTGCAGCCTGCATAGCAGACAACAGGGTGCGAAGCCGGTGCGCCGCTGCGCACCGTGGGTGCGTAGCCCGCTTCGCAGCTCGATCTCGAGCGACCACCGAAACGCTGAATGACCGCTCAGTCGGAAATGCAGCGCTGAACGGCCATTCAGCCCGCAGCGGCCCATGCGGGCCCGCGCAGATGCGGGGTCCGGCACGCCTCTTGCGAAAGGACCCGGCGCGAACCGCACTGGAGGTCGCTGTGATCTACGACGCCCTGCTGGCCATGGATCTGAGCTCCGAGCTCGGCCCCCCCGTCCCCACCCCGCTCCTCGCCGGGATGGAGAACCTGCTCTTCACAGGCCGCTGGGCCTCCCGTCGCAAGCACTGCACCCTGTCCACCGCCGTGGTGCTGGCCCGCTGCTGTCGGGCCCTGGGGGCCATCGGCTGCCGCGGGATCAGCGTGCGGGACGACGCGGGGAGCCTGCTGGCCCAGGCCGTGCCGATGGAGCTCGGCGTGGAGCTGCAGCAGCGCTGGCCCGAGACCCTGCCCCCGGCCTGGCAGGAGCAACCCTGCGAGCTGGAGCTGTGCGGGACCCTGCACAGCCGCGGTGTCGCCGCCGCCGTCACCCTCCGCTACACCCCCCGGCACCACCCGGAGCACGGGGCCCTGACCGGCGCCCTGCGAGCCCTGTGGGACGTGCGACCCACCCCCGGCGACGAGCAGGCCTTCCAGCGCTCCCTTGACGCAGCCCTGGCGACCGAGGGCGCCTTGCGGGAGCTGCACCGCCGCCTCGAGCGCCGCGGTGAGCAGCTGTCCCGGGAGGCCGTCGCCTGCCTGAGTGAAGCCTTCGACGCCCCGACCGGCTCGACCTGGGGTGGGGTGCTGGCCCTGCACGGCTACCGCGAACGCCCGGAGCGCTTCGCGGACCTGCTCGCCGGCCTGCCCGAGGATCGCTGCGCCGTGCTTGCGCTGCTCGAGCAGCGGCTGGCGGAGAGCAGCCGCCGCTGGCCGGCCATGGACGCCGAGGGCGTGCGGGGCGTGTTGCGCCGCGGCGAGTTCGTGCCCACGGCGGAGGTGGCCCATGTCGCGTGAGCATCCGACGCCTCGCAGCGAGCAGCGCAAGGCCATCGCCTTCCACGCCAGCGTCCTCGTCCAGATCGCCCGCTGGCACAAGATCGGGCTGATCGACGCGCGCACCCGCGCCACCCTGGCCCAGTACGAGCGATCGCAGATCGGCGCGATGGCCAGTCCGACGGTGGAGAGCCCACAGCCCACCACCCCCACGCCCCCGAGCCCCGCAACGAAGGGGAACGACGATGAGCCGGCGATCCAGCGCCAAGCCACCCAGGACAGCCCCCCCTCGGCTGTCGGCTGCCGGCCGTCGGCTGTCGGCCCCGAGGCCACCGAGCCCCGCACCGAACCCGAGCCTCAGCCCAAGCCTCAGCCCGAACCCAAGCCCTCGACCTCCCCCCGCCCACCGACCGTCACCCCGCTCCCCCTCCCCGCCAACCCTCGCTCCGAGCCCGGCTCCACGCTGGCCGTGATGGGCCAGGTGCTGCGGGAGCGGACCTGGTGGCTGGTGGGGGCCGCGCTCACCGTGGTGGGCTCGTTCTTCGTCGCCGGGACCATCTGGTCCGATCTGGGCACCGGGCCGCGCCTGGCCGTGGTGCTGCTGGGCCTGGCCACCTACACCCAGGCCTTCGCCGCCGTGGGTCACCGCCTCGCCAAGCGTGAGGGCGGCGAGCGCGCCGGCCGCTGGCTCGTGGGTGTGAGCGTGGCGATGGCGCCGGTGTTGGCCATGGCGGCCGGCAGCGGCTGGTCCCTGGGGGGCCTGCCCGGGCTCGCCTTCGGCGGCGCCGCTCTGCTCGCGGTCGCCCTGCTGCTGGCCTTGCGCCTGCCCCGGGATCTGCCCCTGCTCCTGCCCAGCTCCAGCCGCCCGCTGCGCTGGGTCTACACCGCCCTGTCCCTCGGGGTGGCTCTGCTTCCTCTGGCCCCCTCGGCCTTCTGGCTGCTGCTGCCAGCGGCCACCGCAGCCGTCGGCCTGTGGTGGGCCCTGACCCGCTGGCGTCGTCTGCCCATCAGCGCCGGACTGCTGCTGCTGCATCCCATCGCCTTCCATGCCTACCTGGCCCCCCACGGCTGGAGCGGCGCCTACGCCCCCACCGTGGCCGTCGCCGCTCTGGCGGTGCTCTACCTCGACGCTGCGCTGGGTCGCTGGCGCGGCATCCAGTCGCTGCGCCTGCGGGGACTGCGCGGGGTGGTGGCCCTGGCCCTGGCGGGTCTGGCGCTGCTGCTGCTGCTCCCCGGCTTCGACTTCCTGCCCAGCGGCCCCGAGAGCGCCATCACCGGGATGCTGCTGGTTCCGTTCTTCGTGGGCGCCGCCCTGTGCTGGCGCCGCCCTGTGCTGGTGCACGGGGCACTGCTGGCGCTGCTCATCTTCACCCTGGCCCTGCCCGACCTGTTCTGGGCGATGGTGGAGCCCTTCCTGCTGCTGGCCGGGGCGGCCCTGGGCTACAGCGACGAGCCGCTACCCATCGCCTGGTACAGCATGACCCTGCTGCCCTACCTGCTGGTCTGCCGGCTGGCGGCCGGGGGCCTGCGCCGCAGCGGCTGGCGCCAGGCGGAGCGCATGAGCGCCCACGCCTGGGGCTGGACCTTCGCCCTGTCCCTGCTCCTGCTGGTGGTCGCCCACAGCCGCCTCGACGACCTGCGCCCCGCGCTGCTGGCCTTGCCCTTCCACGGCCTGCTGTGGCTGCGGGAACACCGGGTGCGCAACCTGGTGAGCGGCAGCCTGCCCTGGATCGGGCTGACGGTCTGGACCGTGGACCTGCTCTGGTTCCTCGACGCCGGGCCCGAGCTGCGCCTGCTCGTGGGCGCGGCGGTGGTGCTGGCCCTGATCCCGGCCGCACGCTGGCTCGCCGCCCGCCTGCGGGAGCCCACCGTGCTCACCGGGGCGCGCATCGTCGCGGTGCCCGCGGCGCTGGCGGTCCCCCTGCTGCTCGCCG
Organism: uncultured Enterobacterales bacterium; assembly: GCA_964481655.1. GTDB lineage: Bacteria > Myxococcota_A > UBA796 > UBA796 > JAFGLY01 > CALDOK01. The sequence continues at coordinate 6,769 of CAYZVO010000220.1, read as the reverse complement.
GCTGGCAGGCCCCGGCCCTGGCCCTGGCCGTCATCGGCGCCACCACCTGGCTGGTCAGCCTCGGTCTGCGGCCCCTCGGCGCCCCGCCGGAGCCCGCGCTCTACCGGCTCGAGTCCCTGCTGGCGGTGTTCAGCCAGACCCTGCTGCTGGCTGGCGGCGTGGTCTGGGCTGTCGAGCTGGACCTGGGCCCCCTGGGCTGGGCCGGAGGCCTCGAGGCCGTGGCCATCGCCGCCCTGCTCCTGGCGTGGTGGCTGCCGAAGCAGCGCGCCCGGGTCGAGATCAGCTGCACCGCGCTCGAGGTCTGGGCCCACGCGCTGGCCCTGGCTGCCGTGGTCGCCCTGCTGGGGCTCGAGGGCTGGGAGCGCAGCGTGATGAAGCTGCCCGTGGCGTTCATGCTGGTCTACTGGCTGCGCAAGACCCACTGGCGGGTCTACGGCGGCCTGCTGGTCTTCGGCGTGGCCGAGTCCATCCTGCGGCGCGTGTGGGCAGCCGATGTCCTCGAGCTCGGCTCCATCGCCGTCATCGCGGTGGCCCTGTGCTGGCTGCCGGCCGCGTTCCTGATCCTGTCCAAGCGGGCCGTGCCGCGCTTCGGCGTGCACTGGCTGCACCGCAGCCTCGGACAGCCCGCCGCCTGGCTGGGCGCAATCGCCGCCCTCCACGCGCTGCCCTTCATCCTCGCCGCGGGCGCCCCGGGGCTGGAGCTGCAGCTGGCCGCCATCGGCCTGGTGGCCCTGTTGTGGACGGCCAGCCGGCTGGTGGAGCCACGGCGCGCCCAGCTCGAGCTGTCGGCCATGATCACGGCCATCAGCTGCGCGGGCCTGTGGGCCCTGGGCGGGCCCCTCCAGCTGCTGCTGCCCTGGCTGCCCCTCGTGGTCGTGGCCATCGGCCTGTCGGCCATGCTGCGCCCCAGCGGCGAGCGCACCGCCATGGTGGTGGTCGCCGCGTCCGTCGCCCTGCTCGTGGCCCTCGTGCACGGCCCCATCGCGGAGCCCCAGCTGATCGCCGCCGCCGCCGTGGCGCTCACCCTGCTGGCCCTGCGCCAACCCACCGGCTGGGCCGAGGCCGCCGTCGTGGCGTGGATCGGCCTGGCGCACACCCTCATCGCCCGGGACCTGAGTACGGTCCTCAGCTGGCACCTGGTGGCGTCAAGCGTGTTCGCGCTGCTGCTGCTGGCCGGCGCGCACAGCGCCCGCTGGCTGCCCCGCTTCGCCCCCGCCGCGCGGCGGGTGGGCCTGGTGCTGGCCTTCGCGGGCGCCGCCGCCTGGTCCGTGGACCTGATCTGGGTCGAGATCGAGGGCATCGGTGGCCTCTGGTGCCTGGGCCTCGTGGCCGCCACCGCGCTGCTGTGGGCCTACCGCCACGGCGCGAGCGCGCGGTTGCTCGCCCCGTGGGCCATCTCCGCCTGCCTGTTGACCGTGGACGCCGAGCCCGTGCTGCACCCCCTGGCCTGGCTGGCCTTCGCCACCATCGCCTGGCTGCCGTCACCGCGCCGCGCCAGCGACCGCGTGGGCACCCGCCTGCTCGCGGCCCTGGTGGCCGTCGGGCTGGTGGTCCTGGCTGTCCTCGAGCCCTCTCAGCGTCCCCTGATCGCCGCGGCCCTGACCGCCACGGGCCTGCTGGTCACCCACACCGGCTCCCAGCACCGCTGGGCCTGGGGCGGGCTGGCCGCGGGCCTGATCTGCGCGGCCGCGCTGTCTCCCTTGGAGCCGGTGGCCGTGCTGCTGCGCTCATCTCTGGCCTTCACCCTCATCGCCGGCCTGCGCCACCTGCCCAAGCGGACCGGCCAGCTCCCCGCTCAGGCCGCCCTGTGGCTGCTGGGGGCCCTCGCCCTCGGCGCCTGCACCGGCGCCTGGGCTCTGGCGGGCCTGACCCTCGCCGCTGGCGCCTTGCTGCTGCTGCGCACCGCCCGTGGCCACGCCACCCGCGGACCGGGATTGCTCGAGGAGCCCGCGGGCTGGATCCTGCTCATCGGCTCTGTGGCCATGCGCGTCGTCGATGAAGGCGGCACCGCCGAGTGGTTCCTGCTGGCCGCGGCCGTGCCCCTGCTGGCCTGGCGACAGCCCCGCCCCTGGCTGTTCCTGGCCAGCCTGCCCCTGCTTGCCTGGCTGCCGGGGGAGCTGGGAGGCTGGGACTTCACCATCGCCTGGCCCGCGAGCCTGGCGGCCCTGGCGCTGCTGGCCTGGGCCCTCCGGGAGCGCATCCCCGCGCCGCGGGAGGCCCTGCTGCTCTGCCTCGGCCTGGGGTCCCTGGCCGCGCTGCTGACCCTCAGCGAGCACAGCGCCGCCACCTACGCCGCCGTGGCCCTCCCCCTGGCCCTGGGCTGGTGGCTGGCGGGCTTCCGGGCCGGCGCCCTGCTGCAGCTGGTCGCGGGCCTGGGGCTCGCGAGCTGGGACGGCTTCGGCCTGCCCTCCGCGCTGCCGGCCGCGGTCCTGTTGCTGGGGGTCATCGGCGCCCGCAAGCTCGGCGCACGCTGGCTCGAGATCGGCCTGGCCGCCCTGCTGATCCCCGCGGTCCTGGTGGACGGCGTCGGCGCCATCGAGCTGGACGCCAGTGCCTGGCAGCAGGCCGTGCTGGCCGCAGCCGTGGGCCTGTCCCTGCTGCGCACCGCCACCCAGCAGCGCCCCGAGCGCTGGTACGCCACCTTTGGCTGGGGGGCCCTGCTCTACGCCGTGCTGCGGCTGGACGGCGTGCTGATGCACCTGCCCGCCAAGCTCGAGCTCCCCCTGCTGGTGGGCCTGGGCCTGCTGCTCGAGGGCGCCGCCGTGGCCCTGGAGCGCAGCCGCGGAGAGCGCTGGGTCCAGCCCCTGCGCCACGCGACCCTCGGCGCTGCGGCCGTCGGCCTGGCGGCCGCCGTGTTCGGCGGTGGGCTCACCTCCATCGGCGTGGCCCTGGCCGGCTGCCTGCTCTGCCTGCGCTGGGTGCTGCGAGAGCGGTCCTCGGAGCTGATCGTCGGTGTGCTGCTGCTGGACATCGCCACCGTGATGCTCTTCGTGCGGCTTCAGTGGACCGAGCCCCTGGCCTGGATCGGCCCCACCGGCCTGTCCCTGCTGGTCATCGCCCAGGTGCTGCGCCAGGGCATGGACCCCCGCATCCGCGACCTGCTGCGCTACGCCGGCGCCTGCTGCATCTACATCACCGCCCTGGGACAGGCCGTCTTCGACCCCGGCTGGACCCTGGGCCTGGTGCTGCTGTCCATCGCGGGCCTGGCCCTGGGCAGCGTGCTTCGCGTCCGAGCCTTCCTGTTCCTCGGCACCGGCTTCCTGGCCTCGGCCCTGCTCACCGAGCTGCTGCGCTTCGGCCTGACCAACAGCCAGTTCTGGGCCTTCTACCTGACCACCATCGGCCTCACCATCCTCGCGGGGATGGTGGCCATCACCGTGCTGCGCCCGCAGCTGGTGGTGCTGCGGAGCCGCTGGCAGGATCGGCTGAGGGACTGGGAGTAGCCAGGGGCCCGCTGGTGCAGCCCAGGGCGGCGGGCGCAGCGGAGCCATCCTCACAGCGACCAAGCCCCCCGAAACTGTGCACTTCAGCGACCAAGTGGCCCCAATCTGAACACTCGACCCCGCCCCCACCTCCAGCCCCCCCGAAAACCGACGTTCGACCGTCGCAGAGGGTGGTGGTAGGCCCCCCCGACGGGCGAACTGCACAGAATTCGGGGGCATAGTCGCTGGTATGTAAAGATTCAGGGGGCATGGTCGCTCCAGCCACGCCCGAGGTCGGGTTCGGGCGATCCAGCGCCTCTGATGCCGCAACAGGCGGACATCCCGAACCGCGACTCCGACGGCGGCACGCTGTCCGTCCGGGAGGCCCGCCGCAGCTGGGAGGGCGGCAGCGAGGTGACCCGGGCGCGCGCAGAGGGCGGCGGCCACAGACGGCCCGGTGAAACCCAGCACCTGCCCGAAGCGCACGCCCTATGCGATGATGCGGGCATGCCCCCTCGAGCCGTCATCATCCTCACCGCCCTCGCCCTCACCGCCCTCGCCCTCACCGCCTGCGGCGACAAGCCCCTGCCCGCAGCCACCGCGGAGGCTCCCGCCGTGTCCGACCCCACCACCCTCGACGCCCCGCCCTTCCCCTCCGACGACCCACCCCCGCCCCCCGAGCCCAGCTACGACCCCACCTTCGGCGATCGGGTCGAGCGCGAGGCCCTCTACGTGGTGGCCCCCGTCGCGGGAGGCAAACGACTGCAGGCCGCCAGCCTGCGCTTCGACGACGGCGAGGTGTGGATCCGCTCCTACCGCCCCGTCGCCGACGAGCTCCAATTCGCGGACAAGCGGGTCGTGGTCACCGGCCGGCCCTACACCAACTCACCCTACGTGCAGAGCGTGGCGGGTACCCACTTCGAGCTCGAGTCCATCGCCCTGGCCCCCGGTGAGACCCCCTACGACCCACCCCCCACGCGCATCCCGGCGCCCCCCTTCGTGGAGGATCGAGCCAGCCTCGAGGCCCGGGTTGGCCTGTGGGCCCACTGCGTCGGCACCCTGACCGCGCTGGTGCCCCCCGACGACGACAGCCCCTGGTGGGGCCGCGGTGTGCTGACCCTGGGGGACGGCAGCGCCGTGTCCATCGACGGCATCGCCTGGGGTGACAGCCCCCCGACGGTCGAGCAGGGCACGGACGTCACCGCCCTGGCGTTGGTCCTCGCCCCCGATGAGCCTGGCGGAACGCCCAGCCTGGGAGGCAACCTGAAGCTCTGCCCCGGCCGGGTGGAGCGCTGCCTGATGGACGACGACTGGCAGCGGGACGACGGCCGGAAGTGAGCGTTCACCCCCGCGGGGGCATAGGATGCGACATCCCGTGGAGGTCACCCATGAACCCCCCGTCCATCCAGGAACAGAAGGCCGCCGAGGCGCGCAAGATGCTCGTCCTGCTGGCCGCGGCCGCCGGCGGCATGATGGTGCTGAGCGGTGCGATCGTGGTCTTCGTGCTCGCCTCCACCGACGCGGGCCCCGAGGAGGGCAACTGGATCGCCCAGGAGATGGTCGTCCCCGAGCCCATGCCCGCGGCCGAGGTTCCCGCGGTCGAGCCCACCCCGATCGGTGACGCCGAGCGCGGCTACGGCCGCCCCGAGCCGCTCTTCGGCAGCGGCGAGGACGCCCACGAACAGGCCGAACCATCGGACCCCACGCAGGTCCCCGAGGTCGAGGTCCGCACCGTCGAGATCCCCACCGTGGGCGGCCCCGTGGACAAGGGCAGCCTGCCAGGCCGCTGGGGCAATCCCTACGCCCCCATCCAACTGGTGGTGTTCAACGACTTCCAGTGTCCCTACTGCAGCAGGGTCGATGCGACCTTCGAGCAGCTGCACGAGCGCTACGGCCATCAGATCGAGCTGTGGTTCAGGGACTACCCGCTGCCCATGCACAAGGACGCCCGGGGCGCGCACATGGCCACCCGCTGCGCGAACGACCAGGGCCGCTTCTGGGCCATGCACGACCAGCTCTTCGCCAACCAGGGCGCCCTGGGCTTCGAGGATCTGCTGGCCCACGCCTCCCAGCTCGGCCTCGACATGAACCGCTTCGAGCCCTGCCTGCGCGACGAACACCACGGGGCCACCATCGACGCCGAGATCGAGGCCGCCAAGGCCGCCGGGGTCACGGGCACGCCGGCCACCTTCGTCAACGGCACCATGGTCAGCGGCGCCCGCCCCCTCGAGTCATTCATCGAGACCATCGACGCCACGCGCTGACAACGGAGCATCCCGTGATCCAGATTGGCCACACCCAGGCCCTCCCGGTCCTGGCCGCCGACGAGCGCGGCGCCCTGCTGGGCGACGAGCACACCCAGGTCCTCCTGCCAGCCCAGGAGATCGCCTTCGACGTCGTCCCTGGCGAACTCATCGAGGTCTTCGTCTACACCACCAACCAGGGCCCCATGGCGACCCTGGCCACCCCGGCCCTCGAGCTGGGGGGCTTCGCCTACCTGCCCGTGGTCGAGGCCAACGAGTTCGGCGCCTTCGTGGACTGGGGCCTGCCCAAGGACCTGCTGGTGCCCTTCGGCAACCAGTACGAGCCCATGGAGCCAGGCCGCTCCTACGTGGTGGGTCTGCGGCTGCACCTCAAGACCATGCGCCTGGTGGGCACCACCGTGCTGTCGGGGCTGTTCGACGACGACGTCAGCGGCCTGAACCCGGGGGACCCCGTCGACCTGATGGTCTACGGCCGCATCGAGCAGGGTCACCAGGTGACCGTCGCCGGCCGCCACGCCGGGCTGATCTACCGGGACCAGACCTACCGGCGCCTGAAGAACGGCGACACCCTGAAGGGCTGGGTGGATCGCGTGCGCGACGACCACCGGCTGGACATCGTGCTGCAGCGCCCAGGCCGCGCCGGCACCGACGACGCCAGCGCCGCCATCCTCGCCGCCATCGACGCCAACGGGGGCAGCCTGCCGTTGCACGACAAGAGCTCCCCGGTCGCGATCCAGCGCCGCCTGCACATGAGCAAGAAGGCCTTCAAGAGGGCGGTGGGCCGCCTCTACAAGGCCCGCCTCATCGAGCTGTCCGACGAGGGCATCCGCCGGAAGGGCTGATCCGGGCTCGCATTTCGAGCACTGAGCTTGACAGCCGGGCCCGACGGATCTATACCGACTGACAAGTCGGTCGGAGCTGTACCGACCCGAGCGTCGGTCAAGCCGATCGGCCACAAGGAGGCCCCATGCGTTCCCTGCTGCTCGCCCTCGTCCTCGCGCTGCCCGGCGTGGCCCACGCCCTCACCGCCGCCGAGGTGCTGGCCAAGGCCGACGCCATCCAGAAGGCGGAGACCTCCCACAT
>CAYZVO010000219.1:0-15615 GCA_964481655.1 uncultured Enterobacterales bacterium | reverse complement strand
CTGCAGAAGGAAGGCGCCATGGAGTACACCTGCGTGGTCTCCGCGCCGGCCTCCGCTCCCGCCCCGCTGCAGTTCCTGGCCCCGTTCACCGGCGCCACCATCGGCGAGTACTTCCGCGACAACGGGATGCACGCGCTGAACGTCTACGACGACCTCTCCAAGCAGGCCGTGGCCTACCGCCAGCTCTCGCTGCTGCTGCGGCGCCCCCCCGGCCGCGAGGCCTACCCCGGCGACGTCTTCTACCTGCACTCCCGCCTGCTCGAGCGCGCGGCCAAGATGTCCGATCGCGAAGGCGGCGGCTCCCTGACCTCGCTGCCCATCATCGAGACCCAGGCCGGTGACGTCTCGGCGTACATCCCGACCAACGTCATCTCCATCACCGACGGTCAGATCTTCCTCGAGTCCGACCTCTTCAACGCCGGTCAGCGCCCGGCCGTCAACGCCGGTATCTCCGTGTCCCGCGTCGGTGGCAACGCCCAGATCCCGGCCATGAAGCAGATCGCCGGTGCCCTGCGCCTGACCCTGGCGCAGTACCGCGAGCTGGCGGCCTTCGCCCAGTTCGGCTCCGACCTCGACGCCGCCACCAAGCGCCAGCTCACCCGCGGCGCGCGGCTGACCGAGATCCTCAAGCAGGGCCAGTACGTGCCCCAGCCCGTCGAAGTGCAGGTCCTGCAGATCCTCGCCGGCACCGAAGGCGTCGTCGATGACTTCGAGCTCGAGCACGTCGGCGCGTTCCTCGAGGATCTCACGGCGCACTTCCAGTCCAAGCAGAAGGCCCTGCTGGACGAGCTCGCCACCAAGCAGACCTTCAAGAAGACCGATCTCAAGGACCGCATGGTCGCGGCCATGAAGGCCTACAAGGACAGCTGGCACCCGGTGGCCTAGCGCCCGAAGCCTTCCCCCGAACCCCTCTCCCAGAGGACCCAAGTGGCGAGCCTCCAAGACATTCGGCGCCGAATCTCGTCGGTCAAGAACACCCGACAGATCACCGCCGCCATGAAGCTGGTGGCCGGAGCCAAGCTCCGCCGCGCCACCGAGAACGCCCAGGCCGCCCGCCCGTACCAGGAGTCACTCTCCAAGGTCCTGGGTCGGGTCGCCGAAGCCTCCCCCGACGCCGAGCTCCCCCTGCTCGAGCGCCGCGAAGACGTCAAGACCGTGCTCCTGGTGGTCTTCACCAGCGATCGCGGGCTGTGCGGTGGCTTCAACTCCAACCTGCTGCGCGACACCGAACGGCGTGTGCGGGAGCTCCGGGCCGAAGGCCTCGAGGTCTCCATCATCACCGTCGGCAAGAAGGCCAGGGACTACCTGGTCAAGCGGAACTACCCGGTGATCGAGAGCCACATCGACCTCGATCCCAAGGAGTTCACGGTCACGGCCAAGATGCTGGGCTCCAAGCTCCGCGTGGCCTTCGTGGACGAAGGCGCCGATCAGGTGCAGCTGGTCTACAACCGCTTCGTCTCGACCATGACCCAGCGCCCCACCGGCCTCGAGATGCTGCCCATCTCGGTCAAGGACGACGGCGCGGACAGCTCGGACGACACTGAAGACGCCGTCGGCGACTACCGCTACGAGCCCCGCGGCGAAGCCATCCTCGAAGCCCTGCTGCCGCTGTACCTCGACACGGTGCTGCTGCAGGCCATGCTCGAAACCGAAGCCGGCGAGCAAGCGGCGCGCATGACCGCCATGGACAGCGCCACTCGCAACGCCACCGACATCATCGGAAACCTCACCTTGCAGTACAACCGGGCCCGCCAGGCCGCGATCACGAAGGAACTCATCGAGATCGTCTCCGGCGCCGAGGCCCTCTAGGAGTCGCTGGATGTCCACCCCCGAAACCGAAGCCAGCTACGGTGTCATCAAGCAGGTCATGGGACCTGTCGTGGACGTGGAGTTTCCCCCGGGCAAGCTCCCCACCATGCTCACCGCCCTCAAGCTCACCAACGCCACCATCAACGATCAGGAAGAAAACCTGACCGTCGAAGTCGCCCTGCACATGGGCGAGAACATGGTGCGCTGCATCGCCATGGACACCACCGACGGCCTCGTCCGTGGGCAGAAGGCCCGCGACACCGGCGGCCCCATCGCCATGCCGGTGGGCCCCGAGGTGCTGGGCCGCATCATCAACGTCACCGGCGACCCGGTCGACGAGCTCGGCCCCGTCGGCGCCAAGATGACCCTGCCCATCCACCGCCAGCCCCCGGGCTTCACCGAGCAGTCCACCGAGTCCGAGATGTTCGAGACCGGCATCAAGGTCGTCGATCTGCTCGCGCCCTACTCCCGCGGCGGCAAGATCGGCCTGTTCGGCGGCGCCGGCGTCGGCAAGACCGTGCTCATCATGGAGCTCATCAACAACGTCGGCCTCAAGCACGGCGGTAAGTCCGTGTTCGGCGGCGTCGGTGAGCGTACCCGTGAAGGCAACGACCTGTGGTTCGAGATGATGGAGTCCGGCGTCATCAAGGCCGAACTCGACGAGCACGACCACGTCAAGATGGGCCCCAACGGCCTGCCGATCATCGACACGGAAGGCTCCCGCGTGGCCCTGGTCTACGGCCAGATGAACGAGCCTCCCGGCGCCCGCGCCCGGGTCGCCCTGTCCGCCCTGACCGTCGCCGAGTACTTCCGCGACGAAGAGCGCCAGGACGTGCTGCTGTTCGTGGACAACATCTTCCGCTTCACCCAGGCGGGCTCCGAGGTCTCCGCGCTGCTGGGCCGCATGCCCTCCGCGGTCGGCTACCAGCCCACCCTGGGCACCGAGATGGGCGCCATGCAGGAGCGCATCACCACCACCAACCGGGGCTCCATCACCTCGGTGCAGGCCATCTACGTGCCTGCCGACGACCTCACCGACCCGGCGCCGGCCACCACCTTCGCCCACCTCGACGCCACCACGGTGCTCTCCCGCGCCATCGTCGACATCGGCATCTACCCGGCCGTCGATCCCCTCGACTCCACCAGCCGCATCCTCTCCCCCGAGATCGTGGGCGACGAGCACTACAAGGTGGCTCGTGATGTCCAGCAGGTGCTGCAGACCTACAAGGAGCTGCAGGACATCATCGCCATCCTCGGCATGGACGAGCTGTCCGACGAAGACAAGAAGACCGTCGAGCGCGCCCGCAAGATCCAGAAGTTCCTGTCCCAGCCCTTCTTCGTCGCCGAGCAGTTCACCGGCATGGAAGGCCGCTACGTGTCCCGCGAGGACACCATCAAGGGCTTCAAGGAGATCCTCGAGGGCAAGCACGATCACCTGCCCGAGCAGGCCTTCTACATGACCGGCACCATCGAGGAAGTCATCGAGGCCGCGAAGAAGCTGGCCGAGGAAGGCTGATGTCCGTCGAGCTTCGCATCGTGACTCCCAAGGAGATCGCCTGGTCCGGCGAGGCCGACGAGGTGCTCGCCCCTGGGTACCACGGGCAGTTCGGCGTGATGCCGGGCCACGAGCGCTTCCTGTCGGTGGCGAAGCCGGGGCGCGTGGTCATCCACACCGCCGACGGCGAGCAGGTCTTCGTGGTCGGCACCGGCTTCATCGAGGTCGGGGCCACGCAGGTCACCATCCTCACCGACGTGTGTGAGCCCGCCGGCGAGGTCGACGTCGACACCGCCGCCAAGCAGCTGGCCGACGCCGAAGCCGAGCTGGCCGGCTGCGTCCAGGGCACGGCTGCATGGGATGAAGCCGAGAAGAAGGCCGACCTGGCCCGCGCCCGTTTGGGCTGATCCCCCTCAGCATCCACCCCGCTCCATCGCCCCGTTCTCCGGTTTACCCGGGGAGCTTGGGGCGTTATGAGCCGTGGCCCCTCAGCCTGGATGCCTGGGATGCGCCTGTTCATCGCCGTTCCCTTGCCCGATGAAGCCCGTGACCTCCTCGTAGGAATGCAGGACCAGCTCCGGCCGGAGGTCAAGCGCGCGGCCTGGGTCCAGCGCGCCGCCATGCACATCACCGTGCGCTTCCTCGGCGAGACCGACGAAGCCCTCATCCCCGAGATCCACGAGGTGCTCGGCGATGGCCTGGCGGGCTTCCCCGCCTTCGAGGCCGTGCTGAGCCGTGGCGGGGCCTTCCCCAACCCGCGCCGCCCCAAGGTGTTCTGGGTGGGGCTCGAGGATGGCGAGCGCTTCGCGGGCCTGGCCCACGCGGCCAACCTGGCCCTCAGCGCGCTGGGTTTCCCGGCCCCCCACAAGCCCTTCCGGCCCCACGCCACCGTCTGCCGCCTGCGGGGGCCGTGGCTCACGGGCCTGCCCGAGCCCCTCGCCGGGCTGGGGGAGCTGGGCCGCTTCCCGGTCGATCGCCTCGTGCTCTATCGGTCCGTGCTGCACCGAACCGGAGCCGAGCACACGCCCCTGCACAGCTACCAGCTTATGTAGGTGGGCATGACCACACCCGGACGCTTCATCGCCGTCGAGGGCCTGGACGGCTCCGGTGGCACCACTCAGGTCTCACTGCTGGCCGACACCTTGCGCGCCATGGGGCTCGAGGTCGTGGTGACCGGCGAGCCCACCCGGGACCTCCCCATCGGGCGCGTCATCCGCCAGGCCCTGCGGGGCCAGGAGCCACTCTCCGACGGTGTGCTGCCCTACCTGTTCGCCGCCGACCGGCGCGACCACCTCGACCGCCGCATCCTGCCGGCCCTGGCGCGGGGCGCCTGGGTCATCAGCGACCGCTACCTGGCCTCGAGCCTCGCTTACCAGGCCATGGCCGTGGACTTCGACTACGTGGTGGCCCTCAACAGCCGCTTCCGTCACCCGTGCCTGACCCTCATGCTCGAGCTGGAGCCCGCCGCGAGCCTGGGCCGGGTCGCCGCCCGGGGCGAGGCCCTCGAGCGCTTCGAGGTCCTCGAGACCCTCGAGCGCGTCCACGCCGGCTACCACCGCGCCCTGGACTGGGTGCGCGACCAGGGTGCCTCCGTGGCCGAGATCGACGCCAGCCAGGGCATCGAGGGCGTGCAGCGGGATGTCTGGACCGTGGTGGAGCGGGAGCTGCTCGGGCGCTAGCAGCCCTGGCCCGGGTAGACGCTCGGGTCGCCGTCGTCGCAGTCGCCGCCCACCGTGACCAGCCACGGGTAGCCGTCGGCGTGGATGTCGAGGACCCGGGAGCCCGCGCCCGCCATCATGGCGGAGCCGTCGGTGGTGGCGCCGCTCGCGTCGAGGCCGAGTGACAGCTCGAGCAGGTCCGCCCGGGCGCCGTTCGCCCAGTTGCAGGGGGCGGTGGAGGTTGTCGAGGTCCCTCGGAAGCTCTGGAGCGAACCGTCGCTGTCGAACTCGAGGGTGCCGGACATCAGCTCGAAGGGGTAGCCGGTGGTCCCACCGGCGAGCTCGCCGCCGTCCACCAGCCCGTACCAGCTCCAGCCGGACACCGAGTCGCGCTCGAAGGCGAACAGGAGCTCGTGGTCGGCCCCCATCTCGTCCCAGATGGCGACCGTGGTGGTGAACTGGTCCTCGGTGAGGACGTCGTCCCAGTCATCGCTCGAGCCGTCGAAGCTCCCCGACGACAGGGTGGTGGAGACCTCGGTCTCCGAGTCCAGCACCAGCTCGGCGGTGATGGTGGTGGTCTGCTGCCAGCGGTCGGGATCGCTGCAGTCCTCGTTGACGAAGGCGTCGGCATCGTCGCCGTACTCGTCCAGGTCCCGGTCCGGGTACCAGGTGGTCTGGGTGCCCTCGTCCACTGGTCCGCTCCGGCATCAGGTGCCACTGGCACCTGATGTCGAGCCGGTCGGCCGGCTCGATACCCTGCGCCGCCGCCGTACCTCCGGCCCTGCGGCGCCATCGCAGTCGTTGTCCACCGTATCGCAGATCTCGTCGGCGCCGGGGTTGGCCGCCGGGTCTTCGTCGTCGCAGTCCTCGGCCGCGCCATAGCCGTCGGCGTCGAGGTCGTCGTCCCAGCTGCTCGGGTCGCAGTCGTCGTCCACGCCGTTGTAGGGGATCTCGGTGGCCCCCGGGTTGACCGCGGGATCCCCGTCGTCGCAGTCGTCGCTCACCCAGCCGTCGCCGTCGAGATCCTGGTCCGGCGTGTCGGGATCGCAGTCGTCGTCCACGCCGTTGTAGGGGATCTCCTCGGCGCCGGGGTTGACCGCGGGGTCCTCGTCGTCGCAGTCCAGCAGCGTGGAGTAGCCGTCCCGATCGGCGTCCACCGCGGCCGCCGCCGTGTCGTCGGGGGCCTCGACGGCGGTGTCGTCCTTGTCGGGCTCACCGCAGGCGATGAGCAGCGCACAGAGCAGGAGCGTACGGGGCATGGCGTCCTCCAGGGGGCTCGCTCCTGTTCGGTGGCGCACTGCCGGGCTTGAGGTGAACCGCAGGGTTTGGCAGGGCTGGGTGGGGTTTTCAGGGGGAAGCCGTGATAGGAACGAGCGACGGGTCGCGAACGGTCGGTGGCCGGAGGGAGAGGCATGCGTGGAGCTCGGAGCCTGGTGCTGTCAGCCGTGTTGCTCACCGGCTGCCCCTTCCTCTCGGATCAGGACCTCATCGACCGCATGGACCTCGACGGTGACGGGGTGCCGCGTCCCGAGGACTGCGATGATGACGATTCCGGCATCGGGGATGCGGAGAGCTTGTTCTACGACTCGGACAGGGACGGGTTCGGCAGCGACACCCCGGTTTCGTCCTGCGAGGCCGTGGACGATGCGGTCACCAACAGCGACGACTGCGACGACAACAACCCGGCCGTGTTTCCTGATGCCGAAGAAGTCTGCGACGGCTTGGACGACGACTGCAACGGGACGATCGACGACGTGGCCGATCCGCCGGTGTGGTACCTCGACGCCGACGGTGATGGCTATGGCGACGGCCAGGCCGCCACGCTGGCCGCCTGTGAGCAGCCCGCTGGCTATGTCGCCAACGGCGAGGACTGCGACGACCTGAACCCCGGGGCGTTCCCGGACACCAAGGAGGTCTGCGACGACCTTGACGTGGACGAAGACTGCAACGGTCTGGCCGATGACGAGGACCCGGACGTCGATCCGGAGACCCAGCAGCCCGTGTACCTCGACGAGGATGGGGACGGCTTCGGTGTCGATGACGTCAGCGAGAGCGCCTGCGACGAGAGCGATGGCTGGGCGTTCGCGGATGGAGACTGCGACGATGCCGACGCTGATCGCCATCCGGACACACTCTGGTTCCACGACGACGACGATGACGGCTACGGGTACGAAGATCCCGAAAATGAGCTTCACTCCTGCAAGGATGTTGCTGGATACGTGCGAATCCACGGAGACTGTGACGACGACGACGCGGCCGTACATCCGGATGCGCAGGAGGTCTGCGATGATGAGGATGCGGATGAGGACTGCGACGGTCTCTCCGATGACTTCGACAAGGACGCCACCGGCCAGGCCGCCTACTACGAAGACATGGACGGCGACGGGGTCGGGGTGGACTCGCCCGTATGGTTGGTCTGCGATCCGGACCCCAGCTGGGTCCAGGATGGTGGCGACTGCGACGATGGCGAGCCCACGGTGCACCCGGACGCAGAGGAGACCTGCGACGACACGCACGACAATGACTGCAATGGCCGCACCGACTGCGATGATCTCATGTGCTCCAACACCACCACCTGTGGCTACTACGGGCTGGGTTCCACGGATCTGATCCTGACCGGGTCCTCCAGCGACTACGACGGGTACGCGGTGGACCTGATCGAGGACTGCGACGGCGATGGCCTCGGGGAGTTGTTGGTCGGAGCCCGTGGGTCTTCGGCGCTGGGGGCTGCGTACGTGGTCGCCGGGTCGCTGACGGGCTCAGTCGACATGAGCAGCACATCCATGGCCTGGTACACGGCGGAGAACCTGTACGACTATGCGGGACAGACGGCGCGGTCGGCCGGCGACCTCGACAGCGACGGCTACCCGGAGCTGGTCATCGGTGCCCCATTCGACAATGACACGGGTTCGTCGGCTGGCGCAGCCTACGTCGTCTACGGTCCCCACTCCGGCACCGTGTCCCTCGCGCTCGCGGACACCAAGATCCTTGGCGGCGGCACCGGCTCGGTGGGGCTGGGCTACTACGAGTCGGCATCCGTCGAGCTGACCGGCGATGGAGTCGATGACCTGTTGATCTACGAGGGGGCGACTTTCGAGATCGTGCCGGGGGGCACCCTCGGATCGTGGTCCATCGATGATGTCACGGTCGGGGCGATCCCTGGCTACGCCGACAGCATCGCCGTGCTCCAGGGTGTGGACGGCACCGGCTTCGACGCCTTGCTCGCCGGTCACTCCGCCAGCGACAGTGCGGATCTCTACTACGGTCCACTGTCTGCCACAGGGACCCTCAGCTACGGGTCCAGCCTGGCCTTGAGCGACAGTGGAAGTAGTGCGTGGTTCGGGGCTGCGGTGGGAGGTGGCGGCGACCTCGACGGGGACGGCCTCGAGGATCTGGTCATCGGCGCACCGCTCGCCGACGATGCTGGGACGAACGCCGGCGCCGTCTACCTCTACTGTGGGCCAGGGACGGGCACGGTCAGCGCCAGTGCTGCGTTCGCGTCGTTCACTGGCGAGCTGACCAATGACGAGGCCGGAGCAGACGTGGCCATCGCGGAGGATGTCGACGGCGATGGGTCCTCCGATCTGCTGGTCGGCGCCCCTGGGGCGTGGCTGGGGGGCAGCCCGGGGATGGTCCACATCGTGCTTGGGCCGGTCTCGGCGGGGGCGCACTCCCTGGCTGACGCGGACGCGGTGCTCGAGGGCCGCAGCGCCTCGGACCTGGCAGGTACCGTGCTCGACGTGGGCGACCTCGACGCAGATGGACGATCCGACGTGCTCGTCGGTGCTTGGCAAGACGGTGGGGGGGCCGCCTTCCTGCTGCTCGGCTCCAGCTTCTGACGCCGTGGGATGAGCCTGGCTACTCCGGGACGTCCGTCTCGCCCTGTTCATTGCGGCCCCAGCACTCGGCCCCCCCTAGGGCCGAGATGGCGCAGAAGTGCATGTTCCCGCCGTCGATGTCGGTGAACGATCCGGGCTCGGGGGTGGCCATGCCGTACATGTCGGACCCCCAGCACTCGATGGTTGCATCATCGAGCACGGCGCACGCGTTGTCTGTCGCGACCGCGATCGCCACAGCCACCAACCCGACTGGAACCTGGGAGAGGCTGTCGTCGTCGCCCACACAGTGCACATCGGTGGCGGTCCGGCCGCAGATGTGGCTCGTGCCCACGGCCACTTCCAGGTAGTCACCATCCGGGAGCACCGCCCCGCCGTAGAAGACGTCGAGCTCTCCCCAGCAGTGTGCGTTGTGGGTCGAGTCCACACCGCAGCAGGCGCGGTAGCCGCAGTCGATCTGTGAGAGGCGCGTGTCGCTCGGAGGCGGGTCGCCCCAGCTGTCCCCGTAGGCGGCCCAGCAGGTCGGCGCATCATCGTCGTCCAGCGCGCAGCCCCCGTCGAAGCTGATGGCGACCGAATCGAAGACCCCTGCTGTCGGAGCCCCTGAGACCGCGGTGTAGTCTGGGTTGCCCCAGCAGTGCAGCGCGCCCTTGGTGTCGACGGCGCAGCTCACCTTGGAGGCCGTCGCCACGTCATCGAACCTGCCCTCGGGGGCGTCGAGCTGATCTTCGTCGTCGAGCCCCCAGCAGGCGATCTGCCCGCTGCCCCGAATTCCGCACGTGTGGTGGCCTCCCGAGCTAATCTCCCGCCACGTACACTCGTCCCCCACCTCCGGATCCGCGTCGTCGCAGTCGTACCCGTTGTCGATGTAGCCTTCGGGTAGAGCGCAAGCCTCGACGATGACGCTGGGGTCGCCGAAGTCGTCGCCGTCCTTGTTCAGGTACCAGCTCTCGAAGGGGCCGGTGACGTCGTCGTCGTCGTCGTCGATCAGGTCGTCGCAGTCGTTGTCGATGCTGTCGCAGGTCTCTTCGGCGCTCGGATGGATCGCTGCATCCCCGTCGTCGCAGTCGCCGGCGAAGTCGAGGTAGCCGGTGAGGTCGTCGCAGGCTGTGACGGTGTTGTCATCGTCGCCGTAGCCGTCTTCGTCGGCGTCCCGGTACCAGTAGACCCCCGGGTTGATGTCCGGATCATTGTCGTCGCAGTCGGTGTTGTCCTCGACGTACCCGCTGGGCTGCTCGCAGGCCTCGCTGCCGATCTCCGGGTCGCCGTAGCCATCGCCGTCGCTGTCCACGTACCAGCCCTGCTCCCGCCGGATGCCCGAGTCGTCATCGTCGCAGTCCTCGGGCCGCGGCACCCCGTCGCCGTCCAGATCCATGCGGGCCTCGAGGTCTGCGTCGGTCAGGAAGGGGCAGCCGGTGAGCAGGAGCAGGCCCGCCGCGCACCATACCCGCGGGGCGCCCACTACCACACCACCAAGGTCACGACCCCCAGCCCCAGCCCCACGGCGCCCGTGCCCGCGGACGCGAGGGCGAGGGTGTTGGTGGTGTTGCGCTGGGCGGGTAGCAGGTTGTCGTCCATGGGGTCGTCCAGGTCGTCGAAGGCGAAGTGGGCGTTCCAGCTCAGGCCGTAGAGCACGCCCGATGCGACCAGGGCTGCGGCGGTCGAGCCGCCCAGGGCGTAGCGCCGGCGCTTGCGGCGCAGCTCATCGATGGGCATCGGGCCGAAGCTCGGTGTGCTGGCGCCGGGCAGCAGGTACAAGGTGCGGTCGATGGACTCGTCAGCCTCGAAGCTCTGCAGGATGGTGCTGATGCCCGTGGGGCGCGGGGCGCCGCGTACGCCGTCGACGGTGACCCAGCCCCCCAATGGCGGGATGGTGGGGTCCAGCGAACCCTCGGCGGCATCGACGGAGCGTTCGTACAGGTCCACAAGGGGGTGGCCCTCGGGGGCGACCGCCTCGGGGATGGTGTAGCCGGGTTGCAGGCGACGGGCGGCGTGGAACTCGGCCAGGGTGCCGGCCTCATCTCCCTGGGTGAAGGCCGCCATGGCCATCATGCGGTGGAACGCAGCGGCGACGTCGGTGGTGACCGGCTCGCCCAGGCAAGGGATCTGCTGCAGGGCGCCCTTGCGGGCCTGGGTCAGGCCCACCATGTCCATGTTCGCGAAGGCCAGCTCTCCCTGCTGGGCCGCCGCGATGAAGCCGGTCAGCGTGGTGGCCTCGGTGCAGTCGGGGGCATCCTGGGCCAAGGCGGGCTGTAGGGCGTTGGCGAGCAGGAGGACGGCGAGGGACATGAACTCTCCAGCGCTACTTGCACTTCTTGAACGTGGGCACGCAGTTCAGGGTGTGGCTCTGACCGGGCTCGAGGGTGATCTTCCCAGCCACGATCGGCGCGCTCCCCCCAGGGAACAGGGCCTCGATCTTGTAGGTCCCGGCTGGCAGTTCGCCGGGGGACCAGGGCTTGCCGGCCTCGTCGATCAGGCGCAGCTCGTCGACTTCGCCTTGGACCCCGACGGTGGCTGGTGCTGGCACGGTGGCCGGCTCGAGCTCCACGGGGGGGCGCTCGAGGGGTTCGGGCTCGGTGACGATCGGTGCGGTGGGCTCCGAAGGGCCCGGCTCGGCGGCTGGCTCGACGGAGGGCTTGGCTGCTCGCGTGGGCTGACCGGCGGGCTCTGCCGCGCCGCCCGGTCCGGCGCCTGCGGTCGGCTCAATGGTTGGCTTCACCACCGGCGTCGCGGCGATGGTGTCCCTGCCGTTCTCGGCTTCGACCTCGGGCTCAGGCTCAGGCTCTGCCGGATCGGGGCCCGGTTCGGGAACCGTTGTGGGCGGCAGCGTGGTCGCCCGGGTGGGATCGTCTTTGACCACCATCTCCGGAGCGGGCTCTCGAAGACCGTACCAAGCGGAGGGCACAGCGACGACCCCCAGCAGCAGGGAGGCCACGAGCGGGAGTCGCCACCGCGAAGGCGTGGGCAGCGAGGGGGCGTCGCCGGTGTCACCGCCGCGGGGAGCCGCGGAGCTGGTGAGGTCGGGGACGGCGGTGTGGCGGTGGGTGTGGACGGGGGTGTCGGCCAGCGTGCCGCTCGGCAGCGGGGCCTTGTCTTCAGGGGGATCGATCTCCGAGTCCAAGCCGAAGTCGAATGTCTCGTCCGAGCCTTGCTGCGTTCGCAGGGGAGGGGGTGTCTCGCGTGGCGCCGGTTCGATGCCCGATGCAAGCTGCGCGGTGGCGGTGGGCGCGAAGGGGACCGGCGCTGTTGTCGGGCGGGCCGGAACGAAGTCGGGGTCGGGGCCGATCCGTGGTGTGCCGCCAGGTAGCGCTGGCAGCCGGGCAAGGACTGTGTCGCATGCCGCTGCCATCTCGGCCACGTCTTGGTAGCGGTCATCGGCGCGGTAGCGGGTGGCCTTGCGCACCAGGCGGTGGAGGTCCTTGGGTACGCGGTCCAGGACGTCTTCGTCCTGGGCGGCGGCGAACAGGTCCACGGGCAGGTCTGCGGTGACCACGGCGTAGAGGGTGGCGCCCAAGGCATAGACGTCGGATCGGCCGTCGACCCCACGGGCGCTCTGACGCTGCTCGGGAGCCATGTAGCCCCAGGTTCCCATCACCGAGCCGGTCCGGGTGAGGTTGCCCGTGTTGAACAAGTCTTGGACATGTGCGATGCCAAAGTCGGTGACCTTCGGCAGGCCGTCGGCCGTGAGCATGATGTTCTGGGGCTTGATGTCCCGGTGGATCACGCCGGCTTCGTGGGCAGCACCCATGGCGTCGAGGACAGGGCGCAGGTGCTCCAGGGCCAGGCGCGGCGGCATCCGGCCGTGGGCGGTGACCCAGTCCCAGAGCGTGCCGCCGGTCACCAGCTCCATGACCATGAAGAAGTGCTCACCCTCCTCGACCACGTCCGTGACGGAGACGATGTTGGGGTGCGCTAGCCGGGCCATGGTGCGCGCCTCGTTCTCGAAGCGCTTCCTGAGTGACTGCCGCTTGGCGATCTGAGGTGAGAGGATCTTGATCGCGCGCTCGACCCGCAGCCGGTTGTCCCATGCCTTGTAGACCACGGCCATGCCGCCCTGCCCCAGGATCTCCTGGAGCTTGTAGCGTCCGTTGTCCAGGGTGGAGAGGTCTTCGGTCATCGTCCCCGCAGCGTGAGCCCGGCGCAGCGCTTCGTCAGCAGTCTATCACGCCGAGGACTCGTTGCTCGCAGCCTTGGGCGGGGTTGGTCACGGCCGCCTCGTTCGGGGTGCTCTGCGCTGTCGACCAGCGCCGTATGTGTGGGTCGGTACGCGCGCTCTACGGCGGAGGCAGGCCCCAGCCACGCGGATTCGGCGCGCCCCGCGCGCCATATGCGGGGGCTCACGCCTCATCCTGGCAGTTCGGCGCGCCTCGCGCGTCATATGCAGAGGCTCACGCCTCATCCCGGCCGTTCGGCGCGCCTCGCGCGTCATATGCGGAGGCTCACGCCTCATCCCGGCCGTTCGGCGCGCCTCGCGCGTCATATGCGGAGGCTCACGCCTCATCCCGGCCGTTCGGCGCGCCTCGCGCGTCAAATGCGGAGGCTCACGCCTCAACCCGGGCATTCGGCCCGCGCCGCTGTGCCCCTACCAGCGCCCAAACCCCGGCCGCATCCCGTCCTTGTACTCGGCCAGCCTGCGGGAGGTTCCCGGGGACAGGTCCGGCGGCAGGTCGGCCAGGGGGAACCAGCGCAGCTCGGCGATCTCCCAGTCGTGCTCTTCGCTGACGCCGAACTCGTTGCAGATGAAGACGGCGACGTGATCGGTGCGGCGGTTCCAGAAGTTGCTGTAGACCCCCAGCAGCTCCACGGCGCCCAGGGTGGCGCCGACCTCTTCCTGGGCCTCGCGGCGGGCGGCCTGCTCGAGGCTCTCCCCACGGTCTACGCCACCGCCCGGCATGTGCCAGTCGGGGCGGTAGGTGTGCTTGACGAGCAGCACATCACCATCTCGCTCGAGCAGGACGCGCACGCCGGCGCTCTGGGGGCGGGTGATCCACCACCAGGCGCGCAGGCTCAGGTAGCCGAAGCGGTGCAGGGGATTCATGGAGCCTCCGGGGCTGGCCGCACCTATCACCCCGTCAGCGGGATCACATGGGCCTGCGCGTTGCCATCGGTTACCTGCGGCCCTCTCAGCCGCACCCCCACGGGAGGCCCCCATGCTCGATCGCCGCTTCCTCGCCGAGAACCCGGACACGGTCCTCGCCACCCTCGCCCGCCGCCACGCCGGCGACGAGGCTGTGGCCATGGTGAAGCGCTTCGCGTCCATCGAGGACGAGCGCAAGGCCGCCACCCGCGAGCTGGACGAGCTCCGGCGGATGCGCAACGCCAACTCGAAGGCCATCGGCCAGCTGTACCGCGAGGGCAAGCGGGACCAGGCCGAGGCCATGAAGGAAGAGGTGCGCCTGGCCGCCGACCGCATGAAGGAGCTGGAGCAGGTCCAGGCCACGCTGAACACCGAGTCCACCGACATCCTGCTGGCCCTGCCCAACCGCCTGGACGACCGGGTGCCGGATGGCAAGGGCGACGAGCTGGCCGTGGAGCTGGACCGCTGGGGCGAGATCCGCGAGCTGGACTTCGAGCCGGTGGCCCACGACGATCTGGCCACGGCCCTGGGCATCCTGGACACCGAGCGGGCGGCCAAGATGGCCGGTGCTCGCTTCGCGGTCCTGAAGGGTGCCGGCGCCGCGCTCGAGCGGGCCCTCATCAACTTCTTCCTCGGCCTGCACACCACCGAGCACGGCTACACCGAGGTGATGGTCCCGTACATGGTCTGGGGCTCGGCGCTGCTGGGTACCGGCCAGCTGCCCAAGTTCTCGGAGGACCTGTTCGAGATCAAGGGCAAGGTCAACGGCTCGACCGCCTACCTGGTGCCCACCGCCGAGGTGCCGGTCACCAACCTGCACCGCGAAGAGGTGCTGGACGCCGACGCGCTGCCCATCGACTACGCCTGCTTCACGCCCTGCTTCCGTTCGGAGGCCGGCTCGTACGGCCGCGACACCAAGGGACTGATCCGCCAGCACCAGTTCCACAAGGTGGAGCTGGTCAAGATCACCACCGCCGACGACTCGGATCGCGCCCACCACGCCCTGGTGAGCCACGCCGAGCGCTGCCTGCAGCTGCTGGGCCTGCCCTACCGCAAGGTGGCCATCGCCGGCGGCGACGTCTCGGCGTCGGCTGCCTACCAGATCGACCTCGAGGTCTGGGTCCCCAGCCAGGGTAAGTACCGCGAGATCTCGAGCTGCTCGAACTTCCACGACTACCAGGCCCGCCGTATGGGCCTGCGCCACCGCAAGGTCGAGGGCAAGGGCACCACCTTCTGCCACACCATCAACGGCTCGGGGCTGGCGGTCGGCCGCACCCTCGTGGCGGTGCTCGAGAACTACCAGCAGGCCGATGGCAGCGTGATCGTGCCGGAAGTTTTGCGTCCGTTCATGATGGGCCTTGACCGCATCTCGGCCAGTCATTAATAGGCGGCGGCCAGCGCCGGGCTGCACTTCGCGGTGCGCCAGGCTATTCGGCCCGCCCGGAGGTGTGGCCGAGTGGTTGAAGGCAGCGGTCTTGAAAACCGCCGTAGGGCGACCTACCGTGGGTTCGAATCCCACCGCCTCCGCCCTCATTGCGGCGCCGATTTCTTTGGATTAGGAGACGTGACCGAGAGGCTGAAGGTACTCGCTTGCTAAGCGAGCATAGGGTTAAAAAGCTCTATCGAGGGTTCGAATCCCTCCGTCTCCGCCCTCTTCTTTGTAGATTTTGACTTTGCTGCGCCGTTAGCTCAATTGGATAGAGCACCTGACTACGGATCAGGAGGTTGGGGGTTCGACTC
>CAYZVO010000218.1:0-15645 GCA_964481655.1 uncultured Enterobacterales bacterium | reverse complement strand
CCCCCGGCGGGTCCAACCCTTGGAGGTCCCGATGCGCGCGCTCCCCATCCTGATCTTCTCGGCCGCTGTCTCCGCTGGCTGCTCCGTGCAGCCCTTCGGCAGCTGCGGCGAAGAGTGGCCCGCCCACAGCCCCATCGACAGCCCCTTTCTGCACCAGGACGGCGCGAACATCGCCGATGGTGACGGCGAGCCCGTGATGCTCCGCGGCGTGAACCTCGGGGGCTGGCTGCACTGGGAGGCCTGGATGTTTGGGGGAGGGCTGGACATCAGCGACCTGAACCAGGGCTCCGAGGGCGACGTGTTGGCCCGGGTGGACGAGCTGTACGGTGCGGACACCGCGGCCCACTTCCAGCAGCGCATCCGCGAGGCCTTCGTGACCGAGGCCGACTTCGAGGCCATCGCCGCCATGGGCTTCGACGTGGTGCGCCTGCCCATCAACCACAGCCTGCTGGACGACGAGGCCGGCTGGGGTCACCTGGACCAAGCGCTGGCCTGGGCCGAGGCCCAGGGCTTGACCGTGGTCATCGACATGCACGCCGCCCCCGGCGGGCAGTCCGACATGTTCATGGCCGACCCCGACGACCTGCTGCTGTGGGACGACTCCGTGCACCAGGACCACCTGGTGGAGGACTGGGCCGCCATCGCCGCCCGCTATGTCGAGTCCGAGGCCATCGCCGGCTACGACCTGCTCAACGAGCCCGCTGAGCCCGACGCCGCGACCCTCATCGCCCTGTACGAGCGCGTCATCGCGGCCATCCGGGCCGAGGACGAGCAGCACATGCTGGTCATCGAGGGGGCGGGCTTGTCCCGGGACTTCAACGTCTTCAGCGAGCGGCTGGACGACAACATGGTCTACAGCCCCCACGTCTACCTGTGGGTGGGTTGGCCTGACCAGCGGTGGATCTCGGCCCTGCAGGAGCTGTCGGCCTGCCACGACACCCCCGTCTGGGTCGGGGAGTTCGGCGAGGACCGCTACGCGGACGTGCAGGGCCTGCGCGAGGGCTTCGAGACCATGGCCGGCTGGGCCGTGTGGAGCTGGAAGAAGGTGGACGAGGGCGGCACCCCCGGCATCACCACCATCGACGCGCCCGATGAGTGGATCGAGCTGATGGTCTCGCTGAACGAGGAGCCGGGCACCACCGGCACCATCGGTGAGGACGCGGCCCTCGAGGCGCTGGAGGCCTTCCTCGAGGCGGCGGCCTCGCCCACCGTGGACGAGGAGATGAAGGCGGCGCTGGGGCTGTAGGGATCGGGGGGATCAGGCTCGGACGATCCCCGCGGCGAGGCCGCCGAAGGCCTCGGTCTCGGGGCCGAAGGGCTCGATCTCCAGCGGATCGAGGCCGTGGTCCCGCAGGAAGCCCTCGAGCTTGTCGCCGTAGGGTGCGGCGGTGGAGATGCCGCTGCGCAGCGGCTCGTTCGGGTAGGTCTTGGCCATCTTGCCCAGCATCTTGCGGTGCATCTCCACGAAGGGCGGCGTGCCCTGGACCAGCTCGGCGGACAGGGAGTCGAAGGCCAACCGGCTGCCCGGGGCCATGGTCGCGATGTCGCGGAGGGTGAGGCTGAGATCCTCGTCGCTCAGGTAGTAGATCAGGCCCTCGAGCAGGAAGAAGGTGGGCACGGACGCATCGAAGCCCGCTTCCGTCAGCGCCTCGAGCCAGGTCTTGATGGTGAAGTCGGTGGCCACGAAGGTGACCCCGTCCTCGGCCAGGCCCGCGGTCCGGACAGCGGCGCGTTTGACCGCCTGGGAGGCGTGGGTGTCGATCTCGAAGACCGTCACGTCGGCGTCGGCCAGCATGCTCCAGGCCCGGGTGTCCCAGCCTGCGCCCATGATGACCACCTGCTGGCAGCGGCCCTCGCCCTTGGCCCGCACCGCGGACATGATCTGCCGGTCCAGGAAGTCGGTGCGGTGGTTGATGAAGCTGTACAGCGTGCTCGGTCGCGCGGCCGGGTAGCGGGTCCAGACCCACTCGTAGCCCACCAGCTGGCTGGCCCACCCGAAGCTCGAGAACGCCCAGGTGACGAACGGGCCGTAGTGGGGCAGCTGCCGCGCCAGGGCTGCGGCGGCGGGGTCCGGGCGCGTGCCCGCGGCGTTCATGATCAGCCGGACGTCCAGGGGTTTGTGAGCGGTGCCCGTCACGCCGGCGGCCATGACCTTCTTCAGCTTGGACATGAAGAGGATGACGCCCAGGGCTTGCAGGGGGACCAGCCAGGACTCGATGAGGAGGAAGAGGAGGAAGCGCATGGGGAGGGGGTAACCGGGGTGGGGCAGCCCGGCGGTGAGTCGCGTCAGCGGTCCGGTGGGGGACCGAGGGCGGCCCTCCGGGGCATGAGTCGCCGGTCCGCGGGAGGGAATGTCAGCCGCGCGCAGGATCAGCCGAACGCCAGCGCCCAGCCCACCACGACCACCACGAACGCCAGCACCACCACGACCACGCAGCCCATGCCGGCGGAGCAGCCGCAGCCCCACAGCAGGCGGCGGATGCGGCGCCGGGCCTCGTCGGCGGCCAGCTCCCCCGCGCTCTTGCCGCTGAAGATGAGGTTGTAGACGAACCGAGGAAGCTTGGCGCGGGCGAAGCGCTGGAAGCGCCGCAGCGCGGCGTCCTTGGCCATGTCCTTGGCGCCCTCGGTCAGAGCGGAGGCGGCGGACTCGGTGGGGGTCGGCGGGAGGGGGGCGCTCATGGTGCGGAATCCTACCACGGCCTCTGTGGTCGATCACCGGCGTCTCATGCGGCGAACGGTCCCAGCCGTCAGCGTGGCCCGTACTGCGACAAGGCGCTCCCGAGGGTGGCGACGACCCGCTCCCGCAGGCTGTCGGGCTCCAGCACCTCGGCCTGGTCGCCCCAGGTCAGCACCCAGGTGAGCACCTCGGGGGTGATCGGGATGGTCAGCTCCAGGATCGAGCGGCCGTCCTGGGCGTCGCTCCAGCCAAGCTGGCCCGGCCAGCGGCGCTCCTTGGCCGAGGGGGCCACTGCGGCCGTGAACGCGATGCGCACCCGCTCGGGCTCGGCGTCGTCCTGCCACAGGCCGAGCTGGCCGGCGAAGTGGTCGTCGGGGTCGTAGTCCCGCGGGACCTCGAACTGCTCGCCGCGGATCAGCTCCGCTTCCTGGATCCGGTCCACCGCGAGCAGGCGCAGCCCCCCCGCTGGGCCCGTGCCCCGCTGGGGGCCGTGGACGAACAGGGCGTCGCGGTACAGCACCACCGTCCAGGGCTCGAAGTGGCAGCGGTAGGTCCAGCCCGAGGCCGTGCGGTAGCGCAGCATGAGCGGGCGCCGGTAGACGCAGGCCTGGATGATGGTGTCCAGGGTGTCTTCGGAGGCGCGGTAGTCCTTGGGGCCGAAGGGCACGTAGACGAAGCTCTCCTGGACCCGGCGCACGATGGGCAGCAGCTTGGGCTCGAAGCCCCGCTCCAGGGTGGAGACCATCGCCTCGGCGCTGTCGCCGAGCACCGAGCCGGGCCCCGCGGTGACCGTGCGGGTGGCCGCGAAGACCGCAGCGTATTGGTACAAGCGGGCCGAGGTGGGCTCGGGCTGGGGGGCCAGCACCACCGTCGCCTTCACCCCCCGTCCCTCGAGGGTGACCAGCGGGTCCCCCAGGGCGGTGGTGGCCTCGTCTTGCATGGCCTGGACATAGCGGCGGGCCGTGCGGCGGTGGACCTCGAGCTCGGCCGCGAGCTCGTCCAGCAGCATCGCGCCGCGGTGGGTGCGCTCGAGCAGCTGGAGCACGCGCAGCATGTTGAGGCCGTCGCGGTAGCTGGGGGGAGCCGAGGGCATGGGGACCTCCTGTGCAGGAGGCGTAACCTGGACAGAGGGTGTCCGGTTAGCCCTCGGGAGTCGGGCCGCCGTTGACGGCAGCGGCGAACTGGGCGGGCGCGGTCTCGTCCAGCGTTCCCAGCTCCACCACGCGCCCGGTGGGCACGAAGGAGAGCGTGAGGCCGCCCCGGGCCCGCAGGTTCATCCAGCGGGTGCGGGGATCACGGGTCTCTTCCGACCTGCTGCGAAGGTGCTCGGGCAGGCGGCCTTCGGCCCGGCAGCGGGCGCGCTCGGCGCGGGCCTCACGGCGTTGCTTGCGCTTGCGGCGGCGGCGTTTGTCGCGGCGGGTCATGGATCAGCCCCGCCGCTGCTGGTTGAAGATCTCACCACGGTCGGCGCAGATCACCAGCAGGCGGTCGGCGATGTCTCCCGCGCCGGGCTGAGGCTTGGCGGCCTCGGCCCGGGCCAGCGCGAGGGCTTCGGCCTCGTCGTCGAAGGTGCCCAGCAGGCACCAGCCGTCGCGGCCGGGGCCGGATTGTTCTTCGAAGGTGTCGATGTAGATGACCTTGTAGGGCATAGGGTTCTCCTGGGTGTGGATCAGCAGTCCGCCAACACCAGCCCCGACATCAGCCGAGGCGTCTCCGGGCCTTCGCCGCTCTGCTCGGCCGCGGCGGCGTCCAGCAGCCGATGGGACAGGGGCTGGTCCGTGCTGGCGGCGCGGTAGCAGGCGCGGAAGACCGCGGTGCGGATCTGCCCTCCCGACAGGGGGTGGCGGGCGGCGAGTCGCGCGGGGTCCACCGAGGCGTCGGTGGGGGCCTCCGGGGGCAGCAGGCGGGCCCAGATGGCGGCGCGGGCGCGCTCGTCGGGCAGGGGCAGCTCGAGCTGCCAGCCGACGCGGCGAGCCAGGGCGGGATCGAGGACCGCGGGGCGGTTGGTGGCCATCAGGACCACGCCGTCGTGGCGCTCGAGCAGGTCGAGCATGCAGGAGACATGGGCGTCGTCGTGGCGGGAGGCGTGGCCCGCGCCGCGCTGCATGAGCAGGGCGTCCACCTCGTCGAGCAGCAGCACCGCGTTGTGGGTACGGGCGACGTCGAACAGGGCCGCGATGCGGCGCTCGGTCTCCCCCACCCACTTGGACAGCAGGCTGAGGACCACGGCCCGCAGCAGGGGGCGGTTCAGCTCGGCGGCCACCACCTCGGCGCACAGGGTCTTGCCCGTGCCCGGGAGGCCGTGCAGCAGGGCCACCACCCCGCGGCCTCCGCTGAGATGGGCGCCCACGCCCCAGGTCTCCACCACCGTGCGCCCGTGGCGGGCGGCAGCCAGCAGCTCATCCACCTGGTCGGCCACCAGCCGCGGCAGGATCAGGTCGCCCATGCGGGCCTTGGTCCACTCGAGCTTGGCGGCGCCGGGCTCCCGGTCGTCGGGGCGCTGCAGCTGGTCCTCGGCCGCGTGCTCGAGGCAGCGCTGGTCGAGCAGGCCCTGCTCCCCGCGGCTGTGGACCGCGGCGGCCAGGGCCACCAGCACCGCGTTCTTGATCTCGCCGCCGGTCAGCTCGTAGCGCCAGGCCAGATCCTGCAGGTCCACGTCGCCGGCAAGGGGGGCGCGGGGGGGCAGGTGGGCCTTCCAGATGTCCACCCGGGCCGCGGCGTCGGGCTTGTCGAAGCGCACCTTGACCAGGATGCGGCGATGCAGGGCCTCGTCGAGCACCTCGGGCATGTTGGTGGCCAGCACCGCGACCCCCTCGAAGCGCTCGATCTCCGTGAGCAGCAGGGTCATCAAGGTGTTGCCGCGGCGGCGGGACTCGAACAGCGCGTCGCACTCGTCGAAGAACAGCACCGCGTCGTGCAGCCGGGCTTCTCGGAACAGGCCGGGCAGGAAGCGCTGGGACTCGTTGGCGTTGATGAAGGTGGGGATGTCCACGTTGAGCACCCGGCGGCCCAGGTGGTGGGCCACGCCGTGGGCGGTCATCGTCTTGCCCGTGCCCGGGGGGCCGTGGAAGAGCATCAGGGCGCCGCGGCCGTACTGGATGAGCTCGTCGAAGCCCCACTCCGCGCGCTTGGCCAGGTACAGATCGTGCTGCTCGACCACCGACAGGATGCGCTGCTTGTCGGCGGCGGGCAGCACCACCCGCTCCAGGGTCGCGCGGGGGTCTTCGAGGGAGGAGAACTCCATGAACTCCTCGCCCAGGGCGTCGTTGCCCAGCAGCAGATCCAGGGCGCGGCTGGTGATGGACAGCGAGGCGGACAGCATGTCCTCGGGGGCGAAGTGTCGGCCCGACAGGTGCACCAGCAGCAGGTCGTGGCTGCGCAGGGGGCCGGCCTGGGCGAAGGTCGCGCGGCGGGCCACCCGCTGGGGCAGGTCCAGCTCGGCGGCGGCGAAGGTGGTCTCCACCGTGAGCCCGCCCCCGGACATCTCGTCCAGGCGCTCGATGATCTGCTCGAAGCGCCGGTCCAGGGCGGGGCCCGAGGCAAGCAGGAGCACCCGGCGCTCGAAGGCGTCGAGGCCGTACAGCTCAGCGATGCGCTGGATGGCCAGGGGCTGGCCGGCCTGGGCGTGGGCGTCGAGCCGGGCGTCGATGCGGTTGCGCAGCTGGGTGCACCGCTTCTTCTGGGCCGTCAGCCGCCGGCGGAGCAGGGAGACGGGCGTCTCGATGTCGTCGTTGCCCGCGTAGTAGCGGCGGGGGCGCCGGGCCGCGTCCTCTTCGTCGCGGTAGCGGATGGCGCGCTCCGTGGAGAGGCGGCAGGAGAGCAGGTCGAACCAGCGGTGCTCGTCCTGGAGGTAGTGGAGGTTCGAGGGATAGCGGTCGGGGGTCTCAGTCCGGGACATGGTGCGGGCCTCGCCGTGGTGGGTGGAGATTCGAGCGCGTCCGATGGGCGCACTATGAATACGGCGACGGGACGGAATGAGAACCCCCTGGGGCGGCGTTCTGGACAGGGGGTGTCTTGTTTGTGGGGTGCCAGCCCCGGCCCCGGTCCCGCGATAGTCTGCCGCCCGCCCACAGCGGCGCACCCGGAGGTCCATCATGGCGAAGAAGAAGCAGCGGCGGCGGAACCCGAAGGCTCAGCGGAACGTCGAGCCCGAGCTGCCGGACGAGTACGACATCGACTCCGACGAGCTGGACAACAAGCTGCTGCTCGATCCCCACGGCCGGGTCGGCCTGGTCGAGGGCGGTGTGCTGCGCATCCTCCCCCCGGATCTGCTCGAGGCCCTGGGCCAGGACTGCGAGCTGGACGGCGCGTTCACCGAGGACATCCCGGTGGCGGAGCCCGAGCGGGTCTATGTGATCGACGAGCCCGCGATCCGCGACGGTGTCGCGTGTCTGCGCCTCGGTGTCCGGGCGGTGTCCCACATCGAGGGTGAGGGCCTGATCTGGCACCCGACCTACACCGCGCGGGTGCGGTGGGAGGCCGACGTGCAGCCGGACGCCTCCGGATGGATCTTCGAGCTGGTCCAGGACGCCAGCCCCGCCGAGCCGTTCTGTGACTGTGCCCTCGGGGCCGACGGAGGCGAGCTGGGCTGGGATGGCGGATCGGACGGGACCAGCGTGGTCGTAGGGAAGGTGGCGTTCGCGCGGGTCGCGGAGCTGCTGGAGCTGGCGCGGTCGTTGATGGCAGAGGGCTGAACTCGCCGCTCGCTTGTCCCCGCCCCCCGACCTGCGGTACTCCTTACGGGTCGATCCACGGGCGAGGAAGCGAGTGCCGCACGAGAGCCTGGTCACCTGGCGTCTGGCGGGGGCGTTTCCGTTCCCCGTCGCCCTGGCGTACCAGAACTTCGTCAGCACCCAACGCACCCGGGCGCGCCCCGAGCGTGCGCTCGTCCAGCTGCTGACCTGCAGTGAAGCCCTGCTGCAGCTGGTGGGCAGCGCTGTGCTGGTCGAAGCGGCCGAGGCCGTGGGCGCCGACGCTGGCCTGCGCAAGCGCATCGACGGTGTGCGGCTACAGCGGGCGGGCCTGGGCACCTGGCTCACCGCCATCGAGCGTCTGGGGGGTGTGGCGCCCAAGCCCTTCCTCACCGAGCTCGCCGCGCTGCGCGCCGATCCTCCCGCCTGGGGGGAGTTCCTCGATGCGTTGAAGGTCGTGGCGGATGGCCGCAACGGCGTCTCCCACCCCTTCAGCCTTCCAGAAGGCGAGGACGCCCAGGAGCGCCTCGACATGCTGGAGGCCGCGTTCAAGACCGTGGCCCGGCACCTGGACTGGCTCTGCCGCTACTCGCTGGTGGGCGTGACCGAGTCCTACGCCAAGAACCAGGCCGTGGTCAGCTTGAGCCTGCGCTTCCTCACCGGGTCCACCGGGTCCATGGATCTCACCCAGCTCGAGGCCGGGCAGCGGGGCCTGCGCGAGGGGGACGTGCTGCTGCTGGCCCCCAAGGGTGATCGCGCCATCATCCTGACCCCGTTCTATGCCCTGGCCGACGACGACGACCTGCGGCAGGGGCTGCAGGCCTGGCTGCGCCAGGAGGCCCGCGGTGGGCCCATGGTGGCCTACGCGTGCGGACGTCCGTCGCGCAAGATCGAGCCCTGGACCCTGGTGCGGCGGGAGCCGGGCCTGATCGAGGAAGGGCTCGGTGGCTTCCTGACCCGACGCGGTCGGGCCCAGGAGCGCCGGACCCTGCGGGTGGACCTCGGGCTCTCCGCCCACGAGCTGCAGCGGCTGCAGCGGCGCACCCCCGACACCGGCACCCTGGCCGGGCTGGACCTGGCGGACCTCGAGTTCTACCGCGAGGGGGGCATGGCCCACGTCTACCTGGGCCGATCCGTCAGCTCGGACGAGCGGCGCATCCTGAAGGTCGAGAAGCACCCCCAGGCCGGGCGCCGGGCGCGGACGCGCTTCGAGCGCGAGGCCAAGCTGCTCGAGCGGCTGAACCACCACAACATCATCCGGGTCATCCGCCTCGATCGCACCCAGGACGGCCGCCGCGCCATGGTCGAGGACTTCTTCGACGCGCCCTCGCTCCAGGAGGCGCTGGACAGCTCCGGCCCCTTCCCCCTCGAGACCGTGCAGCTCATCGCCGAGGAGCTGCTCGACGGCGTGGGCTACCTGCACCGGCAGGCTGTGATCCACAGAGACCTCAAGCCCTCCAACATCCTCTTCCGCAGGGACGCCAGCCCCAGCCTCAAGATCATCGACCTGGGCGTGGCCAAGGACCAGGACGACCACGGGTCGCGCACGACCACCCGGATGCTCGGCACCCAGCTGTACATGAGCCCCGAGCAGCGCATCAACGGTGACATCACACCCGCGACGGACATCTACGGCCTGGGGCTGACCCTCTACACCCTGCTGCACGGCAGTCCGTCGCGGCCCGACGAGCACAATCGTCACACCCTCGACTCCGAGTCCGTGCCACCTGCCGTGGCTGAGGTCCTGCGGCGCTGCTGTGAGCCCAGCGCCGGGGAGCGCTACGCGAACGTCCCCGAGCTGCAGGATGCCTTGAACGCTGCCTGGACGGGCGAGCGTCCCTCGTCGGCCACTGAGACCTCACAGAAGCCCGTCGACACCGTGGACCGCGGCGCCATCGCCGACGCCTACCGGCGCGAGGTCGATGATCTGCAGCGGCAGCTGTTCATCACCATCGACGGTTACCTGCAGGCGGCCATCGGGGAGTTGGGACGTCACATGAACGGGCTGAACCAGCACGTGGACACGCGCCACGGCGAGCTGGGGGTCTGGCCTGACTACCGGCGCTTCGCCAAGGAGTGCGAGCACGCCTGCGGCGTGGCGGACCAGCGCGTCGGCGATGTGGTCCGGGAGCTCGAGGTCCAGGTCCAGCGCAGCCTCGAAGAGCTCGAGGTCGAGCTGTCAGCGCTGCGCGACCGCACCCTGCGGGAGCTGACCCTTCACACCGGCGGCAGCGAGGGGTCCCGGGAGAGGGTGGTCGAGGAGTTCCGGTCCGTCCACGCCGGTGCGGGCCTGGTCGAGGGCAGCGAGCCCGACTGGGAGACCCCGGGGGCCGAGGCTCGCCGGGCCGTGGGCGTCGGCTCGGTCTTCGCCGGCGTGGGCATCATCGCCGGCCCCCTGGGCTTCGCGCTAGGCTCCGTCGTCGGCACCGCGGTGACCAGCGTGGCCCAGCTCATCAAGCGCAAGGCCAGGGCCAAGGCCGTGCGCGACCATGTGGTCAAGCACGTCTCCGAGGCCCACGCCAGGCAGGTCAACGACATGCGGCACTGGGCCCTCGAGATCCAGCGCCAGGTGTCCATGCGCGTGCAGGCCTCGGCGAACGCCTACGAGCGTGTGATCCGGGGGGCGAGCGGGGGCTGACGGGGTCGGGGGCACAGCCTTTTTTCGGGAAGACTGTCCGCTTCTCCCGGTGTGCTTCGTCCCTCTGGACGGAACACACACGAAGCCCTGTACACACTCGGGAGGTCTCATGGACGCCACGGCGATCACCGGTCTGGTCCCTTCGATTCGCGCCAGCCTCGAGGCGAAGATCGAGCGGCTGTTGCAGCGGCCTCTGATCGCCCGTGTGGCCACGGCCCGACCCGCGCCAAGGCCCGTCCCCGTGGACGACGGTGTCTTCGACCTGTTCGACGAACTCGACGACACCATCCGTGCGTTCGCGCCGGCGCGAGCGGGGGGCCGCGAGCGCAGCCCTTGGCGGACCGATCCCAGCGACGGCACCTGCACCGTGCGCATCGCCATCGACTACGACGACCTGTGGAGGGGGCGAGAGCGCGAGGTGCGGGAGACCGTGGCCGGGACCGTCGATCAGTTCGTCGCGTTGCTGACCGACCAGCAGCGGGCGCTGCTCGAGCGATCGCCGCGGGAGTTCCTCGAGCTGCACCCGCGCCCCGAGCGCGTCGAGCTGGTCCGCTTCCGCACCGAGCTGGTCTCCACCAGCGAGCGCGTGGTCGAGCTGACCCTCGCCTGTCCGCCGGCCTCCAGAGCCCACGCCCGCCACCTGGCCGTCGTGCCCAACCTGGTGCCCCTCGAGCGACAGCTCGAGGCGCTGGACGTGCTCGAGCGCGGGACCGGGCACCGTGCCCTCGCCCCGCTGCGTGTGTTGGTGGGTTTGGAGGATGGCGCCGCGCTGCACGAGGCCGAGCCCGCGCGGGACTTCGACCGCGCCGACATCACCGAGCGCCTGGACGAATCTCAGCTCGCCTGTGTGGAGAAGGCTGGGACCACGCCCCACTTCGCGTGCATCCATGGCCCGCCGGGGTCCGGCAAGACCACCGTCATTCTCAGTATCGTCCTGGACGCCGTCGCTCGTGGGGAGCGTGTGTTGGTGGTCTCCCCGACCCATGTGGCTGTGGACAATGTGGTCGAGAAGCTCGTGTCGCATCGGGATCCGGATGGTCGAGACACCCTGGAGCCGCTGTCGCTGCCCGTGCGCTACGCCGCCCGCCCCAAGAAGCTGCTGGACGCGGCTCGGCCCTACTGGATCGGACCGAAGGATGAAGAGCGCGCGGCCACCGTCTCGGAGCGGCTCCAGGATCGCCTGTGTGAGCTGAGCCCGCTGGCCCGGCGCCTGTACGCCCAGATCGACCCGGAAGAATCCAGCCTCGGGCCCCTGTCCCAGGCTGTGGTGGCGGCCCAGTCCGTCATCTGTGGGACGCCCATCGGCATCCTCTCTCACCGTCCCGTCGGGTCCGCCGCGCCCGGTTCCTACGACCTGCTCGTCGTTGACGAGGTCTCCAAGATGACGCTGCCCGAGTTCCTCGCCGTCGCGGTGAAGGCTGAGCGCTGGGTGCTGGTGGGCGACCCCGAGCAGCTCCCGCCCTACAACGACGCCGAGGACAACGCCGTCACCCTGGATGACCTGCTGCCCCCGACCCTCGAGATCGTCTGCTCCACCGCGGCCGTCCTCGAGCAGGCCAAGCCGTCCGTCCGCCTGCGTCGGCGCCTGGCCGTGGTCACCACCCAGCCCGAGCGGGCAGCGGGCGCCCTGCGTGCCCACCTCCGCTGGACCGGCTTGCGCAATCCCCCGTCCATCGGCATCTGGCCCGAGGTCGAGCACCCTGGCGTCGTGCTGTGTCAGCCCTACCAACTCGACGAGGTCTGCGCGTTCCTCGAGCCAGCGCGCCAGCTGGATCGGGGCCACAACCCCCACCAGCGCGGCAGCGTCGACATCCTGGTCGAGCGAGGCGTCGCCGTCCCGCGGCCCGAGCTGGCCAGCGGGCGTCGCCTGATCGAGCCCCGGCGTCGGGCCGCCGCGCGCATCTTCGACACCGCGTTCAACGTCTACCACGCCCAACCTTGGGCGCGGCGGGCGGGCCAGCGCCTCTCGGTGGTCGGGATGCGCAAGGGCCTGAACAAGTTCATGCCGTCCCCCGGAGCCCTCGTGGCCCTGGCGGGCGATGCTCCCCTCGAGGCCGTCGTGGCCAGCCACGCCGCGCTCATCCACGCCATCGCCCAGCGCTACGCCATCAATGCGGTGTCCGTCTACGACTGGATCGCGGGCATCCCGGTCCAGGACTTCGACATGGAGCCACTGAGCGAGCTCGCAGCCGTCACCGAGCCCCTGGCCGAGCTGCGCGCTGCGGTGGAACCGTTCGTGGGCGTCCTGCGGCGGCAGTACCGCATGCTCCCCAGCCTCTCCCAGGTTCCGCGCGAGCTGTTCTACTTCGGCGAGGCCCTCGAGGACGGCGCCCAGCGGCCCAACGCCGGCTGCCGGATCGGCCTGATGCAGGTCGATGGCGACGGCGGCTATGGCGAGACCAACCAGGCGGAGGCCGAGGCCATCTGCCAGGTCCTGCGTCGGATCGACCACGCAGCCGCCCGCGGCCAGGAGCCCCCGCAGCGCATCCTGGTCATCACCCCCTACCGGGCCCAGGAGAGGCTGATCGCCGAGGCTGTGAACAAGGCGCAGTTGGAGCAGGGGCTGCAGCATGTGGAGGTCGAGGTGTGCACGCTCGACCGCTGTCAGGGGCGGGAGGCCGAGTTCGTCTTCATCAGCCTGGTCCGCAGCCGTGCCACCGCATTCCTGGACGCGCCCAAGCGCTGGAATGTGGCCCTCACCCGGGCCAGGTCGGGCCTGTTCATCTTCGGGGATGTCGATGCGTATCTGCGGGAAGCGGGGAATGCGCGGCGGGAGGCGTTGAGGACGCAACACCGGGGTGGGCGGCCGAGGATGAGCCTGTTGGCGAGGATTCTGGAAGCCTACAATCGGCAGATTGGTGGGTTTGCGGCGACGCGACCGAGGAGGGCGAGTTGATGGGCGAGGCGAAGCGAGATGAGGCTGTGGGGCTCACGCGGGCTGAGGTGGAGATCCTCTGCATCCTGGAGGCGGTGGGGGTGGAGGGGTGCACGGCCACCGAGCTCCCAGCGCGGCTGGGGTTGTCACCCGCGCTGGCCAGGGCCGTCGGGTCAGCCGTGGAGACGCTGGTGGCCGAAGGCGTGTTGAGCGTCGAGGGTGGACGGGTGCAGCTCACCCAGCCTGGAGAGGCCCTGCTCACAGCTCAACTCCAGGTAGCAGTCACAGCGCCACCACGGCGCGCCCCGGGTAGAGCCACACCAGGGCATCGCCGACCCGGGTGACCGAGATCCTGCTGGTGTGCACCAAACGAAGATGGCAGACGGGGCACAGCGTGATTCCGTTGCTCAGATCGTCCGTGCCCCCCAGGCTCCTGAACGCGATGTGGTGAGCTTGCACCCGCAGAGAGCGCCGCCCGCACTCGGGGTTGCGACAGGTGTAGTGGTCGCGCTCTTTCACCTTCCCAAAGCCCCGCTGCGGCTCGATCCGGACCTGCTCGAGGAACCAGCGGGACGCCACGGGCAGATCGACGTGTACCCGGTCGTGCCTGGGCACCGGCGGCGGGGCCCAAGCAGCGTGCAGGCTGACGAAGACCTGGATCGGAGCGCCGGTATTTGTCGTGAGCGCGGGTTGCTCCTGGACGAGCTGTGTCGCCACCTCGATCGCCTGCTGGTAGCGATGGAGCACCGCAGCGGCAACTCCGGGCGAACCCACCCGACTCGCAAGCTTCACCGCCCGCTGCAGCTCGGCGATGCCCGTGTTGCTGGCGATGGTGAGCCAGGCGGCGACGCTGTCTTCGTCGGCAATGGAGGCGACCAAGCGCGCCCGCGCGAGATCCATCCCGCCGTCGATCGCATCCGCCAGCGCCGGTAGGCAGCGGAGGTCGACCGCCAAGCGCCGATGCCGCTCGAGCTGGCGAACGGGGACACCCAAGCCATCGCGAGCGAACGCCTCGAGCGTGGTGAATCCCAGCTCGTGGTGCAGCGCCCGTGCCGCCAGCTCTTCGTAGGCCTGGCCCAGCAGCACCACCCGGCTGCCCCGGGCGACCTGGGCGTGTTCGAGCAGGCGCAGGGCGTGGGGAAGATCCCGGGGCGTGTGCCAAGGCCCGAGGATGGCGGTGGCCGGATCGGGCAGGCCGCACCAGGATGGTGGCGTTCGATCGGGAGGTTGAGGCGGATCGAGCTTCGCGCGGGCGATCAGATCGGCGCCGTTCACTTCTCGTCGCCAGCAATCCAGCACAAAGCGGTCCGCGTCGGGGGCGGACAAGGGCTGCCCCGCCACCAAGCGAGCCAGCGCACGTGCCGCATGGACATCGCCCAGCTGTTCCTTGTCGATCTCCACCCAGCGCACGGTGCCTGCATACGGCCTCGGCGCACGCCGCTGTGGGCGGGGCAGGCCGGCCACATCACCCTCGACCGCGCACTGCAGCCACGGGCCTTGCTGGCTGGGTTCCACCAGGCCAGGGGCGAGCACCGCCACGGACAGTGGAATCCGGCCCCGGCACACCGCGGCCTGGATGAGCGGGAGATCCGATTCGACCAGTCGCACCAGGCTACGCAGCCAGGAGTCGCCCCAGCCGATGTGCTCGCGGAAGATGGCCGTGGCCGAGGCGTAGCCGCAGTCGGCGGGATCGCAGCACTTGATGAATGCCGCCAGCCGAGCGATGCGCAGGTCGATGGCGTTGCCGGCCCCCGCCAGCTCGAGCATCACCGCCAGCAGGCGGTCAGCGCGCCCTTGCGGTCCATGGTGTAGACGGTGTCCACACCCTTGTCGCCCACGAAGAACCAGTCGTTGTCGGGGTCGTAGGCGATGCCGTGGGGGGAGCTGAGGCCGGTGGTCAGGAACGGGGCCAGCTCGCCGTCGCCGTTGATGGTGTACACGCCCTGGATGCCCGCCTCGGACTCGGTCACCCACATCAGGCTGCCGTCGAAGGTCATGCCGAAGGGGACGTAGAGTGAGCTGCTGCTGGTGAAGGCCTCGGCGTCGGCGCTGGGGGTGACCTGGACGATGTCGGTGCTCGCCCGGGCGTTGGCCACGTAGATCAGGCCGGCGTCGCCGATGGCGCCGTCGAGGTCCACGGCCACGAAGGTGTTGTTGCCCATGTAGGCCGAGACGAACAGGTCGGCGCTGCCGTCGGACTCGACCCGGTACAGGCCCTCTTCGGACCCGATGTAGACGGTGTCGTCCGCGCCCACGGCCACGGCGTCGGGGTCCTCGATCTCGGGGCCGTACAGGGTGGCGCTGCCGCCGCCTGCGGGCACCTGGTGGATCTGGCCGTTGACCTCGTCCTGGCCCACATACAGCACGCCCTTGCTGTCGAACGCCAGGGCCATGGGCACGTCGATGCCCTCGGCGTAGACCTCGACGGTCCAGCTCGTGTCGGTCTCGGGCAGGTCGGCGTCGATGTCGGTCCAGCCGTTGCAGTCGTTGTCGATGCCGTCGCCGGCGATCTCGGTGGCGCCGGGGTGGATGGCGGCGTCCGCGTCGTCGCAGTCGGTGTCGTCGGCCACGTGGTCGGTCGGCGGGTCGCAGGACTCTACGGGGGCGTCGGCGTCGCCGTAGCCGTCGCCGTCCGCGTCGGCGTACCAGACGCTGGTGCCGCTGACTGGATCGTCCTCGTCATCGATCAGGCCGTCGCAGTCGTTGTCCACGCCGTCGCAGAACTCCTCGGCGTCGGGGTTGAGGGCGGCGTGCGCGTCGTCGC
>CAYZVO010000217.1:0-15670 GCA_964481655.1 uncultured Enterobacterales bacterium | reverse complement strand
GGACCCCCCGGGGGGGGGTCACCGTGTACTGTTTGGGTCCCCCCCCCCCCCCCGCCCCCCCCCCCCCCGGGGGGGCGGTTCCGCTTCAGGCTCCGTCCACGAGCAGGGGTATGGGCGGAAGTTCGCATACAACCACGATCCCGTCCTGCTCGGTACCGCCCGGGAAAAATGAAACATTTCGTTGCTAAGTTCCCGGAGATGTGCGATTAAGCGGTATTCGGATTCCGATTTCCGATTAACACGCGACGCAGGACCCTCGACCCCATGAGAGAGATTCTCGGCATCTCCACGGCCGCGAACCTGGGCATCCACGCCCTGGTCTACCTGGCGGTGCGCGGACAGGGCACGACCTGCAGCGTCCAGTCCATCGCGCGGGACCTGAAGGTCTCCCACAGCCACCTGGGCAAGGTGCTCCAGCAGCTGTGCCAGCACGGCCTGCTGCAGTCGAGCCGCGGCGCCATGGGCGGATATCGCCTGGTGGTCGATCCGGAGCAACTGCAGCTGCTCGAGGTGATCGAGCTGCTCGACGGCCCTTCGGAGCTGGACGTCTGCGCCCTGGGCCTCCCCACCTGCCTCGACGACGACTGCCCCCTGGCGGACATCGCCCGGGAGGTCCACGCCATCATCGTGCGGCGCCTGGGCGACACCCCCGTGGCCGAGATGGCCAGGGCCTGCAGGGACAGCCGGGGCCGCGGCGCGGACGAGGTGATCCCATGACCCGAGCCATGCCCGAGCCTCGCGCCGAGACGCCCGACGCGGGCCTCCAGGCCAGCTGGAGTGCCGCCGAGGTCCAGGCCACGGTCCCCGACGAGGACTACTGGAAGCGCCAGATCAAGTGCCAGGACGCCTGCCCGGTCAACACCGACGCCCGCGGCTACGTGCGCGCCATCGCCGCCGGGGACTTCGAGCGGGCCTACCTCATCGCCCGCGGCCCGAACCCCCTCGCCTCCCTCTGCGGCCGCATCTGCGGCGCCCCCTGCGAGGCCGCCTGTCGCCGGGCCGAGCTCGACCAGCCGGTGGCCATCCGGGCGCTGAAGCGCTTCGCGTGTGAGGGCCACGGGCCCGACCGGTACGAGGGCAGCGTCAAAGACCTGATGGGAATGATCCTCACCGCCGTCGGCGACGGCAGAGCCGCCGAGTGCCGCGGGCCCAACGAGCTGGTCACGCTGCTGCGGGCGGTGGCGTCCGAGGCCCTGCCCCGGGCCCTGGACCGCTCCATCGGCGTCGTCGGAGCCGGCCCCGCCGGACTCGCGGCCGCCCACGATCTCGCCTTGCTCGGCGCGAAGGTCACCATCTACGAGATGGAGCCCGTCCTGGGGGGCATGCTCGCCCTGGGCGTGCCCGAGTACCGCCTCCCCCGCGAGCTCATCCAGGCCGAGGCCGCCTGCATCGAGGCCCTCGGGGTGGAAGCCGTGACCGGCTGCCAGATCGGCCGCGACATCCAGCTCGCCGAGCTGCGCGAGCGCCACGACGCCGTCATCCTGGCGGTGGGCGCCAAGCGCTCCCGGACCATCCCGGTGCCCGGCGCCGACGGCGCGGGCGTGCTGGGCGGGGTCGAGTTCCTGCGGGACATCGCGCTGGGCGAGTCGGTGGAGCTGGGCGAGCGGGTCGTCGTCATCGGCGGCGGCAACGTGGCCTACGACGTGGGCCGCACGGTGCTGCGCCAGACCAGCCTGGACAGCGCCCGCACGGCCATGCGCGAGGCCGGGGTGCGCGAGGTGCACCTGTGCTCCCTCGAGTCCCTGGACGAGATGCCCGCCGACGACGTGGAGATCATCGAAGGCGACGAGGAGGGCATCGTCCGCCTCAACTCTGTCGGGCCGGTGGAGATCACCCTCGAGGGCGGCCGGGTCACCGGCATCACCATGCGCCGCTGCCTGCGGGTGTTCGACGAGCAGCGCCGCTTCTCGCCGATCTACGACGACGAGGACCGCATCTCCATCCCCTGCGACACGGTCATCATGGCGGTGGGCCAGACCTACGATCTCTCCTTCCTCGACGCCGAGGCGGACGGCGTGGAGCTCACCGAGCGCGGCCTCATCCGCTGCGACGCAGAGACCGGGGTCACCAGCGCGGCCGACATCTTCGTGGCCGGCGACCTGGCCTACGGCACCAAGCTGCTCATCCACGCCGTGGCGTCGGGCAAGGCGGTGGCGCGGCAGGTCTACACCTCCCTCACCGGGCGGCCCATCGAGGTCGAGCAGACCCAGCTGCACCTGTCCATCCCCGACTTCGAGCGGGAGCAGGGCTACGAGGGCCAGGCCCGGCTGTCGCTGCCCACCCTCGAGCCCGGCCAGCGTCTGCGCTCCCAGGCCACCGAGGTGGAGCGGCCCCTGGACCCCGACGACGCCCGCGGCGAGGCCAGCCGCTGCCTGGACTGCGGCGTGAACACCATCTTCGACGGCGCCCGCTGCATCCTCTGCGGCGGCTGCGCCGATGTCTGCCCCGAGCTCTGCCTGCGCATCGTCTCCGCCGACCGCTTGGCGGGAGACGCCACTCTCGCGGCCACCCTGGCCAGGCAGCTGGACGGGCTCGACCCGGCGGAGGCCTCCGCCATCCTCAAGGACGAGACCCGCTGCATCCGCTGCGGGCTCTGCGCCGAGCGCTGCCCCAGCGGCGCGATCACCCTGGAACGCTGCCAGTTCGACGAGAGGATCCGATGTCCGAACGACTGAAGCCCGAAGAGCCCACCAGGCGGGACCTGCTCGGCATCGCCGGCACCGTCGCCGCCGGCTGTGTGATCCTCGCCAGCAGCGGAGGCATGGCCCTGCTGCCCATGCCCCGGCTGCTCCCCGAGCCCTCCAAGCGCTTCCGCCTGGGCCGACCCGACGAGTTCCCTCCGGGCACCGAGCGCGTCTTCCCCGAGCGCAACGTGCTGGTGGTCGCCACCGAGGCCGGCGTGGCCGCCATCTCCCTCGAGTGCACCCACCTCGGCTGCATCGTGTCCAAGGACGACGGGGGCTTCACCTGCCCCTGCCACGGCTCGCGCTTCGGCCTGGACGGCAGCGTGGTCCGGGGCCCGGCGCCCAAGGCCTTGCCCTGGTTCCAGGTCTCCCGCGCCGCCAACGGGACCCTGGTGGCCGACGCCGCCGCCGAGGTGGACGCGGAGACATGGTTCGCCGCTGACAGCGGGGGGACCAAGGCATGAACGAGCAACAGCAACAGCCGGGCACCTGGGAGCACCTGCGCGGGACCCCCAAGGCCTTCTGGGACTCGATGGTGCGCCACGGCAAGCCGACGACCGACCGCAGCCGCTCCCAGGTGGTCTTCACCAACCTGTTCCTCCACCTGCACCCCACCCGGGTGCATCGGCGCACCCTGCGCTTCGACGCCACCATGGCCCTGGGCCTCGTCACCACGGCCCTGTTCGGCGTGCTGACCGTCACCGGCGTGCTGCTGATGGTCTACTACAAGCCGTCGGTGGACCTGGCCTACGACAGCGTCAAGGACCTGCAGTTCGTGGTGCCCAGCGGCAACGCGATCCGCAACATCCACCGCTGGTCGGCCCACCTGATGGTCGCCGCGGTCATCCTCCACATGTGCCGCGTGTTCTACGCCGGCGCCTACCGCAAGCCCCGCGAGTTCAACTGGCTGCTGGGCATGGCCCTGTTCGTGGTCACCCTGGGCCTGTCCTTCACCGGCTACCTGCTGCCCTGGGATCAGCTGGCCTACTGGGCCATCACCGTCGGGGCCAACATCGCGGCGTCTCCGCGGGAGCTCACCGACGCCCTGGGCATGACCGCCTGGTTCGATCCGGGCGGCTTCATCAAGGAGGTCCTGCTGGGGGCCAGCACCGTGGGGCCCGAGGCGCTGATCCGCTTCTACGTCCTGCACGTGATGGTCCTGCCCCTGGCGCTCACGGGCATCCTGGGGCTGCACTTCTGGCGCATCCGCAAGGACGGCGGCCTGGCCCGCCCGGGCATCGCGCCCACCCACGCCGGCAAGGGCGCGGCCGTGGGCGGCAGCGCCCCCACAGCGGCCGCCGCCGCCCCCACGAAGTCCTACGGCCTGATGGCGGTGGTCAAGGATCGCAAGCCCGCCACCAACCTGGACCCGGCGGACACGGTCCCGGCCTGGCCCTACCTGTTCCGGGTGGAGCTGCTGTTCCTGGTGGGCACCATCCTGGTCTGCCTGCTGCTG
Organism: uncultured Enterobacterales bacterium; assembly: GCA_964481655.1. Taxonomy (GTDB): domain Bacteria; phylum Myxococcota_A; class UBA796; order UBA796; family JAFGLY01; genus CALDOK01. The sequence goes on along the minus strand of CAYZVO010000217.1, from coordinate 11,530 downwards.
GGCCTGGCCTTCGACGCCCCCCTCAAGGAGCTGGCCAACCCCTCGGTCCCCGAGAACCCGGCCAAGGCTCCGTGGTACTTCCTGGGCCTGCAGGAGCTGGTCTCCTACTCGGCGTTCGTCGGTGGCGTGCTCATCCCCGGTGTGGTGGTCGTGGGCCTGTCGCTCATCCCCTACATCGACCGCGAGCAGTTCGAGCCTGGCGTCTACTTCAGCGGCCCGCGAGGAAAGCGCGTGGCCTGGCACTCGCTGATCTTCGGCGGCGTGGTCGCCACCCTGTCCGTGGCCTTCCCCGTCACCTTCGGCTGGCTGCGGAACTGGTGGCCGGGCATCCCCCAGCTGATCATCATCGCGATGAATCCGGGCACCTTGCTGACGGCCGCCATCATGGCCTGGTCCATCTGGGTCCACCGCAAGACCGGCTCGACCCGCATGGCCGCCATCGCGCTGTTCACCTGCTTCCTCGTGGGCTTCGCCATCCTCACCTACGTGGGCACCGTCCATCGTGGGCCCAACTGGGACTTCTACTGGACCCACTCCAGCTGGCCCGTGCACTGAGGGCGCCACTATGACTCATCCTCGCAGCCCACTGGCTGAGCGCGTGAAGGGCGAGATCCTCGCCAAGGACCACCAGGTGAAGCTGTGGCTGCTCATCCTGAGCGTCGTCACGCTGCTGGTGCTGGCCCTCGCCGCCATCAACGAGAACATGCTGGGCGAGTGGCGCTCGCACCAGCGCAGCTACCGCACGCTGCTACACGAGCGCGCCGTCGCCGACTGGGAGAAGGAGCTCGCCGACTCCTTCGAGGTGCAGCTGCGGCAGATCGTCGTCCCGGAGCTGGGCGCCTTCGACCGCTGCGTCACCTGCCACACGGGCATCGACAACCCCGCGATGGCCGACGCCCCCCATCCCCACCGCACCCACCCGGGCGACCTGCACGAGTGGCACGACGTGGAGAAGGTGGGCTGCACGGTCTGCCACGACGGCCAGGGCCGCGGCATCAACCGCTGGGCCGCCCACGGCGAGGACCCCCACTGGGAGGCCCCGCTGCGCACCGGCGCCGAGGTCTACGCCAACTGCTCCCGCTGCCACATGGAGAACGACCTGTACGGCGGTGAGGCCGACCTGTTCTCCCGGGCCGAGTTCCCCTCCCCCCTGGACGAGGGCGAGCTGCGGGCCTCGATCCCCGGCTTCGACACCGCCAGCGCCCGCAAGGTCGTCCGGGGCAAGCGCCTGACCCTGCGCGAAGGCTGCCTGGGCTGCCACGCCTACCGCGGCCGCGGCGGCTCCCTCGGGCCCGATCTCACCACCATCGGCGACGAGAGCCCCCACCACTTCAGCTTCGCCCACATCGAAGGCGAGCGCACCGTGCGTCAGTGGATGCTCGAGCACTTCCTCGAGCCGGAGCGCGTCTCCCCGAACACGCTGATGCCGGAGGTCGAGCTGGCAGAGGAAGAGGCCGAGAACCTCGCGCTGTACATGATGAGCCTGCACCGCAAGGGCCTGCCGGCCACCTACACCCCGGACTCGGATCGCCGCAGCGGCACCCCGGTGGGCGGGCGCGAGCTGTACGCCATGTACTGCAAGGCCTGCCACGGCAGCGACGGCCAGGGCAGCACCCTGCGCATGCCCGACGAGCAGCTGGTCGCCGAGGTCCCCCCGGACCTGATGGTGCCCTCGCTCAACAACCCCGACACCCTCTCCATCGCCGGCGAGGACTACCTGACCTCCATCCTCGAGCAGGGCCGCCCGGGCACCACCATGATCGCCTGGGGCTCCGCCGCCGGCGGTGGCCTGCGCCCCGAAGAGGTCGCGCGGGTCGTGGACTACGTCGCCAGCTGGCAGCCGCCGCACCCCCGCGCCCAGGACCTGGCCAGCGCCGTGGGTGAGGCCGAGCTGGGCCGCTTCGTCTACGAACGCAACTGCGCCTCCTGCCACGGCTGGTACGCCGAGGGCGGCATCGGCGTGAGCCTGAACACCCCCTCGTTCCACGCCCTGGCCTCGGATCGCTTCCTCCAGGAGACCATCCTCGAAGGCCGGCCCACCAGCGGCATGCCAGGCTGGCGCCAGCTCTCCGCCCAGCACATCGCCGATGTGGTCGCCTGGCTGCGGGACTGGCACCCCCTCGACAACGACGAGCGCGAGGTGCTCAGCCTCGCTGCCGGGCAGCGGCCGGCGGGCAGCGAGCGCGCCACAGCGGACTTCGGCAGGCTGATCTACAGCGAGCGCTGTGCGGTCTGCCACGGCGGCGACGGCGAGGGCGCCATCGCCCCCACCCTGGCCTCCCCGGACTTCCTGGCCCTGGCCAGCGACGCCTACCTGAACACCGCCATCGTGGACGGTCGCCCCGGCGCGGGCATGCCCACCTGGCGCGGCCTGGCCTCGGCGGATGTGGCCTCGGTCATCCTCTTCCTGCGCAGCTGGCAGGAGGGCCCCTCCCGGCGCCTGCCCACCACCCCCATCGCCGGCGACATCGACGACGGCGCCGAGGTGTTCGCGGGCAACTGCTCCGGCTGCCACGGCGAGCACGCCGAGGGCGGGGTCGGTCCGCAGCTGAACAACCCGGTCTTCCTGGCCTCGGTCTCCGACGCCATGATGAGGGCCTGGGTGCTCGACGGTCGCAGCGGCACCGCCATGCGTGGCTTCGCCCGCGGCGGCGGCGGCATGACCGAGCTCGATCCCGCCGCGGTGGACGACGTCGTCTCCTGGATCCGCGCCCTCGAGGGCCAACCCAGGGTCGAGGTCAGCAAGAACGCCGCGGGCAACGCCGGCTCCGGCGCGGTGGTCTTCGAGCAGTCCTGCTCGGGCTGCCACGGCGTGCACGGCCAGGGCGACACCGGCCCGGCCTTGGCCAACGGCGACTTCCTCGAGCTCGCCTCCGACGGCTTCCTGCTCGGGACCATGTCCCTGGGCCGCGACGGCACCGAGATGCGGCCGGTGCGCGCGTCGGCGCAGTCCATCGTCGACCTGACGGTGGAGCAGCTCGAAGACGTCGTCACCCACCTGCGCGTGTGGGAGGAGTCTCCCCCCACCATGGCCCAGAGCCACCGCTACGTGGTGCCCTGGGACCTCGAGCGCGGCGAGCAGCTGTTCGTCTCCAACTGCGCTGGCTGCCACGGCGAGCAGGGCCGGCCCGACTTCGACGAGCCGGGCAAGGCCTCGGCCTGGGCCCCGGCGCTGAACAACCAGGGCTTCCTGGCCTCGGCGACCGACGGCTTCCTGCAGGCCACCATCATCAACGGCCGCGCGGAGACCGCGATGCGGGCCTTCGGTGACGGCACCCAGGGCCTGGTGGACCTGTCCGACGACGACGTCAACCACGTCGTCTCCTACATCCGGAGCTGGTCCCGCCAGCCCGACGTGCCAACGACCATCCTCTCGACACGCACCAGCAGCGACGGCCACGCGGCCGAGTGACCACCCACAGGAGTCCAGCATGAACCGCCGAAAGGTCCCCACCACCATGAGTCGCCGCCAGATGCTGAAGATGGCAGCTGGCACCGGCGTCGCCTGCGCTTTCTGCACGATGCTCCCCGGCTACGTCCGCGCCGCCAACGCCGCGGCCGAGGCCGCCACGGCCCCGGGCGTGAAGCTGCTGCAGTCCGCCTGCCCCTACTGCGGCGTCGGCTGCGGCACGCTGATCAAGGTCCAGGACGGCAAGATCGTGGGCATGGTCCCCGACAAGCGCCACCCCACCAACCGCGGCATCCAGTGCATCAAGGGGCTGAACGCCCACGAGCCCATCTACCGGGACCGCCTCACCGAGGTGCTGGTGCGCAAGGACATGAGCGACCCCCTGCGGGGCCACGTGTCGAGCACCAAGGGTCGCTTCGACGACGACGTGTTCCAGGCCATGCCCTACGAGGAGGCCGAGCACCTGGTCACCGAGAAGCTGGTGGAGATCTACAAGGCCCAGGGCGGCAACGCCATCGGCCTGAACGGCTCCGGGCAGCTCACCATGGAGGCCCAGTGGATCGAGAACATCCTGCTCAAAGGTGTCTTGGCCTCCAACTCCATTGAGGCCAACGCGCGCACCTGCATGACCTCGGCGGTCACCGGCTACTTCGCCACCTACGGCAGCGACACCCCCCCGACCTGCTACGACGACATCGAGCAGGCCGACTTCATCACGTTCTGGGGCCACAACGCCCGCGAGGCGCACCCGGTGCTGTTCTGGCGGGTCGCCGACCACAAGGATCGCCACGACATCCCGACCCTGGTGGCCGATCCCCGCAAGACCGGCACGGTGGCGGGCCTCGAGGCCATCAACCCCCGCAAGAGCCACCACCTGCAGACCCTCAACGGCGACATCAGCTACCACAACGCCATCGCGTTCGTGCTGCTCGACAAGTACCCCCAGGCCATCATGCCCGAGGAGTGGCTGGACGAGAACGTCACCGGCTGGCGTGAGTACGTGGAGGGCGTGAAGGCCCGCTACTCACCGCAGCAGGTGGTCGAGCGCCTGAAGCGCCTGGACCAGGGCCGGATCACCGTCGCCCAGATCGAGGCCATCGCGAAGGACTGGGCCGAGGCCAGCATCAAGGGCCGCGAGCGCGGCCGCGGCGGCGTGCTCACTTTCTGGGGCATCGGCTACAACCAGATGCTGCACGGGCAGCACAACACCATCGGGCTGGTGAACTTGCACCTGCTCACGGGCAACGTCGGCCGCCCCGGCTGCGGCAGCCACTCCCAGACCGGCCAGCCCAACGCCATGTCCGAGCGGCTCATGGGTGGCCTCACCGGCCGCCTGCCCTTCAACCAGGGCCTCAAGAACAACGAGTGGCGCCACCACATCGCCGACTCCTGGGGGGTGCCCCGCGAGCGCATGGACCATGTGGCGACCCTGCCGAACCCCGGCATGATCATGGGCATGATGGAGCGCGCCCTCAAGGGCGACCTGATGGCCATGTTCTGGATCTACACCACCCACGTGCACATGGCCGACCTGGACACCCTGGTGCGCCCGGCGTTGACCAAGATGTTCGTGGTGGTCCAGGACATCTATCGCCACGCCCCCAACAACCTGTACGCCGACGTCATCTTCCCCGCGGCCACGTGGGGCGAGTGGGTCGGTGGCACCTACATCCAGTCGGAGCGACGGCTGTATGTGAACGACGGCACGGCCAACCCGCCGCCGGGCTGCCGGCCCGACATGGACATGGCCATCGACAAGGGCAAGATGCTGGCGGAGGCCCTGGGCCTGGATGCCGACGCCATCTTCCCGTACAAAAAGACCATCGAGATGGGCAACGGCCTGATGGCCTACGACCCCGAGGAGGTCTTCCGGGACATCGTGGCCGCCAGCAAGGGCTCGGACGCCGACCTCACCGGCATCCTCGAGGTCGAGGAGCAGGACGGCACCACGCCCTACGACCAGATGCGCCAGCTCCGCGGTATCCAGTGGCCGGCCCCCAACGCCGAGATCGCGCGTCGTGGCGGCACGCCGCGGCGCTACATGGGCCAGGAGGACTGGCCGGACAAGCCCTACGGCAACTTCCGCCAGCCCGACGGCAAGGCCAAGATGAAGCTGTGCGAGCAGCACTACGACGAGCTGGACGAAGTGACCAACAAGCTGATGGAGTACGGCCACCGGGATCGCCCTGGCGAGGGCCCCTACCTCATCGACGAGTTGGCGGAGGCCAAGAAGGAAGGCCGCAAGAACCTGCTCGAGCGCGCCCGCGACATGGCGCTGCCCCCCGAGATGCCGCACCTGGACGTCTACGCGGACCGGAGCATGGGCCTGGCCGAGCACAAGGCCCAGGACGTCTACCCCTTCTGGCTGTCGCTGGGCATCGTCTACGAGCACTTCCACACCGCCAAGACCATCCGCGGCGCCACCACCACCGAGCTGGTGCCCGAGCAGTACGTGGAGATGCACGTCGACGACGCCGCGCGCTACGGCCTCGAGGACGGCGACAAGGTCCGCCTGATGACCCGCCGGGGCAGCTACGAGGCCCGCGTGTCGGTGGGCACCGGCAGCCGGGTGCGGCCGGGCCGCAACCAGGTGCCCCCGGGCCTGCTGTTCAGCCCCTGGAACCTCAGCGTGGCCGACAGCGCCGACCCCAAGGAGAACAAGTGGCTGGTCAACGCCACCAGCCACCGCGCCTGGGACCCGGTCTCCGGCCAGGTCGACTACAAGAAGCTGGCCGCCCGCATCGAGAAGATCGGCTGATCGAGGAGGCTGCGGCATGGACCGGCGCGCCTTCCTCGGCAACGCCCTGGCCACCGGCGTGGTCTGCCTGGGCTCGGTGGAGCTGGGCACGGGGTTCGTGCGCCGCCTGGCCGGGGAGGCCGACGAGGGCCGCGCGGGCTTCGGCCACCTGCTGCGCCCCCCCGGCGCGCTCCCCGCGCCCGCCTTCGACGCGCGCTGCATCCGCTGCCTGCGCTGCGCCGACGCCTGCCCCAACAACGCCATCATGGCGATGGAGGACGCCGATCCGGAGATCCGGAAGGGCTCCCCCGTCATCGCCGCCCGCCGCCAGGCCTGCATGCTGTGCAACCGCGTCGAGGGCGAGCACCTGCGCTGCACCGCGGCCTGTCCGTCGGGCGCGCTGCAGCCGGTGGCCAATGAGACCGAGGCCATCCGGGGCGCGGTCGCCATGGGGACCGCCGTCATCGACGAGGACCTCTGCTACTCCTACAACTCCTGGAGCTGCGGGGCCTGCTTCCGGGCCTGCCCCTTCCCCAACGAGGCCATGAGCCTGGGCCTGTGGGAGAAGCCCGAGGTCGACGCGAGCCACTGCGTCGGCTGCGGCCTGTGTGAGCGGGCCTGCATCCGCTACCCCCAGGCCATCCGCGTGAGGCCCGCGTGAGCACCACTCGCCGATCCCTGCTGCGCGCCGGCTTGGGCGCGCTGGGCTTCGGCGCGCTGGTCGCGGCCGCCCACCGGGTGATGAAGGGCGGACAGCCCGCCTACCCCGTGAGCGATCCCCGGCGGGTCCAGCCCAGCGGCGCGCCCGATCTCGAAGCGCCGGTCGAGGCGAGCCAGCCCGAGTCCCCCCGCCTGCTGCGCCCCCCCGGCGCGGTGGACGAGGCCGGGTTCCTGGCCACCTGCATCCGCTGCACCCGCTGCCAGGAGGTCTGCGACGAGGGCGCCATCCAGTTCTTCTCCGAGACGGGTGGACGCCACGCCCACACCCCGTACGTGGACCCATCGCGGCGGGCCTGCACCCTGTGCATGAAGTGCACCCGGGTCTGCCCCAGCCGCGCGCTCGAGCCCATCGAAGAACGGGACTACGCCGCGGTGGCCATGGGCTCGGTGGTGCTCCATGAAGAGCTCTGCCTGTCCCACCGGGCGCGCCGGATCCGCGACGAGCAGGACCTGCTGCACCAGCTGGGCCGCTCGGCGACCGAGGCGGAGGCGCCCACCCAGCGGCGCGGCCCCTGCGGCGAGTGCCACATGGTCTGCCCCGTGAAGGACCGGGCCATCACCCTGCTGCCGGGGGCCTTCCTGGCACCCGAGGTCCACCCGGACGACTGCGCCGGCTGTGGACTGTGCGAGTGGATCTGCCGCCGCGTCACCCGAGGCCGTCCCGCCATCCGCGTGGTCCAGACCCGCGCCTGGTCCTAGCCCCTGGAGCCCCCATGCCCTCCCGCGCACTCCGTCACAGTGCATTCAGCGTCCCCCGACGCCTGACGCAGGTGGGGGTCTGGGCGCTGATGTTCCTGCTGGCCGCCACCAGCCTGTACGCCCACTACGACGCCGCGCGGGCCCTGGACGACTTCGAGAGTCGCTCTGGCTGGCGCTGGCAGCTGATGGAGCTGCTCCACACCCTCCTGGCCCCCATGGACGGCGCGGCGGACCTGCTGGCCGCCACCGGCGGCACCACCTGGTCCCTGCGCATCGGCTGGCTCGACCTCACCGATCCGCTGGCGGCGGCCGAGGTGCTGTTCACGGCCCAGACCCTGCCCCTGACCCTGGCCGCGTCGGTGGCCGCGCCCGTGCTGGGCACCCTGCTGCTGGGCAAGGTCTTCTGCAGCTGGTTCTGCCCCGCCTACCTGCTCTTCGAGCTGTCCGGCAAGCTGCGCCGGCTGCTGCGCATCGCGGAGATCCAGCCGGGCTCCCTGCGCTTCTCGGCGAACAACAAGTACGCCCTGCTCGCCGCGGGCCTGCTGATCGGCGCGGGCCTGGGCCTGCCCTTCTTCTCCCTCGTCTACCCCCCGGCGGTGCTGGGCCGCACGTTGCACGCTCTGGTCTTTGGGTTCTCCATGTCGGGAGGCCTGGTGCTGCTGGGGGGGCTTCTTTTGTTCGAGCTGCTGGTCTCGCCGCGCTGGTGGTGTCGCAGCATGTGCCCCGGGGGCGCCCTGTACGGCATGATCGGCTGGGCGCGGCCCCTGCGAGTGGGCCTCGACGCCCAACGCTGCGACGGCTGCGGCGGGTGCCGGCCCGTGTGTGAGCTGGGCCTGAACCCGGTGCGCGAGTCCGCGGGCCTCGAGTGCGACAACTGCGGGCGCTGCGTGGGGGTCTGCCCTCAGGCGGCGCTGTCCTGGGGCGTCGGCCTTCCGGGCCGGGGGAGGGCAGCATGATGGGTCGGATCGCGCGCCTGCCCCTGCTGGTGGCGCTGCTGCTGCTGCTGGGCTGGGCAACCGACGCCGAGGCTCACCACATCCTGGGCCTGCCCCACTACGCCTACAAGGACAACTACCCCCAGGTGCCCGTGCTGGAGTATCCGGCGATGACCGGCCCCTGGGACGTGCTGCTCACCAGCTACCCGGGCCACCCGGTGCCCGGTGAGGCCGCCAACCTGTCCTTCTACATCAAGGACCGGGACAGCGGTGCGCTGTACCCGGACACCGTGGCGGTGCGGGTGCTGCGCAACGCCGCCTTCGGACAGACCGTCGAGATCCTTCCGGAGCAGGAGATCACGGCCTTCGACAAGCTCTACAAGATCACCGTCACCATGCCAGAGGACGGCGACTACATCGTGGAGCTGATCATGATGTCCGAGGGCCAGCAGGAGCGCATCCCCTTCCTGGTGGTCGCCGGTCAGCCCAGCTCGCCCTGGGGCTTCGTCATCGCGTTCCTCTGCGGCCTGGCCCTGTTCGTGGTGGTCATCCGCGCCGTGCGCATCAAGCGGGACCGCGCCGCCGCGGGCGCCGCGTCACCCCCGGCAGAGGCCGAGGAGGCCGCATGACCCGCATCGCGTTCCCCTACCTGCTCTTCGGCCTGATGCTGCTGGGGCTGGTCTACGCCAACATCGATCGGGGCGAGGCCACGCCGAGCCCCCAGCTCCAGCAGGAGCAGACCGAGGACGGCGTCTACATCGATCCCATCTGCAAGATGGAGGTCAACCCGGCCTGGGGCATCTCCTACGAGCTGGACGGCCACACCTGGTACTTCTGCAGCGAGCACTGCAGGCTGGACTTCGCCTCCAATCCGGCGGACCGCTGCTCGGTCTGCGGCAAGCCCGTGCCCGACGGCGAGGGCGTCACCGCCACCTACATGGGGGACGAGCACGTGCTGTGCTCCGAGGAGCACCGCCAGGAGTTCAAGGCCGATCCCGCCAGCTTCTACATGCACACCATGTGGGGCATCCCACCTTGGCTGTACTACGCCTCCATCGCGGTGGTGCTGCTGGCCTCGTTCCTGATGTTCGAGCGCAAACGCAGCGGGCCGCGGCCGCCGGCACCCCGCCCTCGCCTGGATCTGATGGCCTGGGGTCCCCTGCGCTGGGCGTTCACGTCGCGCCCCCTGCGCTTCGTGGGCCAGGCGGTGCTGGTCGCCTTCTTCCTGCTGATCCTCGCCGCGGGCCTGTTCGGGCACCAGAACCCGGCCCTGAACGTGGCCCCCCTGCTCACCTGGACCGTCTGGTGGGGTGGGCTGGTCGTGGTGATCATGTTCTTCGGCAAGGCCTGGTGCACGGTCTGCCCCTGGGACGCCCTGGCCGGCTGGCTCGAGAAGCTGCGCTTCTGGCGCAAGACCGAGCGCGGGCTGGGGCTGGGCCTGAAGTGGCCCAAGCCCATGCGCAACATCGTGCTGGCCACGGTGTTGTTCGTGGGGCTGACCTGGGTGGAGCTGGGCTTCGGCGTGACCATGAAGCCCCGGGCCACCGCCTGGCTGGGCCTCGCCATGCTGGTGATGGCCATCGGCGCCGCCTTCGTCTTCGAGCGCAAGAGCTTCTGCCGCTACGCCTGCCTGGTGGGCCGGGTGAGCGGTCTGTACGCCATGTTCTCGGGCATCGAGGTCCGGGCCCGGGACGCGGGGATCTGCGGCTCCTGCCGCAGCAAGGAGTGCGTGAAGGGCAGCGCCGACGCCTACGCCTGCCCGACCTTCGAGTACCCGGGCGGCATGGAGCTGAACACCTACTGCATCCAGTGCAACGAGTGCCTGCAGGCCTGCCCCCACGACAACATGACCGTGAACCTGCGCCCCTGGGGTGCGGACCTGGCCGTGGAGGGCAAGCCCCGCAAGGACGAGGCCTACCTGGCCCTGCTGATGCTCTCCATCACCGGCTTCCACGGCCTGACCATGACCCCGGTCTGGGGTGAGATGACCGGCTGGCTGGAGGCCACCCTGCGCCTGCCCCACGTGCTGTCGTTCAGCGTGGGGATGCTCGGCTTGATGGTCGCCCCGGTGCTGGTCTACGCGGCGCTGACCTGGCTCTCCCACGCCATCGCCAGGGGCTCGGAGGAGGGCTACCACGCCTACTTCGTGCGCTACGCCTACTGCGTCCTGCCCATCGCGCTGTTCTACCACCTGGCCCACAACCTCGAGCACCTGCTCATGGAGGGGCAGAAGGTCATCCCCCTGCTGTCGGACCCCCTGGGGGTGGGCTGGAACCTGTTCCGCACCGCCCAGCTGTCCATCCCGCCGCTGGTCAGCCTCGACGTGCTCTGGATCATGCAGGTGGTGCTGGTGGGCGTGGGGCACGTCTACAGCCTGTGGGTCGCCCGCAACATCGCCCGCCGCAGCTTCGCTGGCGGGGCCCGCGCCAAGGCCAGCCAGTGGCCACTGCTGGTCGGCATGATCCTCTTCTCGATCTTCAGCCTGTGGCTGCTCAAGCAGCCCATGGAGATGCGCGTCTCGGCCATGTAGACGCAGCGGGGTCACAGACCGCAAAGTCGAAACGATCCGTTGCGTGTGCGCCTGAGACGTGCCATTAAATCAGTATTCGGACTCCTATTTCCATGAGACCCAGCAGGCCCCCCGCCCCATGAGAGAGATCCCCGGCATGCCCAGCGCCGCGCGTCGGTCTCCGATCCCGTTCCGCTTCGATCTGATGGAGCTGTCGGGTTCGCTGGGGGATCTGGGGACCTTCCTGCCGCTCGTGCTGGCCATGGCCATCGCCTGCGATCTCGATCTGGCCGCGATCCTGGTCGCCACCGGGGTCGTCAGCATCTGGTCCGGCCTGCTGTTCCGACAGCCCATCCCGGTGCAGCCCATGAAGGCCATCGCCGCGGTGGCCATCGTCGAGGGGCTCACGGGGGGACAGCTGTACGCCTCGGGCGTGCTGATGGGCGTGGTGATGCTGGCCCTGGCCTACTCGGGCGCGGTGGAGGCCGCCGCCCGCCGCATCCCCAAGGTCGTGGTCCGCG
>CAYZVO010000216.1:2449-15830 GCA_964481655.1 uncultured Enterobacterales bacterium | reverse complement strand
CGCGACCCCCGCCCGCGGGGGGCGCCGGGCGCCCCCCCCCCACCCCCCCGCGCCCCCGCCGGCGGGCGCGCTTCGTGCTGGATCTCCCGGGCCCCCTCGAGGGACCGGCGACGGAACAGGATGCAACCACACGGGTTTCCGCATAGGACTGTCCCCGTCGGGCCCCCGCCCCAGTCCACCGGAGGAACACCCCATGTCGCGCACCCTGAGCCTGCTCGCCCTCTCCCTTCTCATCGTCTCGGCCGCCGACGCCAAGAAGAAGAAGAAGGAAGAAGCTCCGCCCCCCGTCGGCTGGCACAAGGTCGAGGCCACCAAGAAGGACCCGGGCTGGCGCGGCGAGTGCTACTACCCGCCCACCTTCGAGGGGATGCCCATCACCGACCGGCGCATGGCCCGGCAGAAGGCCCTCGAAGAGATCAAGAAGCAGTGGCTCGGCCAGAAGGACGAGATCGTCAGCTTCGACGCCCGCATGATCGACGACCTGGACACCGTCCTGCTCGGCCGCCCCGAGCAGATCGAGACCGTGGCCGCCGAGAACGCCAAGATGTGCGAGCCCGTGATGGCCAGCGGCGGCGACACCGGCGCCTGGGAGTCCTGGCTGGGCTCGCTGCCCGCCAAGCTCACCGCCGGCGAGTGCAACACCCCCCTGGACTACCAGCTCATCCAGTACCTGGACCTGGGCCAGGGCTGGCAGGAGCGCATCCCCATGTGCCAGGGCGACCGCGCCGTCATCCAGGCTTCGGTCAAGGATCTGTACCGGGTGGAGCAGAACGGCGAATGGATCAACGCCGAAGGCGACCCGGCCCAGCCCTCCACCGATCCCTCCCTGCCCTGCAACTTCGAGGGCTGTTACGTCGGCATGCTCATCGGTCGCTTCGTCACCGACTCGGGCATCGAGACCGTCTTCCCCATCGGCACCCGGAAGGTCTTCGAGGCGCCCGAGCACGGCGTGTTCAGCTTCTCGGTCAACGACGTGACCGCCTGGGACAACGAGTGGCACAGCTCCGGCAGCATCACCGACCACACCGCGGTCACGGTGTCGCCCGCCGACGACTACTAGCCCTCGCTGCTGTCGCGGGGCTGTAGCGCCCCGGTCCCCGCCCCAATACGCTTCGCGTTGCTCCCAGCAAGGGTGTCGACGTGAAGCTGTCCCGCAAGATCGCCTTCAGCCTGATCCCCCTGGTCGTCCTCGTGGCGGGCGGGGAGATCGCTGCGCGCGCTGCGGGCTGGCCAGCCGCACAGCACGACCTGCCCTACGAGCACAACAAGCCCTACTGGATCACGGACCCCGGCCTGGCTGACCAGCCCTTCCCCCACCGGGAGACCGGCGGCAGCTTCACGGTGAGCACCGACGCCCAGGGCCTGCGGGCGCCGCTGCACGAGCTGAAGCCCTCGACCGACCCGTTCCGCATCCTCTTCCTGGGCTGCTCCACCACCTTCGGCTGGGGCGTCGCCGATCACGAGACCTACCCGGCGCTGGTGGAGGCCACCCTCCGCGAGCAGGGCCACAGCGGGGTCGAGGTCATCAACGGCGGCCAGCCCGGGCACACCTCGTTCCAGGGCAGCTGGCTGTACCAGACGGTCGCCTCGGACTACCAGCCCGACCTGGTGTTCTTCGGGTACGTGGTGCAGGACGCGCGCAAGGCCGCCTACTCCGACGCCTCCCAGGCCCTGCTGCAGCAGGACGCCCAGCTGCTCAAGGGCAGCGTGCTGTACAAGAGCCGCCTGTACCTGGGGCTGCGCACCCTGATCGACACCTACCGCATCCAGGCCAAGGAGCGGGCGGACGGTGGCGAGGACGGCGTGTACCGCGTCAGCCGCGAAGACTTCGTGTCCAACATCCGCGGCTTCGAGGAGCTGGCCGAGGCCGACGGCGCCGAGCTGGTGCTCTTCGACTTCCCCCTCGAGCGCTCGGGCTACACCGCCGAGCACCGGCGCCTGGTGCGCATCGCGGCCGACGAGCTGGGCGTGAAGCACCTGGACATCCAGGCCGAGATGGAGCGGGCCAGCACCGCCCAGACCCTCTACTTCCCCAAAGATCCCGGACACGCCAACGCGGCAGGTCACGCCCTGATCGCCGAGCACGTGGTCCGCTTCTTGAGCGATCAGGAGCTCTTGCCATGAGCGAGCCCACCCCCCGCGACGCCACCCTCGTGCTGCTCGTCTACGACGAGATCGACGGCCTGACCCAGCTGTGGGACGACATCCCGGTGGACGACTTCGTCGAGACCATCTGCATCGACGGCGGCAGCACCGACGGCAGCCGTGAGTTCCTCCACGAGCGGGGCATCCCCGTCTACGACCAGTCCATCCCCGGCCGTGGCGTGGCCTTCCGCGTCGCCGCGGACGTGGCGAAGGGTGAGCGGCTGATCTTCTACAGCCCCGACGGCAACGAAGACCCGGCCGACATCGTGAAGCTCGACGATCTGCTGATCGACGGAGCCCGCCTGGCCATCGCCGCCCGCTTCGGCCCCGGCGCCCGCAACGAGGAAGACGACGAGCTCATCCGCGCCCGCGCCCGGGTCAACCAGGCCCTGACCTGGCTCGCCAACAAGCTCTTCAACAGCGGCCCCTGGGTCTACGACACCATCAACGGCTTCCGCGCCTTCTACAAGGCCGACCTGCTGGAGCTCGACACCACCGTCAAGCGCTTCCCCATCGAGTACCAGACCTCCCTGCGCTGCATGGCCCGGGGCTGGCCCATCGCCGAGCTGCCCACCCAGGAGCTGCCCCGCGCCGGCGGCGAGTCCAAGTGCCTGTCCTGGCCGGTGGGCAAGGACCACCTCAAGGTGCTGCTCACCGAGCTGCCGAATTCCAGGTTTCTCCGGTCGAGTTGACCGGGATAGGATGGGGCGTCCCTCTGGGGAGGCCCGATGAAGTCCCTCGTCCCGCTCTGTCTTCTGCTGCTCACGCCCGCCTGCCTCCAGAGACCGCCCGGGCTGGATCAGGACGGCGACGGCTACCAGGTCCCCGAAGACTGCGACGACACCCGGGCCGACTTCAACCCCGGCGCCGATGAGATCTGGTACGACGGCGCCGACCAGAACTGCGACGGCCTGAGCGACTACGACCAGGACGGAGACGGCCACGACGACGCCACCTACGGCGACGGGGACGACTGCGACGACACCGACGCCGCCATCCACCCCGACGCCGCGGAGCAGTACTACGACGGCATCGACGCCAACTGCGACGGCCTGAGCGACTACGACAAGGACGGCGACGGCTACGACTCCGAGGCCGACTCGTCCGACGGGGACGACTGCGACGACGGCGACCCGGACGTGCACCCCGACGCCCACGACGACTGGTACGACGGCGTGGACGCCAACTGCGACGGCGCCGACGACTACGACCAGGACGGCGACGGCTTCCAGTCGGATCAGCACCACGGCGACGACTGCGACGATCTGGACCCCACCGTCAACCCCGACGCCGCCGAGCTGATGAACAAGGTGGACGACGACTGCGACGGCGACACCGACGAGGTGCCCTGGCAAGGGGGCCCCCACGACGTCGAGGACCAGCACGCCGGCCTGTACGGCGAGCCATCTACCTTCAGCGGCTTCGGCTGGGCCATCGCCGAGGTCCCCATGGACTTCCTGGGGACCGAGGACCTGGGCACCGCCATGCTGCAGCCGAACGACATGGTCCCCGACAACGAGCCGGAGCTGCTGGTGAGCGCGCCCCTGGCTGGCTTCTTCGGGAGCGTCACCAACACCGCCCAGGCCGTCTACCTGGTGGCCGGCGGCGAGGCCGGCGCCCTCGAGCTGGACGACGTGGTGGACCGCACGGTGCTGCGCTTCGAGGCCGACGGCGAGGATCACCGCTTCGGCAGCACCGTGGCCTGGGTCCCCACGGTCGACAGCGATCCCGTGCCCGAGGTGCTGGTGGGCGCGCCCGCCACCGGCATCGACGGGACCACGGCGGGCCGGGCCTACCTGTTCCGCTCGGACGGCTGGGGTGACGCCGACTCGGTGCCATCCGAGGGGGGCGGCGCCGTGCGCAGCCTCGACACGCTGGACGCGGCCGTGCTGTTCGAGAGCGAGGGCGCAGGCGACGGCTTCGGCGAGGCCACCTGCCTGGGCAACCTCTCCGGGGGCACCGGCGGCGACGTGGCCATCACCGCCCCGGACGCCGGCGGCGACGGCTACGGCACCGGCAGCGAGCCGGGCGCCATCGCCATCTACTCCTCGGACACCCTCGGGATCGGCGCCGGCGCCATCATGGGCCTGGGCGACGCGGACATCATGATCCGGGGCAGCCTGGACCACACCCACATGGGCACCTCCCTCCCCACCGTGACCGACATCGACGGCAGCGGCAGCATGGACCTCGTGGCGGCGGCCCCCGGTGACGGGGACGACGCGGGCTGGGTGGGCCTGTGGCTGGCGGAGCAGTTCGTGCTGGGGACCGTCGACACCGACGCCTTCGACTACCAGATCTCCGGCTCGTCCAGCAGCTCCGGCTGCACGAGCCTCGGCCTGTCCGTGCGCAACGGCGCAGACGTCAACGGCGACGGGTACGCGGATCTGGGTGTCCTGTGCGAGTCCAGCACGGGTGAGCCCGTCCTGCACCTCGTCGACGGCGGGGCCTGGCTGCTGAACGCCGACGCCCAGATCGGAGACGTGTCCCTGATCAAGGTGACCGGCGCCAGCATCCCCACCGGCCTCGACACCCTGCCCTTCAGCCTGCACGCCGACTTCAACCGCGACGGCTGGGCCGAGCTTGTGGTGGGCTCACCGGCCGCCGAACCCGCGCAGGGCGGCGGCCTGGTGTCGATCTTCTACGGCCACGCCGGCTTCACCGGCACCGTCGCGTTCGACGACCCCGACGCCTCGTTCACCGGCCCCGAGTCCAGCTGGTTCGGCTACACCAGCATCGAGGCGATGCCCATGGACAACGGGTCCGCCACCCACCTGCTGATCGGCGCGCCCGTACACGACACCGCCAAGGTCGCCGGCATGCACCGCCCCGGCGTGGTCTACGTGCTCGATCCGGAGGCGGCCTGGTAGCCGCGTTCAGCTGGTGATCACCCGGTCGAAGGCCAGCCAGCGCCGCACCAGGGTGGCGGTCATCTCGCCGCGCATGACCATGCCCGCGGCGGTGGAGCCCAGCTTCACGTAGTTCGCCCCGTGGGCGAGCTGGATGAGGGGCCAGGGGTGCTTGGCCAGGAAGCGGGAGCGGGTCAGAGCGCGCACGGCGGTGGGGGGCACGAAGGACTTGGAGAGCAGCTGGATGAGGCTGATCCAGAAGGTCTCCTCGACCGCCCTCGGGTACTGCAGGTTGACCCGGTGCTGGTAGAAGGTGCGCGCGTTGTCGGCGCCTTCTACCTCGTAGGGGGTGATGCGGCCGTCGGCGAGCAGCTTCTTCGAGATCTCGTGGCCCGGGAAGTAGGTGATGGAGAACAGGTAGAGATCGAAGGGGTGGGGAAAGCTCGAGACCATGTCGAACATGGCCCGGAAGTCGTGCTCGGTGGACTCCGGATCGTCGAAGATCAGCTGGAAGTGCGGGTAGATCCCATGCCGGTGGAAGATCCAGGCCTTCTCGACGATGTTGTCGTCGTCGGCGAAACGATCGTACAGATCCGCGTTGACCCGGGCGGAGGCCTGCACGCCCATGTAGACGCCGGTGAGCCCGGCCTTGGCCAGGGCGGCGATGCGCTCCTCGGTGACCAGCTTGGGCTCGATGAAGATCTCGAAGGGCAGCCCGATCTCCACGGGCCAGCGCTCGCAGAACTCCTTGAACCAGCCCTTGCGCAGGATGAAGACCTCGTCGTCGAAGCGCACCCGCTTGAAGTTCCAGCGCTCCTTGGCGGCCTTGATCTCGGCCAGGGCCGAGTCGACCGAGCGGTGCCGGTACCACTTCTGCCCTGCGTAGATCTCCTTCTTGTAGGTGGAGTTGTAGCAGTAGGAGCACTTGTAGATGCAGCCCCGGCTGGCCATCATCTGGAAGACCGGGTCGCCGTGCATGGGGTCGCCCTGCTGGTAGGAGCGGCCCATCACCACGTACTTGTGCTCGTGGGTGTGGTAGTCGCGGAAGGGGAGCTGATCGAGGTCGCACAGCAGCGGGCGCAGCTCGTTGCGGACGTGCTCGCCGTCCGGTCGGTGCACCCAGATGTTGGGGATGCCGTCGATGGGCTGGCCGGCGGCCAGGGCCTCGGCCAGATCGACCAGGGCGCCCTCGCCCTCGCCCCGCAGCAGGGCGTCGGCGTGGGGGATGCAGTCCTCGGGCACCAGGGTGGGGTGGTTTCCGCCCCAGACCACGGGCAGGTCGAGCTCGTCGCGCACGTGGTCGGTCAGCAGCCGCGCCACGTTGAAGTAGGGCGAGGCCCGCACCGACAGGGCCACCAGCTGGACCCGCTCCCGCCGCAGCACCCGCACGAGGCTGCGCAGCTCGGCGGTGGTGGGGGGCTCGAGGTGGTTGGAGACCCAGTCGCGGAAGTAGACCTCGACCGCGTGGAAGCCGGCCCGGCGCAGCAGCGCCGCCAGCAGGCGCACCGCGTTGTTCTCGACGTCGTACAGCGACACCAGGGCGATGCGGGGGCCCTCGAGCCTGGCGCGGCGAGCGGCGGAGTCGAGACGGGTGGGCACGGGGGACCTCGGAGTGGTGACGGGAGGCAGCCTATCCGATGGGCGTGGTCACCCGCACTCACCGCGCCCCGGATGGGCGTGGGTCCTCACAGCTCGAGTTACAGTCTCTGGTCCCCTCCCCTACGAGAGCCCCCATGACAGATCGCGCACGCACCACCATCCACGACGGCCCTGTGGTCATCGTGGGCGCAGGCGTCACCGGCCTGGTCACGGCCCACCTGCTCGCCGAAGCCGGCGCCGAGGTTGTCGTCGTCGAGAAGATGGACACCCTGGGCGGCCTGGCCCGCTCCTACCAGTACGACGGCTTCACCTTCGACGTGGGCCCCCACCGCTTCCACACCGCCAACCCCGACGTCTCCGCCTACATCGAGCGGGTGCTGGGCGAGCAGCAGGTGCTCTTCCCCCGGCGCAGCGAGGTCTACTTCGGCGGCAAGTACTACCTGTGGCCCCTCAAGCCTCAGCAGCTGCCCCAGCTGCCCCCCAGCATGGCGCTGAAGAGCGGCTTCGACCTGCTCATCAACGGGCTGCGGAACTACGACGACGACAGCTTCGAGAACTACGTGCTGCGCCAGTACGGCCCCACCCTCTACGGCCACTTCTTCCGGGACTACACCGAAGACTTCCTGGGCCGCTCCCCCCGGGAGACCCACCCCGACTGGGCCAAGGCCGGCATCAACCGCGCCATCATCGACGACAAGCTGCAGATGCAGAACATCTCCCAGCTGGCCAAGTCCACCCTCAAGCAGCTCAAGAGCTCCCCCTCCATCGACTTCATCTACCCATCAGGCGGCATGTTCACCATGTGGGACCTGGTGGCCCAGCGCCTGGTGGCCAAGGGCGCCCGCATCCTGCTGGGCACCGAGGCCACCATGGAGGCCCGAGGCGATCGGGTCGTAGCGGTGCACGCCAGCGACGAGCGCATCGAGCCGGGCCTGGTCATCTGGACCGGCCCCATCAACCAGGCCGCCCGCGGGCTTGGACTCCAGCCCTTCAACCTGGACTATCGCGCGCTGCTCATCTACAACGTGATGACCGAGCACGACTGCCCCCACCCCTACCAGTGGTGCTACTACGGCGAGCGCGAGATCAGCTTCCTGCGGGTCAGCATCCCCCGCTTCTTCGACCCCGAGACCTGCCCGGCGGGCACCACTGGTCTGTGCGTCGAGCTGTCCTGCCAGCAGGACGACGAGCGCTGGCAGCACGGCGAGCGCCTGACCGACTGGATCGTGGACGACCTGGTCAAGGTCGACCTCATCCCCGATCGCAACGCCGTCCACGACGTGCGCCTCGAGCGGGTCCCTCAGGCCTACCCCATCTACCACCGCAGCTATCCGGACGATCTCGAGAAGGCCCAGCGGGCCTTCGCCGGCTTCGAGAACCTGCGCATGGCGGGCCGCACAGGCACCTTCTGGTACAACAACATGGACCACTGCATCGAGGCGGTCTACGACCTGGTCATCCGCCTGCTGCAGGACACCGGCCGCACCGGGGTCACCGCCGAGAGCCTGGCCAACGGGGGCTAGCCGGCGACGCCCCCCAAGCAGGGATGCGCAAGAACGACGTGCATTCTCGCCGCCTCCTCGATAGCGGTTCGAGGTGGAGGCGTGATGCGCTCGTGGACGATCCTGCTGGGACTGCCGCTGCTGTGCGGCTGCATGGACTACAACTTCTGGGACCGCCTGTTCGGTCGCGAAGACACCGGTGAGCTGGGGGGGCTCGATCCCGACCTGCCACCCCAGGACACGGCGCCCCCCGACGACACGGACACCGCCTGTGCGAACGCCGATGCCGACGGCGACGGCCACGACGCCATCGCCTGCGGCGGCGACGACTGCGACGACGGGGACGCCACGGTCCACCCGGGCGCCGACGAGGGCTGCGACCTCATCGACACCGACTGCGACGGCGTGCTGGGCGACGACGAGCTCGACGAAGACGGCGACGGCTACGGCGTGTGCCACGGAGACTGCCACGACGGCCGGGCGGATCTCTACCCCGCCGACCTCGACGGCGACGGCGTCGATGCCTGCAGCGGCGACTGCGCCGACAGCCACCCCAGGGTGTTCCCCTGGGACCCCACGCGGCCCGTCGTCTACGTGCTGGCCGACGCCGATCCCGACAACGCGGACGGCAGCATGGAGCATCCCTGGACGACGCTGCAGGACGGCCTGGACGCCGCGATGACCGGCGAGATGATCGTCTGCGTCGGCCCGGGCACCTACGAGGCCGCCGCCTTCGGCGTCCGCGCGGGTCTCGAGCTGCTGGGGCCCGGCGACGGCACAGCGGTCATCGACGGGCTGCTGTACATGGACAACGTCTCCGACAGCCACTTCGCGGGCCTGACCGTCGACAGCATCCAGTCCGGCAACGGGTACTCCCAGACCTGTCAGCGGAACACCTTCGAGCACAACGTCATCGACTGCGAGGGCGAGTCGTTCGCCATGTACTTCGGCTTGGGCGACCGCGACTCGGTGGTCCGGCACAACGACATCAGCGGCTGCAGCTACGGCGTCTACATGAACGGCAACCGGGCCTACGAGGAGCACCTGGTCTACGGCAACCGCTTCTCCGGGCATGACTGGCAGGCGGTGCACTTCAACTGGAACCTGCGCACCTTGGTGATGAACAACCGGGTCGAAGACACCGGAAGAGATGGAGACGGGCCCGCCGGTTTCGGTGTGGACGCCTCTGCGTACCACGACCTGTGGCTGGGCAACACGGTCATCGCCAGCCTGGGCCCCGGGATCGAGCTGGTGGGCACCAGCTCCTCCTACCTCTGGGCCTGGTCCAACCTGCTGCTCGACAGTCGAGACGCAGGCGTCACCAGCGGCGGGAACAACTACGTCGCGTACAACAACATGATCGGAAACGGTGAGGCGTCGAGCCTCTCCAGCAGCGACGACTTCGTGATGGAGAGCAACTACGACGATCTCCTCACCAGCCCCCCGGACGGCTACCTGGGCTCCCGCAACCTCACCGCCGTCCTGCCCACGGACTGGAGCCGCGAGATCGACGTGGACTTCGATGGCGACGATGACCGCGGCGACACCTTGTGCGTGGTCGGGGCTTGGGGCGAGGGCAACCCGCTGTTCGGCGCGGGGGCGCTGAGCATCTCGGGGGGCACCGTGTCCTGGTCCGGCTGCGACGGCGACGCTGACAAGGACCACACTCAGGCGGCCTACCAGGTCCAGGTGGCCTCGACCGCCTGGCCCTACGAGCCCAGCGCCGACTACGACTCGGGGGTCGTCACGAGCACCGACACCAGCGCCAGCCTTCCGTCCACCGGGACCACCGGCTGGGTCCGGGTCCGGGTCCAGGACGACGACGGCTACTGGGGCGCCTGGACCGACGGGCTGGACAGCGCGGAGCTCTGATCGGCGCTAGTCGCAGACCAGGATCGAGTCGTAGCTGGCCGGGGAGCGGTAGGTGCGGAAGCCCACCGAGCCCCAGCCGTAGGTGCTGTCCGTGGCGCTGATGATCAGGCTGCCGTCCAGCCAGACCTCGTGGCTCGAGCCGGACATGCGGTGCTGTAGGGTGTACCAGCTGCCGTCGTTGATGGTGGCGTTCGCCGAGGCCACCACGTTCCAGCCGCCGTCCTGGTAGCCGAGCACCACGCTGTCGCTGCTGGGGTACAGCCCGATGTAGTAGCTGTCGCCGCCGTCGTTGGTGGCGCTGACCGCCTGCACCCGGGTCATGAAGCCCGGGTCGTTGGAGCCGTGGTCGGGCCGCATGACCACCTCGACGACCACGTCGGTCCAGCTCTCCGAGCCCACCCAGGTGTTCGCGCCGGCGGTGGTGTCGCCGCTCGAGAACAGGTCGCTGCCGTCCCACGACCAGCTCCCCGAGATGTCGGTCCAGCTGCTGGAGGGGTCGTCCAGGAAGTCGTCCCAGAGGTAGAGGTTCGCGGCGCAGGCGTCGTGCAGGGGGGCCGCGTCGTCGGCGTCGTCCACGCCGTCGCCGTCGGTGTCGGGGTCGAGGGGGTCGGTCACGAACCCCGAGTAGGAGCCGTCCAGCTCGTCTTCGTCGTAGATGTCGTCGTCGTCGTCGTCCTCGTCCCAGCAGTCCACCTCACCGTCGGCGTCGGTGTCGCCATCGGGCCCCACCGACGCGTCGCTGTCGTCGCAGTCCTGGTCCGCGCACAGGTCGTAGCCGTCGCCGTCCGCGTCGGCCTCCTCGGTCCACAGGGCGCCGTCGCAGTCGTTGTCGACTCCGTCGCACAGCTCCGCGGCGCCAGGGTGCGTGGCGGCGTCGCCGTCGTCGCAGTCGGTCGCGTCGGCGACGTGGCCGCTGGGGGCCGCGCAGGCCACGGTGCTGTCGCCAGCGTCGCCGTAGCCGTCGCCATCGCCGTCGACGTACCAGGTGGCGGCGTCGGAGGCGTCGGCCTCGTCCACGGTGCCGTCGCAGTCGTCGTCCACGCCGTTGCAGGCTTCGGTGGCGCCCGGGTTGACCGCGGCGTCGCCGTCGTCGCAGTCGCTGGTGTCGGTGGTGCTGCCGCTGGGCATGGTGCAGGCGGTGGTGCTGTCGCTCGCGTCGCCGTAGCCGTCCCCGTCGGCGTCGGCGTACCAGGTGCCGGCGTCCGCCGCGTCGTCCTCGTCGGCGGCTCCGTCGCAGTCGTTGTCGACCCCGTCGCAGATCTCGGTGGCGGCGGGGTGGATGGCCGCGTCGCCGTCGTCGCAGTCGCCGCTGTCGGCGATGTGCCCGCTGGGAGCGGTGCAGGCCACCGCGCTCGACGAGGCGTCGCCGTAGCCGTCGCCATCGGCGTCGGCGTACCAGGTGCTGGCGTCCGAGGCGTCGTCCTCGTCGACGGTCCCGTCGCAGTCGTTGTCCACCCCGTCGCACAGCTCGTCGGCGCCGGGGTTGGCGCCCGCGTCGCCGTCATCGCAATCGGTCGCGTCGGCCACATGGGCGCTGGGGGCGGTGCAGGCCACCGCGCTCGAGGCCGCGTCGCCGTAGCCGTCCCCGTCGCTGTCCGCGTACCAGGTGGAGGCGTCCGCCGCGTCGTCCTCGTCCACCGTGCCGTCGCAGTCGTTGTCCACCCCGTCGCACTGCTCCGTGGCCGCCGGGTGGATGGCCGACTCGCCGTCGTCGCAGTCGCTGGCATCCGCCACGTGGCCGCTGGGCTGTGCGCAGGCCGCGGTGGCGCTGGCGGCGTCGCCGTAGCCGTCCCCGTCGCTGTCGGCGTACCAGGTGGAGGCGTCCGCCGCGTCGTCCTCGTCCACGCTGCCGTCGCAGTCGTCGTCGGCCCCGTTGCACAGCTCCGTGGCGCCGGGGTGGATGGCGGCGTCGCCGTCGTCGCACTCCTCGCAGGCGGCGTAGCCGTCACCGTCCGTGTCGGCGTAGGCCACCGAGCCGTCGCAGTTGTAGTCGGCGGGATCGGCGCAGTCGGACTCGCTGGCGCCGGGGTTGTAGGCCGGGTCCAGGTCGTCGCAGTCGCCGTCGAGGCCGACGTAGCCGCTGGGTTGCTCGCAGGCCTGCACCACCGCGTCGTCCCGCCCGTAGCCGTCACCATCGACGTCCAGGTACCAGCTCGCGGGGTCCAGCACGTCGTCGTCGGCGTCGTCCACCTCCCCATCGCAGTCGTCGTCCAGGCCGTTGCACAGCTCCTGGGCCCCGGGGTGGATGGCGGAGCTGGCGTCGTCGCAGTCCCCGCCGAGCTCCGCCCAGCCCGAGCCGGGATCGCAGTCGAGCACGGTGCTGTCGTCGAGGCCGTAGCCGTCACCGTCGACGTCCAGGTACCAGGTGGTCTCGAGGCCCTCGTCCAGCTCGCCGTCGCAGTCGTCGTCCAGGACGTTGCAGAGCTCGGAGGCCGCCGGGTTGACCGCGGGATCGGCGTCGTCGCAGTCCGCGGCGTCTTCGACCCAGCCGTCGCCGGGATCGCAGCGGGTGTCTTCGACCGTGGGGTCGCCGTAGCCGTCCCCGTCACCGTCCGCGTACCACAGACCCTCGAGGCCCTCGTCCAGCTCGCCGTCACACTCGTCGTGCCGGCCGGTGCAGGCCGCGAGGGCAGCGGGGTTGATGGCCGCGTCGCGGTCGTCGCAGTCGGTGGCGTCGGACACGGCACCGTAGGGGGCCTCCGAACACCAGCCCAGCACGACCACATCGGGATCGCCGAAGCCGTCGCCGTCACCGTCGGCGAAGTACTCGCAGTCGGGCAGGGGCACGGAGGTGTCCAGCTTCCAGTCGCTGCGGCATGCAGCGAGCGCGAGGACAGCGATGAATGCGGTGCTGCGCATGGGGGCCCCGGGTAGCGACGCCAGGAGCATAGCCTCCGCAGCGCCCGCCCGGGCCTACGGGGCCGCCTCCGGGGCGACGGCATCCTCGAGCCCGGCCACCGCCCGCTCGAGGTCCAGGATGCTGCGGTCCAGATCGGCCAGGCGATCCTGCAGCCGCTGCAGGGAGTGCAGGCGGCCGTCGTCGGCCACCCCGCTGGCGGTGGCCCCCAGGGCCTCGGCGGCCTCGGCGACATCTCCAGCATAGCGCTCGACCCGCCGCGTCTCCGCCAGCCCCGCCGGCGCCGGGTCGGCCAGCGCCAGGGCCGGCAGCAGCAGCAGCCCAGCGAGGGCGGAGAGCCTGGAGACGCCGAAAGGGCTGAAGGGGCTGAAGGGGCTAACGCCCGATGTGGCATTCGCGGGTACCGGGTCCGGGTCACGCGCCCTGAAGGGGCTAACGCCCGATGTGGCATTCGCGGGTACCGGGTCCGGGTCACGCGCCCTGAAGGGGCTAACGCCCGGCATGGCATTCGCGGGTACCGGGTCCGGGTCACGCGCCCTGAAGGGGCTAACGCCCGG
>CAYZVO010000216.1:0-2349 GCA_964481655.1 uncultured Enterobacterales bacterium | reverse complement strand
CATGGCATTCCGGTCCCCGTCCGAACCGTCGCTCCCCAATGAGCGTGCCACACCGGGCGTCAGTCTCTCCGACGCAGGCCCCTTCGAGGCATTCGGCACGGCGACAACTCGCGACATCTGGGCGCAGTCCCTAGACCGGCGCGTTGTGGCTCTTGGCGCTCAGGCGCTCCATCTTGAGCAGCGACAGGCCGCCGCGGGCCAGGCGCATGAACTCTTCCTTGGACTGCAGGCCGGCCATGGCGCGGGCCACCACCCGGGGGCGGTAGTAGAACTTGCGGTGGGAGATCTTGAGCAGCTGGAGGATCTCTTCGTTGCTCAGGTGCTCGTTCCAGGCCGCCGGCACCGGGGTGCCGCTCAGAGGATCCTTCATGAGCTTGTCCCAGCAGTCGGCCGGGTACAGGCCCTTGCGCGCGCCGTCTTCGAAGCTCTCGGTGCCCGGGTAGGGCGAGAACACGGCGAAGACCGCGTAGTCGGCGTCGAGGCGCATCATGGAGTCCACGTTGGCCAGCGACTCCTGCATGGTCCGCTCGTGGGGGCCGGCGAGCATGATGTAGGCCACCGAGCGCACGCCCTCTTCGCGGCACCACTTGAAGACGCGCTCGACGTCCTCGGTGTCGCAGTGCTTGCCCCAGGCGTCCAGCCCCTCGTCGTTGGTGGACTCGACCCCGAAGTGGATCTTGTTGCAGCCCAGCTCGCCGCAGCGGCGGATCTGCTCGCGGGTGGTGCCGGCGATGGTGGTCTTGTAGGACCACTGGAACTTCAGGCCGCGCTTCTCGATGCCGTCGCAGAACTTCAGCACCCACTGGGAGTTGGGGGTGAACAGGTCGTCCACGAACATCAGCTCGCCGATGCCCAGCGAGACGCAGTGCTCGACCTCGTCCAGGATGCTCTCGATGGCCCGGATGCGGTACTGCCGCTTGTAGGTCAGGCAGAAGGGGCAGGAGTGGGGGCAGCCCTTCGAGGTGATCGCGGTGGTGACCACCGGGGCCTTCATGGCCGGCAGGTAGTAGTCCTTGTACCGGATGCGCCGACGGTCGGGCCACGGGTAGGCGTCGAGGTTGCGGGGGGTGGGACGCTCGGGGTTCTTGATGACGTCCTGGCCGTCCTTGAACCAGATGCCGTCGATGCCCTCGAGGTCCTTGCCCTGGTTGAGCGCCTCGAGCAGCTCGACGAAGGCCTCCTCGCCGTCGCCGGTGCAGATGGCGTCCACCCCGCGCATCCCGATGGCGTAGTCCGAGAACATGTTGCAGTGGGGACCGCCGAGGATGATCTTGGCGTTGGGGTTGAGCTTCCGGACGGTGTTGACGGAGGCCTGGACGTCGGGGATGCAGTGGGTGAACGCGGTGATGCCCACGACATCCAGCGGATACTGCCGCAGCTGCTGCTCGAAGTCCGGGTAGTCCAGATCGTCCACCACCGCGTCGAAGATCTCCGCCCGCCAGGGGGTGTTCTTCTCGATGGAGGACTGCAGATACATCAGCCCCAGGGGCGGGAAGCAGTACACGCCGTGGGCGTGCTCCTTGGGGATGCCGGCCCAGACGCGCTTGCGCTCGGGGGGGTTGATGAGGGTGATGTCCATAGTCGATCTCCCTACGAGGTCCGCGAGTGCGGGACGAAGATCCGCCAGGGGATGAAGAAGGGGACCCGCTCGCGGTAGTGCAGCCAGGCGTCGCCGAAGACCGCGTGGTTCTGCGGCTCCTGGCGCCAGAGCTTCTCCACCAGGGAACCGGTGAGCAGCAGCGGGCAGAGGATGAGGGTGGAGGTCCAGGAGTCCAGCGCCACGCCGACCCCGAGCACGCCGTAGAACTTGGCGTGCACCGAGGGGTAGCGGCAGAGGCTGTAGATGCCGGTGGTGACCAGCTGTTGGGTGCGCCCGGCGGTGGGCGAGGGGCTGCCCTTGCCCTGGAACACGATGGCCGCGTAGGCGACGACCCAGATGACAGCACCGAACACGAACAGCCCGCCGCCGACCACCCAGTTGAGGGGTGTGGGCAGCATGACCTCCGGGAAGCCCAGCCAGCCGTCCAGGGCCAGCCCGAGCAACACGATGAGGAAGGTCAGGGGGAAGAGGACCGGCACATAGACCTTGGCCAGCATGTGCAGGATCTGGGGCGTGAACAGCACCCCGATGGACTTGCTGGTGGATGTGGACATGACGACACCTGCGCGGCTGGGCTCGAGCGCGTCAGCCTAACCTAGCACGAGCACGGGGCACCGGAGGCACAAGCCACCCAGGCGTGAGGGAGGCCACGCTCGACCAGATGACATTTTGCGACAATTGGAATTGAGATTTTTTGGAGCAGGCGACAGAACGCCATGGGGTAGCATGAAAGCGGACAACCAGCGTTG
>CAYZVO010000215.1:8477-15830 GCA_964481655.1 uncultured Enterobacterales bacterium | reverse complement strand
AGCCGTCGCTGTCGTCGTCCCCACCGCCGTAGTCCACCACGCCGTCGCAGTCGTCGTCCACGCCGTTGTTGGGCTCTTCGGTGGCGCCGGGGGAGACGGACGCGTCGGCGTCGTTGCAGTCGCCGTCGTCCTCGCTGTAGCCGTCACCGTCGTCGTCGTAGCAGTCGGTGGTGTCGTCGATCAGCCCGTCGCAGTCCTCGTCCACGCCGTCGCAGATCTCGGCCTCGGCGGGGTTGATGGAGGTCGCGGAGTCGTCGCAGTCGCCGCCGGACTCGGCGTAGCCGTCGCCGTCGTCGTCGTACCACTCGGTGCCTTCGTCCACGGTGCCGTCGCAGTCGTCGTCGGCGCCGTCGGCGGACTCGGGGGCGCCCACATAGATGCTGGCGTCGCCGTCGTCGCAGTCGGTGCCGCCGGCGACCACGGCGTTGTAGCCGTCGCCGTCGACGTCCACGAGATCGGTGCCGTCGCAGTCCTGATCCACGCCGTCGTAGGGGATCTCGGTGGCGCCGGGGTGGATGCTGGCGTCGCTGTCGTTGCAGTCGGTGCCGCCGCAGCCGCTGAAGATGTCGTCGTAGCCGTCGTAGTCCAGGTCGCAGCAGAGGGGGTCGCCGTAGCAGTCGGTGTCGTTGCAGTCGACGGTGCCGTCGTAGTCGTCGTCCAGGCCGTTGTCGCAGTCCTCGGGGCAGCCGGTGCCCGCGCCCAGGTCGAACCCCAGGGTGTAGTTGCCGTCGCCGAAGCCGCAGTAGCCGGTGTAGCTGGGCCCCGCGGTGTATCCGTAGGCCTCGATCACGATGTAGTAGGTGGTGGACGCGGTGCAGGTGAAGGTGACCGAGTCGTGGGTGGTGGAGGCCGCCGTGGAGCCCGCGACACAGCCGCTGTAGGGGTCGCAGGTGGAGTCCAGGACGTAGATGTCCAGGTCGCAGTCCATGCCCGTGACGTCGAGGGTCACCGAGCCGGAGCGCTGGCAGGTGAACTCGTAGACGTCCTCGCCCGCGGTCTGGGACAGGGGCGAGTAGGGCGAGCCGCAGCTGTAGGCGGTGGGGGTGGTCAGGCCCCCCAGGTAGGAGGTGTCCGAGCCGGTCACGTAGTCCGTGTGGACGTCCGAGCAGGACAGGACGTCCACGATGGTGGTTCCGCGTGGACAGGTGGCCAGGGCCTGGCTGGGCGCGAAGAGCGCGGCGCAGGTGGCGGCGGCGACAAGGGAGCCGAGACGGGGCATGGGGCCTCCGCGGGGAGCGATGCTGCGTGGCGAACGTTGGCTGGGGCGGGCCCGCGTCGCCGGAAGTGCGAACGCATCATATCAGCAGGAAGCCGTGCTTGCGCCGTGGTATCGGCGCTCACCCCGTCGCGGGGACCCTGTGACGCCCCGCCGCGCTATCGCATCATCACAGCACAGCCCCTCTGGAGGTCACCATGCAGCAGGACAGCTACGGACTCTCGGTCGAGCTCGGACCCGTGGACTTCGACGGCGCCATCGAGCGCGTCACCGCCGCCCTGAAGGACCAGGGCTTCGGCGTGCTCACGACCATCGACGTCAAGGCGACCCTCAAGAAGAAGATCGACGTGGACCACGAGCCCTACGTCATCCTGGGCGCCTGCAACCCGCCCTTCGCCCACCAGGCGCTGACCGCCGAGCCCGACGTGGGCCTGCTGCTGCCCTGCAACGTCATCGTGCGGCAGACCGACGCCGGCGTGCGGGTGGCCTTCGTGGATCCGGTCGCCATGTTCACCGTGGTCGGTCGCGACGACATGCGCCCCCTGGTGGACCAGGTGCGGGCGCGGCTCTCGGCCGCGGCCGCGGCGATCGAGGGCTAGCGCTCGATGACCAACCAGGCGTTCACCACGGTGTGCGCCCAGCTCGAGGTGGCCTGGTAGGCCGAGCCGTTGCGCTCGACCCGGTAGGCGATGGTGGCGTCTTCGCCCGTGGTGACCTGATCCGTGATGTCGTGGGTGTCCACGGGCACGTCCCGGCCCGGGCACCAGCCACCGCGGCCGTACCACCAGGTGCCGTACTGGTTCGGCACGGTGCCGTTGACGCCCACGTCTTCCATGCAGCCGTAGGTGTCGCCAGCACCCGGGAAGCTCACGGTGGGGGCGTTGGTCTCGTCGCCGTTGACCGTGAAGATGTGGTCCATGTCGCAGAACTCGGCGCAGTTGCCCGGGTCGGACATGCCGTGGCCGGTGATGACGGTGGCCAGGGTGACACGGGCGGCGTCGGCGGGGATGGTGACGGTGACCGGCTCGGTGTAGTTGTCGTTGCAGGTGCCGGTGAGATCACAGCCCGAGTACAGGTGGATGAGCTCGTCGGCCTTGGTGGCCTTGCCCGCGTTGGTGAAGCGCAGGTCCACGTCCATCTCGTAGGGGCCGTTGGTGTTGAAGCGGAACTCCCGGCTGCCGCCGTCCTCGAGCATGGGCAGCAGGGGGCTGACGTCGTGCACCCAGCGGCCTTCGCGGTGGTAGGTGGTGATCCAGCGGCCCAGCTCCGTGGAGCAGGAGGCGCAGTCCAGCTCGCCGTAGCCGCTGCCTTCGTCGTTGCAGGTGTAGGTGCCGGTGGTGGCGTTGCCCATGGGGTCGGTGCAGGCGCCCTCGATGGTGTCGGCGGCGATGGCCTCGACATAGCCCTCGCAGGCGTACTCGATGCCGGTGTCGGCGCCACACTCATCGGCGGTGGAGCACTCGGTCTTGGTCTTCACGCCGTCTTCGGTGCAATTGCCCATGACGGCGTCGACGGCCTGCTGGCAGGCGGTGTCGGCGTAGGGGTTGTCCGTGCTCACGGGCATGTCGCACATGAACATGTAGGCCATGTAGTCCCAGGCCGGGCAGTCGCCGTACTCCCCGGAGCCCTCGCAGCCCATGTAGCAGTCGATCTCGACGGTGTCGTAGCCGGCGAGGGTCGCGGCGTCGGGCAGCTCGACGGTCGCGTAGGTGTTGCCGGCCACCCGGTCGCCGTCGAAGAGGGTGACCACCAGGGCGTCCTGGGCCTCGAGCTCGGCGTCGCGCACGGCCTCGAAGTTGTAGTAGGCGGCCTCGTTGGCCACCATCGAGATGTTGGGCTCGAACCAGCCGTAGGTGGAGCTGTAGCGGGTGGGATCGGCGAAGGAGCCGATGTAGCGGATGCGCTGGTGGCGGTCGATGCCGACGCCCCAGCCCGGGCTGTTCATCACGCCGCCGACCCAGCCGGAGATGATGCTGGCCCGCTGGGTGACGTAGTTGATCCGGGGCTCCCACCAGGCGCGGTCTTCGTCGGACATGTCGCCCAGGGCCAGCTCCACGTTGGCCTGGATGGTGTCCAGGGAGGCCTCGATGGACTCGGTGGAGGTGGCGGTGGACATGAACAGGATCTGGGTGTTCTTGGGCAGCGCCGCGAACAGGTCGTCCACGTCGCGCTCGTAGATGCCCGTGGGCCAGCCCTGGTTCTGCCGGGGCACGTCCGGGAAGAGCAGGTAGGTGTCGCAGCCGGTCCAGTGCTCGCTCAGGGTCCAGTCGCCGCCGCGGGTGGGCACCGTGAAGTCGGCGGCGACGGCGTAGAGGCTGTTGTCCTCGGCCACGTCCTGGAAGTCCACCATGGGCAGGCCCAGCTCGTCGCAGGCGCCGTCGAGGGTCGGGCCGCTCGAGTCGGTGGTGTCCACCGGGAGCTCGGTCTCGACAGGCTCGGTGGTGTCGTCCTTGGGATCGGGGTCGCCGGGGCAGGCCACCAGGCCGACGGTGAGCAAGCAGAGGGCGAGGGCGGAGCAGCGGTGCATGGGGTCTCCCGGGGGCTGGAATCGTGCTGGAAGCGTAACGGCGGGATCGGCCACCGTCGCCTGCCTCGAGCCTGCGCGGGATCGTCCCCGGGTCAGAAGCGGTCGAGGGGCAGCACCAGGTAGGAGACGCCGTCCTCCCGCGGTGGCGGGCGCTCACCGGCCCGGAGGTTGAGCTGCATCACGGCCACCATCTGGGCGGGGAGCTTCAGGGTGGCGTCGCGGGCGCTGCGCCAGCGCACGAACTCTTCGCGGGTGGTGTCGGCCCGCAGCTGTTTGTTGTGGGCCTTCTGCTCCCCCACCGTGGCCACGAAGCGCAGCTCGCGCCCGCCGGGCTGGTAGTCGTGGCAGGTGAACAGGCGGGTGTCGTCGGGGAAGCCGTAGAGCTTGCGGATGGAGTCGTACAGCGCGTCGGCCGAGCCCCCCGGGAAGTCGCAGCGGGCGGTGCCGAAGTCCGGCATGAAGATGACGTCGCCCACGAAGATCATGTCGCCGATCTGGTAGCTGTGGCAGGCGGGGGTGTGCCCCGGCGTGTGGTGGGCCACGATGGCGAAGGGGCCGAGCTCGAGGCGCTCGCCATCCCGGATCAGCACGTCCCACTGGCGGCCGTCCTGGGGCAGGCTGTCGCCGAGGCCGTACAGGGGGGCGAGGCTGGCCTGGACCTCGGTGATCGTGGCCCCGATCACCCCCTTCGCCCCGTAGCGCTCGCGGAAGAAGGGCATGGCGGTGGCGTGGTCCGCGTGGGCGTGGGTGTCCAGCACGTAGGGGATGGACAGGCCCTGCTCGTCGATGAACGCCGCGATCTGCTCGGCGCTGTGGGTCCCGGTGCGGGCCGCGCGGGGGTCCCAGTCCAGGACGGGATCGATGACGACGCCGATCCGGCTGGCCTCGTCGAAGACCACGTAGGTGATGGTGGAGCTGGCGGGGTCGTGGAAGTGCTGGACGCGCATGGGTACCTCTCGCGTGGATCTCTGCCTGCCGGGCCCCCGGGGCGCTGGCCTGTTCGACGAGCCGAGACAGGACGTGACCCTGGGGGACGACCCTCCTGTCGTAGCATCGAGTCGCGGGAACAGGAGGTGAGAGCATGGTGATGACACGAGCGTGCGTCGCGGTGGTGGTGGTCCTCTGTGCCTGCGAGCAGGCCGACCCTCGAGCGGAGGCTCCGGCCCCCGCGCCGGCGGTGTCAGCGGCGTCCCCGACGGCGCCGGAGGCGGCCCCGAGCCAGGATGGCTGGGCCTACAACCCCATCGGCAAGCGGGATCCCTACCGGCCCTTCTTCCCCACAGAGCCCCCAGGGCCGGACGCCTGCCAGCAGGATCCCCTGCAGTGCTTCGCGGTGGAGCAGCTGGCCCTGCGCGGCGTGGTCTGGGGCGAGCGGCCGCGGGCCCTGCTCGAGGATCCCTCCGGGGGCAGCCACGTGGTGGAGATCGGCAGCTACGTGGGCAACTCCTGGGGGCGGGTCACCCACATCGAGTCCGGCTCGGTGGTGGTCACCGAGGAGTACCTGGACGGTCACGAGGCGCTGGTGGTGCACCCCATCCGCCTACGGCTCGATCCCCTCGGCTAGCACCGCGTCCCAGTCCATCAGCTCGAGCCGCGGGAGCTCGGCGTTCAGCAGGCGCTGCATGGCCTCGCGCTCGTGGTCGCAGAGCACCCCGGTCTCGCTGTCGACGGTCTTGATGGTGCCCTTGGCGTCGTTCATCAGGCAGCCGTCCCCGGGCAGGTGGCCCAGCCCCACGACGTGTCCGAGCTCGTGGTTGACGACCTTGACCGTGCGGATCCCCAGCAGGCGGTTCCAGTTGGGGCCCTTGTCGCTGGGCAGCAGCCGATCGGTGGAGACCACGGCCGCGGGCCCGCCGATGCTGCCCAGGCCGAACACGCCCCAGTCCACGTGGGGGGGCTTGGAGGTGGAGATGTCCTCGGCCGTGAAGCCCACGATGAACTTGCAGCCGGAGCCAGGGATCACGACCCGCTCGAGGTGGTCCAGCAGGTCGTCGGCCCGGTAGCGCTGGCGGGGTGGGTACCATGCGGCGTCCGGGAGGGGCCGGGGCTCCAGGGTCCAGGTGGTGAAGCCGTACAGGGCCTCGACGCCCCGGGCCACGCTGGCCAGGAGCTCGGCGTCGTAGGGGCCCAGGGGCTGTAGGCAGGTGACGTAGTCGGCGGCCTGGTGTTTGTAGGTGGAGGCCGGTGGGGCCGGTGCCGGTGCGGGCGGTGGCGCCGTAGGCGGCTCGGGCTCGGCGGCGGAGCTGCAGGCCGCGAGCAGCAGGAACACCGAGGTGGGCAGGGACGGTGGATGCACGGGGGCTCCCGGGGGGCAGGTACAGGGACCCCTCGCGGGGCCTGCGGGTTCCGGTGCATTGCGGGAGCGCGTGACGTGCTCCCCTGGGTCCTAGCGGAACTCCTGCTTGGTGTCCCAGGACATCAGGCGCTTGGTGATCCAACCGAACAGGGCGGCGAAGCCCAGGCCCCAGAGCAGGGCGAAGACGGTCATGAAGATCTGCATCGCCTGGAAGGTGCCCGCCATGTCGCCGGGCACGTCGCCGAACTGACCCATCCAGGCCACCTGGAAGACGACGGAGAGCAGGGACCACAGGGCCGCCAGCCCCATGACCCCCACCATCAGCTTGCGGGCCCACTCGAGGCGCCTGATCAGCCCCACCGAGCCGGCCAGGATCACGGCGGAGACCACCAGGGGGATCAGGAACAGCAGGGCGAAGTTCTCGAACATGAACGCCGCCATGGCGGGCATGTCGGCGGGGATGTCACCGGTCATCTGCTCGAGGGGGAAGACCGTGTGCAGCATGATGTTCTGCATCACCGCCATCAGCAGGCTCAGGCCCGACAGCACCGCGAAGATCCAGCCGATGACGGTCACGAAGGTGGAGCGGGTGGGGGTGGCCATGACGCCTCCTCGGTCGATGAGGCCCCAGGGTACGGGGGGTCGAAGGGCTCATTCCCCGTATTCGTCGTGCTCGGCGAGCCAGGTGGCCACCGCGGGGAAGTGATCCCGGGGCGCGTCGGCGTGGGTGAGCATGGTGACGTGGTCGTAGTCGTGGTGGTTGCCGTGGGCGCGGCCCAGCAGGGCGAAGCGCTGGTCGGCCTGGCCGGCCTCGGCCATGAGGTCCCGCACGTCGTCGGGGTGCCCCAGGCAGGGGTCGTCCACGGCGGCCAGGTACCAAGCCGGGGGCAGGTCCTCGGCGGCCAGCAGGGCCTCGCCGTAGTCGAAGCCGTCGACGGGGTCGAGCCAGGGCCCCGGCCGCACCCAGGCGCAGCACTGGCCGAGGCTGGCGCGGCTCTCGTCGTCGGAGCCCAGCCCCAGGCGGCGCGAGGGTAGGTAGCCCCAGCCCGCCGCGATCCAGCGAGCGATCCGCATCCAGTACAGGTCGATGAGCAGCCGCTTGTGAAGGTTGCGCACCCGCACGGAGCGCTTGGTGCCGAAGAAGCTCAGGCTGGCCACCTCGCCCCGCAGCGCGGGGAGCCGGCCCAGGGCCGCCAGCATCAGCACGCCTCCGGGCCTTCGCTCGGCTCTACGAGCCGACCGCTGCTCCCGCAGCTGCTCCGGCCGCCAACGCTCCACCCGAGCCATGGCCCCCACGACTGGGCCACCCACTGC
>CAYZVO010000215.1:0-8467 GCA_964481655.1 uncultured Enterobacterales bacterium | reverse complement strand
GGGGGGGGGGGGGGCCCCCCCCCCCCCCCGCGCCCCCCGCGGGGGCGCGCCCCCCCCCGCCCCCCCCGGCCCCGGGGCCCCCAGGAGTGGGCCAGCCAGTGCACCCGCTGGTCTCGATGCCGCGAGCGGACCGCGGCGTGGGCGGCCGGGAGATCCTCGACGATGGTCTCGGTCTGGCCGTAGCGGTGGCCCCGGGCCACATGGGGCCGGCTCTCGCCGCGGCCGCGCTGGTCCAGGACGTAGACGGGGTGGCCGGCCCGGGCCAGGAAGGGGCCCAGGCCCTTGCCGCCGGGGGTGTAGAACACCCGCCCGTTCTCCACCGAGCCGTGGAGCATCAGCACGGGCTCCCGGCTCGGCGTCCCGGGCTCCAGGGCTCGCAGGTGCAGCTCCGCGCCGCCTGGGGCGGGCAGGTACAGGGAGCGCTGGGCAGGCTCGTCTGGAGCCATCAGCGCTCGATCACCAACCAGACGTTGGCCCAGATGTCGGCCCAGCTGGACGCGCCGCTGTAGTCCTCGCCCTCGTAGAGCACCCGGTAGTCGAGCTGGTTCTCGGCGCCCTTGGTCACCTGCTCGGTGATGTCGTGCAGCTGTACGGGCACGTCCCGGCCGGGGCACCAGCCGTGGCGGCTGTACCACCAGGTGCCGTACTGGTTGGGCACGGTGCCAAGGCTCACCTCGTCCTCGCAGCGGTAGTCGGTGCCCTCGACGTCGAAGTTGACGGTGAGGATGTCGCTGCCGCCCACCGAGAAGACGTGGTCCATGTCGCAGAACTCGGCGCAGTTGCCGGGGCTGGACATGCCGTGGCCCGTCAGCACGGTGGCGAGGGTGACCTTCGCGGCGTCGGCCGGGATCTCCACCGCGATGCCGCCTTCGTAGGAGGCGTTGCAGTCGCTGGCCAGGTTGCAGGACCCGAACAGGTGGGTGACCTGCTCAGCCTCGGTCTCCAGGCCGGCGTCGAAGTAGCGCAGGTCCAGGTCGACGGTGTAGCTCGAGCCCGTGACGAACTGCAGGCGCTCGGTCTCCCCGGGGGTGAGCAGGGGCTGCAGGCCGGTGACCTCGTGCACCCAGCGGCCCTCGCGGTGGTAGGTGGTGATCCAGCGGCCCAGCTCCCGCTCGGAGCTGCAGGCGCAGCTCAGATCGCCGTAGCCGCTGCCGTCCTCCTCGCAGGTGTAGGTGCCGGTGGTGGTCTCCCCCAGCGGGTCGGCGCAGGCGCCCTGCTGGGTGTCGGCGGCGATGGCCTCGCTGTAGCCCTCGCAGGCGTAGGCGATGCCCGTGTCCGAGCCGCAGTCCTCGGCGGTGGTGCACTCGGTCCCGGTCTCCACGCCGTCTTCGGTGCAGGTGCCCATCACGGCGTCCACAGCCTGCTGGCAGGGGGTGTCGGCCCAGGGGTTCTCCTCGGCGGGCTGATCGCAGACCAGCAGTCGGGCTCCCGTGTCCCAGGCGAAGCAGTCGCCGTACTCGCCCTCGCCCCCGCAGCCCATGTGCAGGTCCAGGGCCAGGGAGTCGTAGTCGGCGGCCTCGGCGGGGATGGCGACCTCGGCCTCGACGGTGCTCGACCAGTTGGAGCCGTCGAAGACGGGCACCACCAAGGCGTCCTGGGCGGCGAGCTCGATCTCCCGCTCGGCCTCGAAGTTGTAGTAGATGGCCTCGTTGGCGGCGTAGGAGAGGTTGGGCGCGAACCAGCCGTAGCTGCTGTCGTAGCGGGTGGGATCGGCGTAGGAGCCGATGTAGCGGATGCGCTGGGTGCGATCGATGCCCACGCCCCAGCCGGGGTCGTTCATGATGTCGCCCACCCAGCCGTCCACGATCTGGGCCCGCTGGGTGACGAAGGCGACCCGGTCCTGCCACCAGGCGCGGTCGGCCTCGTCCATGTCCGCCATGACCCGTCCGATCTCGGCCTCGAGGGCGTCCAGCGACTCGTCGATGGAGGCGGTGGAGGTGGCGGTGCTGAAGAACAGCAGCTGGGTGTTGCGGGGCAGCTTGGCGAACAGGTCGTCCACGTCGCGGTCCCACAGGTCGATGGGCCAGCCCCGGGCCTGGTTGGGGGCGTCCTGGATCATCAGGATCACGTCGCAGCCGGTCCAGCGCTCGCTCAGGGTCCAGTCCCCGCTGCGGGTGGGCACCGTGAAGTCGGCGGCGGTG
This sequence comes from uncultured Enterobacterales bacterium, assembly GCA_964481655.1. Taxonomy (GTDB): domain Bacteria; phylum Myxococcota_A; class UBA796; order UBA796; family JAFGLY01; genus CALDOK01. Next base: position 6,326 of record CAYZVO010000215.1, on the reverse strand, counting down.
GCGTACAGGCCGTCGTCGTCTGCGGCGTCCTCGAACGCCCGCACGGGCAGGTCCAGCTCGGCGCAGGGATCCCCATCGGGGCCCGCCGAGTCGTGGGTGTCCCCGGGCTGAGTGTCCACGGGGGGCGCGGTCTCGTCGGGGTCGGTGGTGCAGGCGGTGAGCAGCAGGGTCGCGGTGATGGCGAGGGTCGCGCGCATGGGTCCTCCGGTGCTGTGAGGACCCTATCCCCCTGGCAGCGGCACCGGATCGCCCTCGATGACCAGCTCGAGGGTCTGCAGCTCACCGGCCCGGCGGAAGCGCCAGGTGACCGAGGGATCCGTGAGCAGATGGGTCAACGCCTCCATGGTGGTGCGGCCGCTCGCCGTGGTGATCCCCCCCAGCTCCACGTGGTGGTCCAGGGGCTGGAAGCCCAGCTCCGAGGCCAGGGCCACCAGCCCCTTGTCCACGAAGTACACGCCGTCGTCGGCGGCCATGGCCAGCATCGAGGCGTAGGGCCCGAAGGCGTAGGGGTCCGAGAGGCGCTGCAGCAGGGCGGCCCGGGACAGGCGGGACGGCATGCCCGCCTCGTCGCGCTCGAGCACCAGGGCCTGGGGCTCGCCGGGGCTGAGGGTGGCCTCCACGACGCCGGGCTGGTCGCCCCGCAGCACGCTCCAGCGGCAGGTGGTGGCTGCATGGGTGGCCTGCCGGGCGGCGTAGTGGCGCTCGGCGGTGCCCAGGGGCTCCCCGTTCACAGCGGTGATCACGTCGCCCTCGAGCAGGCCCAGCCAGCGCAGCAGGTGCAGCGGGCTGCCGGGCTCGACCCGGTAGCCCCGGGGCTCCGGCCCGTTGGGCCAGGCTTCCACCGCGGCCGCGTGGGGGTCGAGGCCGTACAGGCAGTGGGGCATGACCTGGACGGGCAGCGCCGTGCTGGACAGCACGGGCGGACCGGCGGGCTGCTCCTGGGCGTCGGCCAGGGACAGCAGGGCGAGCAGGGCAGGGAGGCGCATCATGGCTTGGACTTCAGTGTGTGGTCGCCATCGACCCGAACGATCCGCAGCGGGACGTAGGGGCCGAAGAAGTAGGTCAGGGCGCGGAAGCGACGGCCCGTAAGCACGAAGCGGGCCTGGGGCTCGGCCTCCCGCAGCTCCCGCAGCTGTTCGATGGCGTCGGCCAGGTCCTGGTGGCGGGCCAGCTCCACCGGCTCCGAGCCCTGCTTGCGCCAGGCGCGCAGCTCATCCCAGGCGTCGCCGCCGAGGGCCACGATGGTGATCCAGCCCAGCGCTCCGGCCCCGGCGAAGGGCATGGCGCGCAGCAGGAAGGCGTCGGCGAGCACCAGGGCCACCATCAGCACCGCCGAGGCGACCACCAGGCGCAGCCAGGCCCCGCTCTGGGGGCCTGACCACCAGCGACGCCGGCGCCAGTAGAAGAACAACGAGGCCACGGGCGTGCCCACCAGCACCACCGGGATGGCCACGGCGATCCATGGCCCCCGGCCGGGCAGGAACAGCTCCAACAGCGCGTCGCTGCCCCCGACGCCGAAGCTGGCGAGGGTGGTGGGCACCAGCAGGAGGGTGATGGCCCACTCGTAGGGCAGCAGGCCGGTGGTGGGCAGCGCGGCGGGCAGGCCGCCGCCCCCGCGGGGCTCCCGGCCCAGCAGCCAGTGGGTGCCGATCAGCAGCGCCGCCAGGAACAGCAGGGTGAGCAGCGCGAAGAACAGGGTGCTCTCGCCCAACGCGATCAGGCGGCCCTGGCGCAGCACGCCACCAGCCATCAGGGCCACGGCGTCGGCCAGCAGCAGGGCGGCCATGCCCGGTCCGAGGCCGCGGTGGTCGAGCCAGTGCACGATCGCGGCGACCGCGGTGACGCCCGCGGCGCACATGGTGGCCGTGGCGAGCCGGAACATCCAGCCAGGGTTGGGGACCACGTCGCCGCCCCAGCCGCCGTAGTCGCCCATCCATCCCCCGCTGTACCCGTAGTTCATGTTCTCGAGGGCGAAGGCCAGGGACAGGCCCTGGAACCAGGCCACGCCCATCCCCAGCACCACCGCGATGATCCACAGCCGTCGCCGCAGATCGGGGTCCTGGCGCCGGCGCTGCCGGGTGAAGGGCAGGATCAGGGCGCCCAGCTCCACCAGCACGAAGGCCACCACCAGGGGGCGCACGCCGAGGCAGAAGGGACCCGCCTGGACGCCGCTCCCGAGGAACGAGTGGGCGGCCTGGTGATCCACCAGGGGGTTGGGCAGCCACCCCAGGGCGGTGACCGCGACCATGGCGCCCAGGGTGAGGGCCAGGCGGCGGAGCAGGGAGGCGGGCCAGGGGACCTTGGGCGGTCGCGCCGGCGGCGGCGGCTCCCCGGCCTCGAGGGGCGCGCCGCAGTCTGCACAGTGGGTGGTCCCTGGCTGGTACTCGGCCGGCTTGCCCGTGCGCTGGCGGTGCCGACAGTCCAGGTTGGTGCAGTGGGCCACGCTTCCTCCGTCTGCAGGCCGTAACGCCGCGCTGACGAAGGGGATAGGAAGCCGAACCCCTGCATTGGGGCCTGTGGGAGCCAGAATGGAGCGGACCACCAGCCGCGCGCGCATCGACAGCCTGGACCTGCTCCGGGGGCTGGTGATGGTGCTGATGGCCCTGGACCACAGCCGCGCGTTCTTCGGTGCCCTGGGCAACCCCACCGACCTGGCCACCACCACCCCGGCCCTGTTCGCCACCCGCTGGGTGACCCACCTCTGCGCCCCCACCTTCGTGGCCCTGGCCGGCCTGGGGGCGGCGCTGTACGCCCGCCGTGTGGGGATCGAGAAGGCCTCGGGCTTCCTGATCAGCAGGGGGTTCTGGCTCGTCTTCCTCGAGATCGTGGTGGTCAACACCTGCTGGCAGCTTGGCGTGCCCAGCCTGTCCCTGTTGGTCATCTGGGCCCTGGGGGCCTCGATGGTGACCCTGGGCCTCATCGTGCGGCTCGGTCGCCTCGCTCCGCTGGCCTTCGGGCTGGTGGTGGTGCTGGGGCACAACCTGCTGGGGGGCATCGCGCCGGCGGAGCTGGGGGCCGGGGCCATCCCCTGGGGTCTGGCCATGGCGCCCTACTCCTTCGACATCGCCGGCTTCCCGGTGGGCGTGTCCTACCCCTTCCTGCCCTGGGCGGGCCTGATGGCCGTCGGTTGGGCCGCGGCGCCCTGGCTGGCGGGGGCCCAGGGGGTGCGGCTGAAGCGGGCCGCGGCCCTGGGCGCCGGGCTCGTCGCGGCCTTCCTGCTGCTGCGGGGGCTGTCGCTCTACGGCGATCCGCGCCCTTGGGGCGAGCAGGAGCGGGGGCTGCTGTTCACCGCGTTCTCGGTGCTGGACACCACCAAGTACCCGCCGTCGCTGCAGTACCTGCTCATGACCATCGGGCCGGGGCTGCTGCTGCTGCCGGTGCTCGATCGTCTGGGCGGCACGTTCCGCCGGCTGCTGCTGGTCTACGGCCGCGTGCCCATGTTCTTCTACCTGCTGCACATCCCGATCATCCAGGTGGGCTCGAAGGGCTCCCGCATCCTCACGGGGGGCCTGGACGCGCCGGTGGAGCCCAGCCTGCTGCGGGTCTACGCCGGCTGGGCCGTCACCCTGGCCGTGCTCTACCCGATCTGCGTGGCGTGGGGGAAGCTCAAGGCCCGGCGCCGCGACCTGTGGTGGTTGCGGTACCTGTGAGCTGTCAGCTGAGCGCTGATAGCTCCTAGATCAGCGCGTCCTGGACCCGGAGGGTGAAGGCCATCAGGGCCTCGACCGCCTCGGGGGGCAGGTTCTCGAAGTGCACGGCGATCTGGTGGGTGGGGGCGGGGGTGTCCGGATCGCGCTCGCTGGCGTCGATCTCTTTCTGGGGGATGGGGAAGAGGCGGACCACCCGGGCGCTGGCCCGGTACAGGTCGTCGCTGGGGGGGATGCAGAGCTCGAGCAGCAGGGTGTCCTCGGCCTTGCACTTCTCCTGGTCCTCGAACTTCAGGCCGGAGCCGGAGAAGTCCATGAACGGATCGGGGCTGTTCCAGGTGCCGCCGGGGTCGGCGGCGCTGTCGATCCAGGCCTGGGTCGCGCCGGGCTCGACCACCTGGTAGCGGAGGCGGATGCCGCCGTAGGTGCGCGGGAAGATGCGCTTGTCCCGGCGCACCAGGGTGCGGGACTCGACGTGGATGAGGTTCTCCTGCACCAGGCCGATCTCGCCGACCACGCGCAGCTCGGTGGCCTCGCCGGCGTCGACGATCACCTTCATGCCCTCGGCGAAGCCGTGCTCTGCCTCGTCCAACAGGACGTCGCAGGTCTCCCCATCGCGGCAGGTGACCCGGCCGGAGAGGATCAGCGGCGGGTCGGAGGCCAGGGAGAGGACTTCGACGGGGACATCGAGGAGTTTGTCTTTGCCGGGCATGGGAGAACCTGCTGGGGATGCGGGACGATCGTACAGGGGTGCTAACGGGCGCGCGACGCGCCCGCCCCTCACCATCGGACCCGCGGTGGCCCGGCTTGAGTCCTTCAGACCTCGAGGCCGTCGATCCAGCGCAGCAGGGCGTTGACATCCCGGTATCGGTCCCGGTCCCGTGGCGCGCCCAGCACCGTGAGCACCACGTGCCTGCCGCTGCGGGTGGTCAGCGCGGTGGTGTAGCAGTAGCCGGCGGTGCCTGTGTAGCCGGTCTTGACGGCGTCGATGGACAGCCCGCCCCGCCCCGAGAGCTTGTTGGTCGTGAAGCGACGGCGGGTGGGGCGGTCGTCGTAGTGCAGGTCCCAGTGGGGGGCGGCCGAGACCGAGGACAGCAGCGGGTGGCTGGCCACCGCGATGGTGGCCCGGGCCAGGTCCCGGGCGGTGCTCATGTTCTCGTCCTCGAGGCCCGACGGGTCGGTCCAGCTGGACATCTCCATGCCCAGCTCACCGCTGACCGTGTTCATCCGGGTGATGAAGTGCTCGAGGTCCAGATCGGTGGCCGAGGCCAGGGCGAAGGCGCCCCGGTTGTCGGAGGACACCAGGGCCGCGCCCAGGGCGTCCCAGCCCTGGATGCAGTCGCCGGTGGAGAGCTTCGAGAACGCCCCGTTGCGGGTGGGGTAGTGCTCGTGCCCGATGCAGATCTCGCGGTCGAGATCGTAGTCCGACGAGGCCAGCGCCAGGGCCGAGACCAGCTTGGTCAGGGAGGCCACGGGCTGGATCGTGTCGGCGTTCTTCTCGAGCAGGACCTCACCGCGGTCGACGTCGAAGACGAAGGCGGCGCTGGAGCGGAGCCGGGGCGCGCCTTCGGCGGGCGGGGCGTCCATCTGCTCGAGGGCCCAGAGCTCCTCGCTGGCGGGGTGCCAGTTCGGGGGCGTCCAGGCGGGGGCTTCCTGGACGCGGGCCGGGTTGTGGTCGGAGCTGGCGCCGTCCACCGGGGAGATGGCGACCCAGCCGACGGCCCCGAAGAGGCTCGCCGCGACCGAGGTTGTGGAGAGGCGGAGGAGGATCTTGGCGTACATGGTTCGGACAACTTCCAACAAGCGCCCTTGCCATGTCAATGGATGTCTTTCTCTTATCCGGGCATACCTGGCGGGGGAGGGTGCATTCGGGCGTTCTCATGCGCACGCGCGCGGAGGGCGCCCGGATGAGCCGTTTCGCGCGTCCAGGACGGGCTCGTCGCTAGTCGCTGCGCCGCCGCCGCATGCCCACCAGGCCGAGGCCCAGGACGAGCCAGCCGAGGCCTGCCAGCTTCGTGGGGGTCTGGCTGCTGCAGCCGCAGCCTCCGCCGCCCTTGAAGAAGCCGTCGTCGTCCGACAGCGGGCCGGTGTCGTCGGGGTTGGTCGGGTCGCCGGTGTCATCCTGGGGGTCGCCGGTGTCCGGGTCCTCGATGGGGTTGCAGTCCTCGTCCAGCTCGCCGTTGCCGGGCCAGCTGTCGGGGTCCGTATCGTCGCAGTCCTCGTCCAGGGGGTAGCCGTCGCCGTCCTGGTCGTAGTCGTCGGCGCCGTCGCAGTCGGAGTCCACGCCGTCGTACCAGGTCTCGGTGGCGTCGGGGTTGATGGCCGCGTCGGTGTCGTCGCAGTCCTCGCCGCCCCAGTCGTCGCTGCGGTGTCCGTCACCGTCGGCGTCGTAGTCGTCGGCGCCGTCGCAGTCGGCGTCCACGCCGTCGTACCAGGTCTCGGTGGCGCCGGGGTTGATGTCGGAGTTGGCGTCGTCGCAGTCGTCGCCGCCATACTCGGCGCTCTGGTAGCCGTCGGCGTCCGCGTCGAACTCCGAGGCGTTGTCACAGTCGGTGATGACACCGTCGTAGGGGTCATCGGGGGCGCCGGGGTAGACGTCGGCGTCGCCGTCGTCGCAGTCGTCCCCCCCCGGTCCGCCGCAGTAGCAACCCTACCCCGCCGCCGCGTAGAACGAAGCCC
>CAYZVO010000214.1:0-15856 GCA_964481655.1 uncultured Enterobacterales bacterium | reverse complement strand
GGTTGTCGTCGGGGACCCAGCCGTCGCCGGGGTCGCAGGAGTCGGTGTCGGTCTCGGGGTCGCCGTAGCCGTCTCCGTCGGCGTCGGCGTACCAGGTCTCGTTCAGATCCTCGTCGATCTCGCCGTCGCAGTCGTTGTCGATGCCATCGCAGCGCTCGGGGGCGCCCGGGTAGACCTCGTCGTCCCCGTCGTCGCAGTCACCGCCGACCTCGACGGTGCCCTCGGGGGCCTCGCAGGCCTCCTGCGCCAGATCGGGATCCCCGTACCCGTCGCCGTCACCGTCGGTGTACCAGGTGGTGGCGTCCACGGCGTCTTCGTCGATCTCGTCGTCGCAGTCGTTGTCGATGCCGTCGCAGGTCTCATCGGCGCCAGGGTGGATGCTGGCGTCGTCATCGTCGCAGTCCTCGCCGGCGGTGTAGCCGTCGCCGTCGGCGTCGACGAGCCGCCAGGCGGTGTCGTCCGGGGTCAGGGTGTCCGTGTCCGGCTTGTTGGGATCCGTGCGGCAGGCGACGGACAGGATCAGGGCGACGATTGCGAGCTTGCGCATGAGGACTCCTTGGACGACCCACGAATCTTAGCACCGGCTCGAAAAAACTTTTTTCCTTTTTGCGTGGTCGTGGTTCCATCAGGGCGGCAAACGAATGCCAGCCATCATGGAAGGAGACACACCATGAAGCGCACGATCCTCACCATCGCCCTCGCCTCCACCGCCCTGTCGGTCGGCTGCTTCGAGCTTCCTGCGACCCAGGACGTCATGGGCAACTTCGAGGTCACCTACGAGAACAACATGCGGGTGTACATCAACGATGAGCTCGTGGCCGAGGTGGCCGACGGCGAAGACGCCGACATCGAGTTCGACGGAGAGATCCTCCAGGTCTCCACCCTCTGCTCCGACGAGGGCGTCGAGTGCCCCTCCGAGACCTTCTGGAACAACGTCGCCGTGGACCAGCCCTGGGGCCCCGACTACCAGCTGCTCAACTTCGTGAACCTCGACGTCGAGGACGAGAACGCCGGCGTCCGCATCGGCGGCCTGCTCGAGGAAGACGGCACCTACGCCATGCTCTCCGGCCTGGCCCTGGGCGCCAACGAGGCCTGCGTCGCCGTCGGCGTCGGCACCGTCACCGGCGCCTTCAACGCCGACGCGACCACCATGGAAGACGGCGTCATCGCCTACGGCTGGGCCGGCGGCTGCGTCATCGAGGGTGTGGAGATCGGCGTGAGCATCCGCCTCGAGACCGACTTCACCGCCACCCGCACCGGCGACTACGACGTCAGCTCGGTCACCCCCGAGGAGCCCATCGACGACGAGGGCGAGGTCATCGACCCCGAGGAGCCCGAGGAAGAGTACGCCACCGGCGGCGGCGAGGAAGGCGACACCGGCGCCTAGTCAGCGCAGATCTTCGACAGGGCGCTCCGGCTTCGGCGGGGGCGCCCTCTCCGCGTCCTGGGGGGCCGCCAGATCCCAGTAGCCCCGCTCCTGCAGCGCCCGGCGCTCCCGCGCTCCGATCCCGGGCAGCAGCTCACCGGGCTTCGGCCGGCGGGCGGAGAGCCAGGCGCCCAGCTCAGCGGCCATGGGCGCGGCCTCGTCCCCGCGATCCGGGTACAGGTCGTGGGCCTCTCCGGGATCGGCCACCAGGTCGTACAGCTCGTAGTGGGGCACCCGGCCGCTGGGGGGCGCCGGCGAGCGCACCGCGTCGCAGCGCCCGACTCGCAGGCCCTGGCTCAGGATCAGCTTGCGCTCCCGGGTGCGCAGCGAGGCGTTCTGGCCCTTGCTCAGGCTGAACACCGGTCGCTCCTGGTAGTCGCCCGACCCAGTGCCCATCAGGGGCAGCAGGCTCTGGCCGTCCAGGCCCGCGAAGGGCACCCCGGCCCGGGCGAGCAGGCTGGGCAGCAGGTCGATGTTCTGGACCACCGTGTCCACCCGCCGCGGGGCGCCGTCCCGCTCCCACCAGATCAGCGGGATGTGCAGCACGGGATCGTAGAGCGTGCCGTGGTCGAAGCAGCTGTGCTCGAACAGGTCCTGGCCGTGGTTGGTGGTCACCACCACCACGGTGTCGTCCAGCAGCCCTTCGTCGTCCAGGGCCTCGAGCATGCGCCCCAGGGCCCGGTCGTACCAGGCCAGCTGGCCGCGGTAGTGGCCCACCACGTGCTCCGCGGCGGCGACGGGCCCCAGCGCCGCCTCGAGCTGGGGGTAGAGGGGCTCCTTGGTGACCCCGGGGCAGGCCGGGTGGGCGTCGGTGTGGCGGTGCAGCCAGTCCTCCGGGGCCGAGGGCTCCGGGGCGTGCAGGTCGATGTTGTGGACCATCAGCAGGAAGGGCTCCCGGGCGTCGTGCTCCACCCAGGTGGCCACGGCCGCGTCGGCGGGCAGCTCCGACGGTCCGCAGTGCAGGGGGCTGACCCGCTGGAAGGGCAGGTCCGTGCCCACCCCGCAGGCCAGGGTCGAGCCCCACACCCCCGCGGTGGCGTAGCCGTAGTGGCCCAGGATCTCCGGCAGGGTGCGGGCGCCCGCCGCGGTGCTGAGCATCCCCGCGCTGCTGCCGTGGGTGTCCAGCCGCGGGTAGCGGCCGGTGAGCAGGGAGGCGAGCCCCGGCATGGTCCAGCTGCCCGTGGTGTAGGCCCGCTCGAAGCTGGTGCCCTCCCGCAGCAGGCGGGCGAGGTTCGGGGCGAGGGACGGATCGTCGCGCAGCCCCAACACGGTCCCGGCGTGCAGGGACTCGATGACCACCAGCACGACGTTGGGCCGCGCCGGGTCCCCGGGCTCCGGCTGGCTCGCCGTGGCCATGCCCGCGCCGTCCACGAAGACGGCCTCGGGGGCGGGCGCGGAGCGACAGGCAGCCGAGGCCAGCAGCGACAGCGCGGCGAGGGAGCGCAGGACCATGCCCCTGGTCCATAGCAGGGTGCCCTGCCTCACGGGGAGAGCGGGTCGGGGCTGGCGTGGTAAGGTCCGCCGAAGCACGCGAGTCAGCCGTGCAATGCTCATGCGGACACCATGACCCACGCTCAGCGCCCATGGCTCCCCCTCGCTGCGACCCTGTTGGTCCCGCTCGTGGTGATCTGCGCCCTGTGCTGGCCCATGCCGCTGCAGGTCGGCTCGTCCTGGAACCCCAGCCTGTTCGGCGGCAGCCACGCCTGGCTTGGGGACCACCTGTGGCGGGCCCTCACCGAAGGGGAGCCCCTGCACAGCACCCTGCGCGCCGGCTACCCCTGGGAGCGGGGGGCGCGCTTCATCGGCTGGCTGCCCCTGATCGCCGGGCTGCCCCTGCGCAGCGTGCTCAACGCGGTGGGGGTCTTCAACGTCTCGATGCTGCTGGTGCTGCCCCTGTCGGCCCTGGCCAGCTGGCCCCTGCTGCGCCGCTGGAGCGGCGCGGGTCCGTGGACCGTGGCCGCCGGCTGCGTGGCCTTCGCCCTCTGCCCCTTCGCCCTGGGCACCTTCGCCACCGGAGAGCTGCCCAAGCTGGCGGTGGGGCTCATCCCCCTGTTCCTCTACGCCCTGGACCGCGCTCTGCTGGATGAGCGCGGTGGCTGGTGGGCCGCGGCCGCCGCGGGCATCGCCACCACCACGGCCTTCACCTCCCCCTACTTCGGGCTCGCGCTGCCCCTGCTGACCATGGCCCATGTCGGCGCGGTGGCGGTCCGACAGCGCCGGGTCCTGCGCCCCCTGGCCTGCGGGGCGGCGGTGGCGGCGAGCATGATCCCCGCCTGGCTGTACTTCCGGGGCATCCAGGTGCAGCTCACCGCCTCGCTGTACATGCCGGCCATGAGCCCCGGGCGCCAGCAGACCCTGCCCACACCCCACCCCGCCGCGTCGCTGCAGGACCTGCTGGTGGGGCTGCCCGCCCAGCTGCAGGCTCCCTGGGACATGCGCCATGTGGCCTACATCGGCACCGCGCTGGTGGTGATCCTGGCCGCGCTGGCCTGGCGCCAGCGGGACGGCCGCCCCGGCCGCAAGGTGGCGCTGGCGCTGCTGGTGGGGGGCGGGCTGTTGGCCCTGGGGGCCTGGCTCTACCCCCGGGAGCAGCTGTGGGAGATCCCGCTGCCCGCCCTGATCCTGGCCAAGCTGCGCTACCCGCTGGCCAGCGGGGGCATGTACTACCGCCTGGCCGTCATCGGCTCCCTGGGCCTGGCCCTGTGGCTGACGGTGGAGTGTGCCCGCCGGCCCAAGCTCGCCTGGCTGCTGCTTGGCCTGCAGCTCGGAGACGGGATCCGGGCCTCGGGCCCCTGGCCCCTGGAGCACGTGCCGGTGCCCGCCGCCGCCGAGCTCCAGACCCTCGAGGGGAACGGCGCGGTGCTGGCCATGCCCTGGGACGGGGGCCTGGTGCCCTCCCAGCACGCGCTGCTGGCCGCCGCCTTGCACGGGCGGCCCACCACCGCCCTGCCCCGCATGTTCCTGCCCACCGAGCAGCACGCCCTGCGCCTGCTGTGGGGCCACGCCATGACCTCGAGCGATCCCGCCGGCAGGCTCCAGAAGCTGGGCGTGGCCTGGGTGACCCTGCAGCACGAGGATCCAGGCCTGGCGGCCGAGGTCGAGGACGCCCTGGGCCCGCCCACCGTCATCGACCCGCCGCTGCGGCTGTGGGCGTTGGCGCCCACCAGCCTCGCGCCGCGCAGCAGCGATGAGCTGAAGGCACCACCACGGCGGAACACACCCGGGCCTCGGGCCCCCCAGGGGCAGCGCCGTGGTAAGCCTGGGGGCCCGCCCCCCGACCCGCCGCCGCGGGACTGACGAGCCCGACGATGTCCCTCCTGCACCGCCACCGCTCCTGGCTGCCCGTCGCGCTGGTGTTCCTGCTGGTGCCGCCGCTGGTGCTGTGGCCCATGCCGGTGGAGGGGTTCGACGCGCTGCTGACCATGCCCCAGGGCGAGGCCGCCGGTCACCTGTGGGCGCTGAACGCCGCGATGCACGAGCTGCGGCCCTTGTTTGTGCACACCGAGCTGATCCTGCACCCCGCCGGCGTGGACACCCTGCTCATCGACCCCGCCAACCTGCCCTGGCTGGCCATCGGCGGGATCTTCGGCCCCGCCGCCGCCTACAACGCCATCTTCCTGGGCGGGCTGCTGCTGATGGGCCTGGCCGGCGCCCTGCTGGCCCGCTGTGTCGGGGGCGCGAGCTGGCTGGGGGCCCTGATCGCCATGGCCTGCCCCCCGTTCCTGGCCGGGACCATCCGCGGCGCCACCGAACAGCTCGCCGTGGCCTGGGTCGGCATCGCCCTGGCCCTGCTGCTGATGGCCGTCCGCCACGGTGGCGCCCGGCGCATCGTCGCGGCGGGGCTGGCGGTGGGGATCTGCGCCTGGGCCGGGCCCTACAACGGCGTGTGGATCGCGGGGCTCGGCCTGGCCGTGGGCTGCTGGTGCCTGGTCCGGGATCGGGCCGCGGCCCTGAAGCGGGCTCTGCCTGTGGGGGCCATCGGCGCCCTGGTGGCCGCCCCCGTGGCCTGGGGGGTGTTGGCCCACTTCGCGGTGATGAACGACCCGCGCTTCGCCAACCCCGGCCAGGGTCAGGTGCTGGACAGCTTCCGCTACCCCCGCGGCGGCAACATCGGCTTCGCCGACCTGCTCGATCCCTGGCTGCCGGCGGTGTTCACGGGGCCCTACTCCGAGCTGTCCCAGACCACCTACCTGGGCATCGTGCTCATCGGGGCCGCGGGCTTCGCGCTGTGGAGACGCCGGGAGCTGTGGCCCTGGCTGCTGGGGGCCCTGGTGAGCGCCGCCGTGGCCCTGGGGCCATGGATCTACCTGAACGGCAGGCTGCTGAGGCTCGGGGACCACGCCCTGGCCGGCCCGGCGATGCTGCTGTCCAAGCTCCCCATGCTGGGCTCCATGACCCACTGGTACCGGGTGGCTCCCGTGGGCGGGCTGCTGCTGGCCGCCGCCGTCGCCACCCTGGGCAGCCGCCGATGGAGCCCCCTGCTGGCCGTCGCGATCCTGGCCGACGCCCTGCTGCTGGCCCCCTTCCCCTGGCCCCACGCCGCCCACGCCCCCCCCAACCCCGCCGCCGCGGACCTGATGGAGGGCCCCGGCGCGGTGCTGGAGCTGCCCGCCACCACCCAGCACGACCCGCCCCCCGGGCACTGGCGCAACGTGGGCGGGCTGCACCAGCTGGGCCACGGCCGCCCGATCTCGAGCACCGTGATGCTGCTGGAGAGCGACGCCCCCCCGGTGATCGAGCGGCGGGCCCTCGAGGACCTGCAGCAGCGGGGCGCCCTGGAGCCCGAGGACGGCGCCGCGCTCAGTGAGGCCGGCTTCCGCTGGCTGATGGTCTACCCCGCCCACCGCAGCCGCCGGGGCCCGGCCCTGGAGCGGGCGCCCCTCGAGGCATGCCTGGGCGCCCCCCTGTTCGCCGACGACAGCCTCTGGCTGTTCGCCCTGGACCAGGCCATCGGCGCCGGCTGCGCACCCGTGGACAAGGCCCGATGAGCGCCGAGCCCCACGACAAGAGCGGCGGGCGGGCGATCCGCCGGGCCGCGATCATGCTGGCCGTGACCGCGGGCGTCGGGCTCGTGGTCGGGTTGGCCCTGTGGCAGCTGGACCCGGGGCGCGAGGCCCTGGCCGACCTGTGGCGGCGCTCGGATCCCCTGGGGGTGCTGCTGGGCGTGGCGGTGATCACCACGGCCACCCCCATCGCCGCCCTGCGCTGGCGCTGCCTGCTGCCGCCCGGGGTGCGCGGCCCCGGCAGCCTGTGGAACCTGACCCTGATCCAGTGCGTGGCCGTGCTGTTCAACTACGGCCTGCCCGGCCCCGTGGGAGAGCTGGCCGCGGCGGGGCTGGCCGCCCGTCGCTACCCCGTCTCCGCCGCCGAGGCCCTGGCGGCCCGGGTGGTGGTCCGCCTGCTGGGCCTGGCCGTGGCCGCCGTGATCGCGGCGCTGATCTTCCTGCTGGCCCCCCTCCCCCTGCCCGAGGGCGCCGAGCAGGTGCTGGGCGCGGGCGTGGTGGCCCTGCTGCTCGGGGCCGGCTGCATCGCTGTGGCCGCGGCCCTGCCCGCCCAGCTCCAGCGCCTGTACCGGCGCCTCTGCGCCCCCCTCGAGGCCTGGGCCCCCCGGATCGGCCCGCGCCTGGTGGGGGCCGGAGACCAGGTCTTCGACGCCCTGATCGCCATCCGCGGTCGCGGCCTGGGCCCCATCGTGCGGGCCGTCCTGTGGACCTTCGTGGGCCACACCCTCTCCCCCACCGGCGTCTTCATCGCCGCGGCGGCCATGGGCATGAAGGCCGCTTGGGCCGGCGTGGTCTTCACCAACGCCTTCGTGATCGTGGGGGCCCTGGCCCTGTTCCTGTTCCCCGGCAGCCAGCTGGGCTGGGACGCCATGTACCTGGGGGTCTTCGCGGGATCCACCGGAGTGGGCGTGGTGGACGCCACCGCCATCACCGTGCTGACCAGGGCCCAGCAGTCCCTGCTGGTGGTGCTGGGGATGGGCGCGCTGCTGTGGACAGCGCGGTGGTGGTTGCGGCGGGAGTAGCGGCAGCGGGGGGAGCCTTGGCCCACCACCGACGTCGCCTAGCTCCTCCGACGCCGTCGCACTCCGAGCAGCGCCACCGACGCCAAGAGCGAGCCCGCCGGGGCCGCGCCGCCGCAGCCGCAGCCGGGCTCGGCCTGGGGCGTCGGGGGCTCGTCTCCGGGCAATGGCGGATGCTGGGGCCCGCCCTGGGGCGGGGGACCGTGCTGGGGCTGGCCCGGCTGGTGACCGGGGGGCTGGCCGCCGGGGGCCACGTGGCCGCGGGGGCCCTGGGGGGCGGACTCGTCGTTCCAGGGGGCGCGCTCGAGGGGCATGAGATCGCCGGTGACCCGCCGGGCGTCTCGCACCGTCGTCCAGGGGTCGGGGCTGGGGCCCTCGCCATGGATCAGGAAGGTCCCGGTGGCCTCGGCCGCCCAGACGCGGCCGTCGGGCAGCCAGCCCAGGGCCGCGACCGCGCCGCCGGGCGCGGGCTCGCCCACCGCGTCGCAGGCATCCCCACAGCGCAGCACCGCGCCGTCTTCCAGGGCGATCAGCAGCTCGTCGCCGCGGGCCGCCACCGCGCGCACCGGGCGCTGGGAGATGTCGAAGCGCCGCGCACCGTCGCGCCACACGCCGCCGGTCCCGACCACCCAGCCCCCCGCGCTGCGGGCGTGCCGACCGTCGACGGACGGCGAGCCCTCGAGCTCGTAGGGGGCCCAGGCCTCGTCGCAGGCGCCGGGCTTCAGGAAGCCACCCTGGGTGGCGAGCAGCAGGTCCTCGCCGTCTCCGTCCAGCCGGAGCCCGCGCTGCTGGCAGGGCTCCCAGCTCTGGCCCTCGAGACGGAACAGCGCCCCGACCCGATCGACGACCCAGAAGGCGCCGTCGGCGTCGCGGCCCACCGAGGCAGGGTTCTGCCCCGGGGACAGGTGCGGGTTGCGGGGCAGGCGCCGCCAGTGGCCCTGCGCGTCGAGGATCGCCACGCCCTCGAAGTCCACCACCGCGAGCTCGTCGCCGATGGCGGTGACCTCGACGGAGTCGGTGACCGGGCCGTCGCCGCTGGCCGCGCTGGCCCAGCTGCCGCCGGCGTCCTTCGACAGGTACACCCCGGTGCCCATCAGCGCGAGCACGATGCGGCCACCGCTGTCCGTGGCCGCGCCGCCGGTGACCGTGGCTCGGAAGCCGTCCCGGGCCGCGCCCAGGCTGGCGCCGTCGTAGACCAGGGGGCCGCGGCGGAAGCTGCCCACCAGGGCCCGGCCGTCGGGCATGGACCAGGCGCCGGTGAGGTCGGCGACCGTGGTGTCGTCCCCCAGGCGCCCGGGGCGGATCTGCTTGGCCCAGTCGCCGGTGTAGGCCAGCAGGGCGTCGTGACCCTGCTGCAGGCGCTGGACCGTGGCGACAGGAGTGCCGCCGGCGCTGGCGAAGCCGCTGACGTAGCCGCCCTGGACCGGGTCGAGCTCGACCCAGGCGCCGTCGCGCTGGACCTGGACGCCGCCATCGGCCAGCCCGACCCACAGATCCTCGCCCAGGATCGCCACCGCGGAGATGCCCGCGTCGGCCTCGAGCACCGCCGCGAAGCTGCGGCCGTCGTCGGTGGACTCGAGCACCGCGCCATCGACGGTCCCCACCACCACACGGGCGTCGGCGGCGTCCACGCACCAGGCGTCCACGCCCTCGACCACCCGAGCGGCCTCGGAGCCCTCGACCCGCAGCACGCCGGCCTCCGCGCCCCGCGCGGCCGCGACCAGGGCGCCGCTGCCGGTGGTGGCCAGATCCACCAGCGAGGTCTGGCTCTCGAAGAACACGACCCGCTCGGTGCGCTCGCCGATGCGCCACAGCTGCCCCGCGGGGGCGCCCCAGGCGACGTCGCCAGGGCCGTAGGCCAGCCGGCGCACTTCAGGCGGGAAGCGCGGGTCCCGGGCCCAGGCTGTGAGCCCGGCGTCGGCGCTCACCACGCCGACGCGGGTGGCGACCGAGGCCCGGGTCTCGCCGACCGCGGCGTCGAGCACATGCCCCCGTTCGGGGCCCGCCTCGACCCAGCCGGCCAGGGCGGCGCTACAGTGCAGGATGACGAGCCAGACGACGTTCATAGCGGCATGTTAACCAACCCCGGTCAACACGGACGATGGATGCCCCAGCGAGACGCGAGCCAGTGGCGAACCATGGCCGTCGAGCACCTCCGACGCTGGGGGCTCGACGCGGCGCTGCTGCTGGTCCTGCTCATCCTGGGCATGCTGTTCCTGCCGGGCCTGCACGCCGGCTCGGGCGCCGATGACGGCGCCACCTGGGCCGCGGCCCAGGACCTGCCCTTCTGGGCCAGCTCCGACGATCTGCTGCTGGTGGGGCCCGACGCCGGCGCCTGGGCCTCGAGCGCCCACGCCGTCCACCAGGGCGACTGGTCCGCGCTGGACGAGCACCGCATGCCCACCTTCTCGCTGCTGGTGGCCGCGCTGATGGTGGTGCAGCCCGACGTGGCGCTGGCCGGGCACCTGGTCAACCACGCAGCCATGCTGCTGCTGCCCCTGGTGCTCTACGGCCTGGGCCGCATCGGGGGTGGCCACGGCGTGGGCTTCGCCGCCGGCTTCCTGGTGGCCTGCTGCGGGCCGCTGATCAACGCCTCGCGGCTGTACGGCGTCGACCCGCTGATCTTCTTCCTGATCCCCGCGTCCCTGCTGCTGACCGCCGCGGTGCGCCGCTGGTGGTGGCTCGCCCCCGCCGCGGGGGTGTTGGTGGCGCTGACCACCTCGGCCCACTTCACCACCCTGCCCATGTGGGCGCCTCCGCTGCTGCTGCTGATCCTGGCGGGGCCCAAGCCCTGGTGGCGGCGCCTGCTGGCCATCGCCCTGTTCCTGGCCGCCGGGCTGGGGCTGATGTGGTGGATCTTCAGCATCTTCCCCTTCCCCACCAGCGGCGAGCTGGCCCAGAACGTCAGCGAGGGCATCGCCCCGGGCTCCGGCAACGCCGCCGCGCCGACCATGAGCCAGCAGGCCATGACCATCCTCGAGTCGGGCATGGGCACCGCCGTGGACCGGGCCATCGCCGGCGTGATGGCGGTGCTCAAGCCCAGCTGGGTGCCCTGGTACCTGGGCCTGGCCCTGCCATGGCTCGGCGCCATCGGGCTCGGCCTGGCCAAGCGCGAGGACGACGACCCCGGCGCCCGCCCCCTGTGGAAGCGGATGCTGTTCTCCATCGACCTGCCCCTTGGCGTGGTCCTGCTGTCCTACATGGCCCCCCTGCCCTTCCTGGCCGCCGCCGACGCCCCGGAGCGCTACGGCTGGAACCTGCTGCCCATCGCGGCGCTGCTCATCGTGCGGGGGCTGGCCGCCATCTCGCTCCCCATCGAACACGGCATCCGCATGGCCTGGGCCCGCTGGCCCGTGGGCGCGCTCACCATGGTCGTGGCCGTCGCCGTCGCCTGGGCCTCCTGGAACAACGGCCACGGCAACCGCTACGTGCTGCCCCCCTCCATGGACGGCCGCGAGGTGCGGCAGCTGGGCGAGCTGATCGGCGAGAACTTCCCCGCGGGAGGCGGCGCGGTCTGCAGCGTGCGCGAGGCCCTGGCCCACGCCGGCCGCCAGTACTGCCCCAGCTCCCCCTGCCCCATCAGCATCGGCGAGCGCTTCTACACCCAGTGCCTCAAGACCATCGGCGCCGAGTGCACCGGCGACGGCCCCGTGCCGGTGGTGGTCGTCCAGCAGGCCACCGGCCTGCCCCACACGGCTCCAGAAGGCAGCCAGAAGGGCGGCCCCGTGCGCCCCGAGCGCGAGGCCTTCGACGCCTGGCTGCTCGAGCGCTACCCCGCCGTGGACAGCTTCCAGGCCCGCCAGTTCGAGGCCACCCTGCTGTCCCTGCCCCGGGAAGACCTGCAATAGGTCGCGCCTCCAGGCGGGGCCGCCGTCGGAGCGTCGTCGCCGAGCGATGGGGCCGTTGGCAACCGGCTACCGGCCCAGCTCGCAGCGCCTCACCACCAGCTCCGCCGGCGAGCGCAGGCCCCACCAGCGCTGCTCGAGGGCGAGCCGCCGACGTCCAGCCCGGGTCCCCGCACCAGCGCTGCGCAGTGGACCGGCAGCGACGATCAGGCCGGAGCCCGACTACCACCGCATCACTTCCCGGCTGTGGTCCTCGAGATCCGGGGTTACCATGGGCGCCCTCGGAGCACCCGTGACCCCTCCCCTCCCCCGGCACGCACCCCTGCTG
Organism: uncultured Enterobacterales bacterium; assembly: GCA_964481655.1. Taxonomy (GTDB): domain Bacteria; phylum Myxococcota_A; class UBA796; order UBA796; family JAFGLY01; genus CALDOK01. The sequence goes on along the minus strand of CAYZVO010000214.1, from coordinate 4,235 downwards.
CTGGCGACCGCCGCGTCGCTGGCCGTGGCCTGCCCCACGCCCCAGGACACCGCCGTCGAGCCGCCGGTGGAGACGGTGGTGATGATCACCATCGACGCCCTGAGCCCCCGCATCCTGTGGGGCAACGGCGGCGAGTGGGACACCGCGCCCAACGTGATGGCCCTGTTCGACGAGTCCACGGTGCTGCGCAACGTGCTGACCCCCCGGGGGCTCACCGCGGTGGCCCTGACCTCCCTGTCCACGGGCGCCTACCCCCGGGACCACGGCATCCGGGTCAACAGCGGCCAGATGCGCCCCAAGCGCTCCACCATCACCGAGCGCTTCCACGACGCCGGCTACACCACCTTGGGCTACTCGGCCAACCTCTGCTACGTCATGGACTACGGGGTCGACGAGCGGGTCTGCACCTGGTCCGGCGAGGAACCCGACATCGGCGGCCTGGCCGAGCGGGACGATCAGCTGGTGGACGCCCTGGTCGAGCGCATCCCGGAGCTGCCCAGCGGCGAGAAGGTCTTCATCTGGCTGCACCTCAACCAGCCCCACAAGCCCTTCGTGAAGGTGGACGCGTACTACGAGCTGTTCCACCCCGAGCCCTACAGCGGCAGCCTCGACCCCAGCGACGTCGAACAGACCTACGCCGTCGCCATGGGCACCGAGCCCTACGACGAGGCCGACCAGCGCCACATGGAAGCCGTCTACGCCAGCCAGGTGCGGGCCATGGACGACAACGTGGGGCGGGTGCTCGACGCCCTCGAGCAGGCCGGCCGCTACGACGAGGCCATGATCGTCTTCGGCGCCGATCACAGCGAGGAGCTCGCCGAGCACTACAACTTCTTCTACCACGGCTGTCCGCCCTACAACGACACCCTGGGCATCACCTTCTCGCTCCGCGCCCCGGGGCGGCTGGCCCCCGGCGTGGTGCTGGACACCTGGGTGAGCAACATCGACATCGCCCCCACCATCGGGGAGATCTCCGGGGCCTTCGAGTGGAACGGCGACCCCGTGGGCCGCTCCCTGGCCGACCCCCTGCGCATGGGTCTCATCAGCCCCGAGCCCATCTACTTCGAGCGCGGCGTGCAGACCGCCGGGGTGCTCCACGAGCCCGACAAGTACATCATGTCCGGCACCGAAGGCACCTCCGACTGCAACCCCTACAACGAGCTGGGCGGCGCCTACCCTGGGGAGCTCGAGGAGCTCTACGATCTCGACGGGGATCCAGGCGAGCTGGACAACATCGTCGACCAGCACTCCGCCCTGCGGGACGAGCTGCGCACCGACGTCTGCCGCTGGATCCGCGCCAGCGATTGGGTAGAGTGGGAAGAGGTGACCGACAACCTCCTGCTCGCGCAGTGCGACGCCTGGATGGCCCGCTAGCCGAGCCCCACGCCGTCGGGAGGACCCGGCATGAGCGACAACGAGACCAATCCAGAGACCCCCGCGCCCAGCCCCGCCGCCCAGAAGCTGGCCAAGGAGCACGGCATCGACACCGACGCGCTGCAGGGCAGCGGCGAAGGTGGCCGCCTGCTACAGCGCGACGTGATGGCCGCGCTGGCCAACCTGGCCGAGGACACCGACGGTGACGAGCGCGAGGCCGCCGAGCCCGGAGAGCCCGGAGCGGGGGGGCCCCCGTCCCCTCCACCCCAGGTGGCCGTCGAAGAGGCCGACCTGGGCCGGCTGCTGCAGCTCATCGAGCGCTGGGGCCCCGCCTTCGAGGCCCGCCACGGGCTCGAGCTGGGGCTGCGCTCCTTCGTGGTCAAGGCCGTGGTGGACGCCCTGGCCGCCGTGCCCGAGGCCAACGTGCACCTGCACGGCGAGCGGGCCGAGCCCACCCAGTACTTCGACGTGGCCGTCACCACCCCGGGCCCCCGCGGCGAGCGCACCCCCGTGCTGCGCAGCCCCCAGCGCAAGAGCTTCGCCGAGATCGAGGGCGAGCTGGCGCGCTTCGAGCGCCAGGTGGCCGACGACTCCCTGCCCGTGGAGGCCGAGACCGGGGCCGTGGTCACCGTCCACGAGCGCCGCGGCCTGCTGCTCTCCACCCTGCCCCTCGAGGCGCCGCAGTGCGTGGCGCTGGGGGTGCACCGCATCCGGCGCCTGCCCCGGGTGGTCGACGGCGCCGCCGGCCCCGAGCTGGCGCCCCGTCCCGTCTGCGCGCTGGCCTTGGCCTGGGAGCCCCGAGCCCTCGACGCCGGGCTCGCCGCCCGGCTGCTCACCCGGGTCCGCGAGGGCCTCGAGCACCCCGAGCGCCTCTGGCTCGAGGTCTAGGCCCCGTGCACCGTCTACTCCCCCTGCTCGCCCTGTGCCTGCCCGGCCTGGCCTGGGCGGGGATCCCGGTGGAGCTGCCGCCGGGCGAGGATCCCGCCGCCTGGCAGGACGCCCTGCACCTGGGCCGTCAGCTGGTCCCCGAGCTCGAGCTGGGGCCCGCCATCGGGCCGGGGCCGAGCGTGCGGGTCGTGGAGCAGGAGCTGGGCTGGGCGCTGGACATCCAGACCAGCGAGGGGCACGTCCCCGTGGTGGAGCTGCCCGTCCCCAGCACCCCCGCTGATCGCCTGGAGCTGCTGCTGCTCTGCGCCGACGCCTTCACCAGGGCGCCGGAGCCCGAGCCCGCGGCCGATCCCCAGGGTGACGCCGACGCCCCGACCTGGGGCTGGGCGCCCGCCAGCCTGCAGCTCGGCGTGGACCTGCTGCCCGGCGACATCCGCCCCTTCGCGCTGTCCCTCGAGCCCGCGGCCCTGCGCTGGCGGGGCTTCGGCCTCTCCCCGCTGGTCGCCGTCGCCCTGCCCTCGGAGATCGGATCCGGCCACGACCTGCTCACCGCGCGGGTCGCGACCCAGGCCTGGTGGAGCACCGGCGAGCGCCTGCAGTGGCGCACCGGCCTGGGCCTGGGCCTCGAGCTGCGCGAGCTGCGCAGCGACGGGCGGTCCATGATGCGGGACTGGACCGTGGTCCCGGAGCTGGGCTCCGAGATCAGCCTCCCCGTGGCCGGCGGCTGGCGCGGGCTGCTGGGTGTGCGCCTGGGAAGCAGCCTTCCTCCAACCATCCTCGAGCTGGGGGGCGACGAGGTGACCCTCCCCACCTGGCAGCTGCAGCTGCTGGCGGGGGTCCGCCTGCCGTGGCCGCACAGCTGAACCCGAAGTAAGCGATCCAAACTCCGCTCCTGAGCTACTGAAGGGCGATGAACCTCTCCGACATCGAACCACGCACCGTCATCCAGGCCCAGCACGGCGACGCCGCCGCGCGTCATCGCCTGCTGGCCTGCGTGGCGGCGTGGCTGCCCCGGGCGGTGGCCATGCGCTACCCGGCCAACCAGGGCCGCGATGATCTGTGCCAGGAGGTCCTGCTCCAGATCCACCTGGGGCTCGAGCGCATCAAGCAGCCCGAGCACTTCGAGGCCTGGGCCTACGGCGTGCTGCGCAACTGCACCTACGCCCGCTTCCGCTCCGAAGGCCGCGACCGCAGCGAGCCGGTCGAGCACATCGACGCCGTGAGCGCCCACCAGCGCGACGACGCCCCCAAGCAGCCCACCCCCGAAGAGCTGACCAGCCAGGCCGAAGCCTGGCAGCAGGGCATGGCCGTGCTCGCCGCCCTGCCGGAAAAACTCCGCGAGGTCTACGCCCTGTACCTCGAAGAGCACACCCTCACCGAGATCGCATTGATGCTCGACCTGCCCCGCGGCACCGTGGCCTCCCGGCTGCGCACCGCCCAGGGGCTGGTCCGCCGGCGCCTGAAGGCCCGCGTGGAGCACAGCGCGACGGTCCATCCCTTCTCCCAACGCAAGGGAGGGTGACACCATGACCACCCACCGCGACGACCCCACGGTGAACGGGACCGACCAGGACAACCTGGTCGAGCTGCCCTACACCGATGCACCGGCGAGCCCCCCGGGCCAGCGCCTGGCCGATGAGCCCCCCGCCATCGCCGCCTGGCTCGACCACGCCGACGATCCCGCCCTGGCCGACAAGCTGGCCGAGCTCGCCCAGGAGCTCGCCGAGGGCCCCGTGCCCGCCGCCGCCCCCGCCCCGTCCCGCCGCCGCTGGCCCGTGTTCGTGGCCATCGCCGCCGCCGCCGCGGTCCTGGTCTCCGCCTCCGCCGCCGCCCTGTGGCTGTCCCCCCTGCTCACGCCCTCCCCCGAGCCCATCGCCCAGCCCGAGCCCGTCCCCGTCGCCCCCGAGATCGCGCCGCCCGCTCCCGAGCCCGAGCCCGAGCCCCCCGCCGTCGCCCAGATCGTTCCCCCCCCC
>CAYZVO010000213.1:0-15869 GCA_964481655.1 uncultured Enterobacterales bacterium | reverse complement strand
CCGCTGGGCTGGCTGCAGGCCGCGGAGGTGCTGCCGGCGTCGCCGTAGCCGTCGCAGTCGTCGTCGGCGTACCAGGTGGAGGCGTCGCTGGCGTCGTCCTCGTCCACCTGTCCGTCGCAGTCGTCGTCCGCGCCGTCGCAGAGTTCAGGGGCGCCGGGGTAGGCGCTGGCGTCCGCGTCGTCGCAGTCGGTGTCGTCGGCCAGGTACCCGCTGGGCTGGTCGCAGGCCACGGTGCTGGTGGCAGCGTCGCCGAAGCTGTCGCCGTCAGCGTCGGAGAACCAGGTGGAGGCGGTGGAGGTGTCCAGGCCGCTATCCGCGTCGTCGACGTCGCCGTCGCAGTCGTCGTCGATGTCGTTGCAGATCTCGGTGGCGTCAGGGTTGACCGCCGCGTCCAGGTCGTCGCAGTCCGTGGCGTCGGTGACGTAGCCGGTGGGCTGGTCGCAGCCGGAGGTGGTGCTGTCGGGGTCTCCGAAGCCATCACCGTCGTCATCGGCGTACCAGATGTCCGAACAGTCCAGGACGGAAACAATGACACCGTCCGAGCAGGTCAGACCCTGCTCGTCCGTGATGGTGAGCGTGACGTTGTGGGCACCGACAGAGAGGTGTTCGTAAGGGAGCGTCACCGAGCCGTCTGTCAGTGGCGTCTGCTCCGCAAGTTCACCATCGAGGTGGCTGGCCCAGGTGGCGGTCAGCATGTCCGAGGGGACGTCAACGTCTTCGGCGAGACCTTCGAAGGTGACGAGCGTCCCGTATTCGACCTCCGAGCCATCCTCGGGCTCGAGCACCGAGCAGGTGGGCGCCGAGTTGGTCTCGACGACCTCGATGGTCTCGGTGTCGTACGCCGTGTTCCCCCCTGTGTTCTCTACATGGAGGGACAGCAGATGCTCGCCCTCACTGATGTACCCGCTCCCCAGGACGTTGCCGCTCGCATCGGGCTCGGCCTCGACATCGAGCACTCCATCCACGGAACTCTCCCACCAGACCACCAGATCGGAGGGGTCGTCCGACTCGTCGCCCACCACCCCTGAGAACTCGATGAGCCCGTCGCTGTAGTAGATCCCACCCGCAATCGGCGAGTGGATCTCGGCCCACGGATCACCGTACGGTTGCACATCCAGATCCACCTGGGCCACGCCCAGACCACCCAGCGAGTCCTCCACCTGCAACGCGACGCTGTGGTCTCCGCTCTCGAGGAAGATTTCGCAGGTGGTGTTGCCATTGTCATCCGGAGCCAGGGCCGGGCACGCCTCGCCACCGTCGTAGATCCACGTCGCCAGGAGCTCATCCACCGCGTGATCGGGATCGTCCACCGCTCCCGAGAAGGTGCGGAATCCAGCTTCGGGCGTATCCCCATCGCTGTGAGACGTGATCTCCGCCCGGGGGTCCGCATTGTGGACCGTGACCCCCGGATCAGAGGTACACGCAGTGGAGAGAATCCCCACGAACAAGGACCAAGCAACAGCGCGCATCGTGCCTCCAAGATGGTTCGTCCCCGGCCGGCATTCGGGGTGCCGGGACAGCCGGAAAGATACCACGTTTCCTTGCCTTTCCCTGCCTCTCCCTGCCCCGGCCCGTCGCTGACGAAGCTGAATGGCCGGAAGGCCCCACAGCAGCGGGATCTGCGCCATGTCGTGAGGCGCGCATACGCCCCGTGGCGGTGGCTCTGGACACGCTCTCACAACACCGTCCAGCGCGCCATCATAGGCGATCGATGTGCGATGTAGAATGCTGAGGGTAGAATACCTCGTTCAGAGAGCCGCGTGAGCGGGGGGTCGGATCCCCGGAGGGCGAACCCGAGCGGATGACCAGGAGACTGAGCCGGCGAAAACAGACCAGCTCCTTGCTGCAGCAGCAGCAAGCGGAGCGCGCACAGGTCCAGCAGCGTCGAGATCCTCAGCTCGCCCTGGTCCACGAGATCCAGGAACACCTGGGCAACCAAGCCCTCGACGACGCCCGCTCTGAACAACCCACAACCCCCCAGGCCATCTACCTCTCCCACCTGCTCCGGGTCACCCAGTCAACAGGCCTGGATGCCTCGTCCTACCTGCCATGGAACGCGCCGCTGTCGTGGAGCGAGTTCACCCTCCCGTACTGCCGGGTGCTCGCCACAGAAGCCCAGCGCGGAGAAGCGGACAGCGGACACCACACCACGGCCCCGGAGCCGGGCCTCCAGCTGTCCGCCAAAACCAGCAGCTCCAGAAGCCAGTCCGCCACGCCTGGCACGCTCGAGCACGACATCCAGCGTGTAGGCGCGGGTCGCCCCCTCACGCCTGAAGAGCGTGCCTTCCTCACCGCCGTCCACGGCCGCGATCCAGGCGAGGCCCGCATCCACGAAGGTCCGCGCGTCCGCGAACAGGCCCGCGCCATCGGCGCCCGTGCGTTCGCCACCGGGCGTGACATCTTCCTCGGGGCACCAGCGCGGCTCGACACGCCCGCCGGGGCCGAGCTGCTCGCGCACGAAGCCACCCACGTCATCCAGGCACGAGACAACCGCATCCCCGCTGCCGATGGCCCGGGCCTGTCGGTCTCGTCCCCATCCGACCCCCACGAACGCGAAGCCGACGCACGGGGACGACGCGCCCGCCGCATGGCCGAGCGCCGCAGCCCCGAGGATCCCTGGGGGCTCGGTGAGGCGCCCGACATCGACCAGACCGCACGCGCCATCCTCCAGTCGCTGGGGTCAGCGCTGCCCGCACCGAACACCCACGCCCCAGCCGCCCTGGTGCAGCAGGCGCTTCATCTCACCATGCTCGAGCGGCCTGCACTCCCCCTCGACAGCCCCCACCATGCACCGCGCAATACCGGCTCTACCGATGCCATCGAAGCGCTGCTGGACTCCACGGCCGCTCCCAGCATCCACGAGCTCTTCCACACCCAGCAGAGCTTCGCCCCCTACCCCACCCTCGTCGGTGACATGGTCGCCACGCTGCTGGAGCTTGGCGCCCCTCCGCCGGACCTCGCCCACCCCGAGGCCGCCCCGGTCTTCTCTACCGCCACGACATTCGTCTCACGAACGCCTGACGGTGACGACGAAGAGCAGGACGAGGACGAAGCGCGGTCGAGCCATGGCCACCAGGACGAGAGCAGCGAGCAGGACGAAGCTTCCGAAGACGAGGCCAACGAGTGTCTGGAGCCCACGCCGGCCAGGTCGGACGACGCTGATGAGGACGACGACCAGACCGACCGGGACCCGTCCACACCAGACGCCGACGCGGCCGACGAAGAACAAACCGACGCACAGAGCGTAGAGGGCGAAACAGAGGAAGAAGACCAGGACGCAGCAGCGCCCCCGGGTGACGAGCAGGATGCAGCTGCAGGCGCGTCGGGCGGCGAGAACACCGACGAAAGCTCCGAAGCATCACCCAGCACCTCCTCCATCTCGAGCGGCACTACGCCGGAGTTGGGCGGCTTCACCGACAGCCCAGACATCTGCCTGCCCGAGATGGAACCCGAGGTGGAGCAGGCCGTCACCGAAGACACCGGCGCATCCCCCACCGAGCACCTGGGCCGCATCCACAGTGCGCTGGACACCATGCGGGGCGAGGCCGAGACCCTGCAGTCCACGGCCGTGGAGCACGCCAGCGGACTGAGCCAGGCCGTGACCACTGCCTGGACAGCCAGGGCCGAGCAGATCCCATCCGACGCCGAGACCCACCGCGCCAACATCACTGGCGCCTACGCCGACGCCCGGTCCCGTGTCACCACCAGCCACGCCCAGGCCATGGGCCAGGTCGCAGCCGATGCCACCTCGGCCCGGGCCCAGCTCGACCAAAGCTACGTCGAGCAAGGCGGCCAGGTCAGCATCGAGTACCAGCAAGGCCAAGAACGAGTCGACGGGCTCCACGAGCAGTGGGTGCAGCCCTTCGTGTCCCTGCTCGACGAGCGCGCACCCGAGTTCCAGCAGCTCGCGACAGACAAAGCCCAGGCGCTTGACCGCACCAAGAACCAGCTCGCCGATGAGTCCTTCCCTGACAACGTCAGCGGAGCGGTCGCCCGCGCCGAGCAGGAAGTGCGCCGCGAGAGCGCCAAGAAGTCCATCGGCGACGCCGCGACCGACATCCGAGACCGCGGCCCCCTCAAGGCACAGGAAGTCCGCGAACTCCGCTCCGAGTACGACGGCATCGTACGGGGCTTCCTGAGGCCTCAGCGCGAGCAAGTCGAGGCCATCGGGACCCACGCCCAAGGCGCCATCGACACCGCCTACGACAGCTCCATCGGGCAGATCGACGAGGACCGCCTGTCCGCAGAGATGGAGATCGAGGCAGATCGGGCAGCCGCCATCGAGCAGCTCGACGCCGATGAGCAGGCCGACCTGGCCGAACTGGACAGTGTCGTGGCCCAGATGCAGGCCGACACCCTCACCCGCGGCGACAGCATCGCCGCGATGCTCGACGAAACCGCCGCTGGCTATGCCCGCACCTACCCGGAGTTCATGGAATCGCTCTACCAGGGCATCCCCACCGACGCATTCCTGACCGCCGACGAGGTGGAGGACTTCATCGATCGCCAGCGTGGCGCCCTGGAGACCTTCCACTTGTCGAACATCGGCGCCCTGGACGAGGACTTCTGGCTCGCCGAACAAGAACTCGACGACATGCTGCTGGCCGACGCCGAGCGCATGGCGGGCATCGCCGAACGCAGCGCGACAGAGTCCACGGCGGTCGCCGACCAGAAGGTCGAGGCCATCGATCAGGCCGCGATCGCCTTCGGCGCGTCGATGCTCGAGGTCGGCGGCGCGGTCGATGACACGATGCTGGCCTACGTCGCACCGCTGCAAGAAGACCTGACCGTCTACGTGGAGCAGTGCCAGACCGACCTGTCCGGGCGACTCGAAGAACTCCGCGGCGATCTCGACCGGGGACTCCTCGCCTATGGAACCGAGCTCGACGGTTTGGCCACGGGGATCGGCAGCACCATCCAGCAAAAGGCCGACGCCGACGCCGCAGGGCTGCGCCCCAAGCTCGAGAAGGCCGCCCACGACGCCTACGACGCGATGGCCGGCGCCGGTACGGACGAAAACAAGCTGCTCAACGCCCTGCGCCCCATGACCTCGCTCAAGGGCGCGGCCCTCGAGGTCATCTGGCGCGACCTGTTCCCCAGCAGCGACTCCCTGCGCACCTGGCTCGACGACGACCTCAGCGGCGACGAATACGACGCCGCCATCGCCTACCTCAACGGCAACACCGCCGTGGGCGCGCGGCTCGAGCTCGAGTCCAACATGCGCTGGTACGGCGACGACGAGGAACAGATCGAGGCCATCCTGCGGGACCTCTCCCCCGAAGAGCGCGCCGAGATGATGGCGCTGCCGGAGTGGGAGCAGACCGCCGCCGAACTGCGGGACAACCTCGACGGCACCGACCTGAACGTGACCGAAGCCCTGCTGGTTGGCAACGAACGTCGCGCCGACGCCTACCGGCTGCGGGACACCATCAATGCCGCCCGACGCAGCGGCGACGACGACGCGCTGGCCGATGCGCTGCAGGGCATCGATCCGGCCCACCTCCAGGCCGTCCAACAGGAATTCGTCCACATCGAGGAAGGCGGAGAGGCCAACGCCGACCTCGAGCCCATCGACCAGGCCGAGGCCACCGAACGCTTCGCCGACTGGGTGGTCCGCGACGTCGACGTGACGCACCACCACGAGCATGGCTCCTACACCCAGACCATGCGGGTCACCGGCGCCGACCGTGACCTGGTGCTGGCGCTGGCCACCCAGGGCCGCGACTCCGACCAGGCCGCGGTGGCCCGCTTCGAGGTCGAACGCACCCGGCGCGGCGGCCCCGACATGGAGCGCCTCGAGACGGCGCTGTACGCCAACGACGACCTGCAGCAGCGCCTGCACAGCCCCGACGAAGCCACCCGCCAGGCCGCCGAGCAGGAGCAGGCCGCCCGCGAACAGCGCATCCGCGATCTGTACGAGGAGACCTACGACGAGGGCATGGACGACGCCATCGACTCCATGTTCCCCGATGGACAGGAGCACAGCGACGTCAATGAACGCCTCGTCGGCAACATGCTGGCGGACGGCACCAACACCGCCCGCGTCGCCGCCGACCAGATCCACGTCGCCACCGACCGCTGGGGCACCGACGAAGACCAGATCAAGCGCGCCCTGACCGGCATGCGCCCAGACGAGGTCGCCTCGCTGCGCCAGATCTACGCCGACCAGCACGGCGACGGTGACATCAACGCCCTGGACCAGGCACTGGGTGTCAACAACCGCCAGTCGGGCAACGACTACTCGGGCTGGGGCTCCGAGCTGTCCGGCGATGACCGACGCGAGATCGAAGAGCTGCTGCTGGGCGACCAGCGCTACATGAACGACCAGCAGCGCTACGAGCTGGCGCAGCTGCAGTACGAGTGGACGCGGGGTGACGAGTCCAGCTGGCTGGGCCGCACCATCATGGGTGGGACCGAAGAAGCCGAGAACCTCGAGCAACACTGGGCCGACCTCCGCGAGATGCGCGCGGAGCTGTTCGACGACGAGGGCAACTTCACCGGGACCGAACAGGAATACGAGCGCTACGCGATCCTGTGCCGCTACGTCGGCATCACCGCCGAGACCTACCGCGCCGCCACCGATCGCATCGCCAACTACATCACCACCGGCTTCGCCATCGCGGTGGCGGTGGTGGCCACCATCGCCTCGGGCGGAACCCTGGGCCCCGCGGCCGCCATGCTGGTAGCCGGCATCACGGGCCTGGGCTCGATGGGCATCAACTACACCATGAAGGGCGGCCGCTACGGCTGGGAGCAGGCCGCTGTCGATCTGGCCAACACCGCAGTCTCCGTGGCGACCGCCGGCGTGGGTGCGCGGCTGAACAACCCCGTCACCAAGGGCGGCATCGGCGGCATCTTCGGCCCCAACGCCACCCGGGCCCAGCAGATCGCGGGCCAGGGCATCGTGGCTGGGGGCCAGGGTCTGCTCGAGGGTGGAGTGCAGACCGCCCTGAACGACGACACCTGGGACGAAGGCTTCGGCGAGGGCATGGGGCGGGTGGCCCTGGGCGGGACCCGCCAGGCGCTGGTGCGCGGAACCCAGGCATCGGTCGGCGAGTACATGAACGGCACCGCGTGGGGCCAGGCCTGGGGTCAGGGCAACGCCTACCAGCGCGCGGCCTTCAATGGCATCCAGGGCGGCGTGGCCGACGGCTCGGGCGCGCTGGTTGGCTTGGGCGTCGACGCCGCCTCCGGACGCGAGATCGACCCCGAGGCCGCCTTCCAGGACGTCATGACCCAGGCCCTGACAGGGTCCATCACCGCGGCGCTGCAGAGCGTGGGCGAAGGCTGGATGCAGCGGGTCGAGGCGCGGCGGCGGGGCGATGACCTCACCGTGGCTCCCGATCAGGGCACGCAAGACAATCCCCTTCAGGAAGACGTGGTCCATTCCCTGGCCCCCAGCGAGGCCGAGACACGCGCCGCGGTCGAGTCCCGGCTGGCGGCCGACGGCATCGACCTCGACCAGCCCGCGCCCACGCCATCGGGCCAGAACACCAGCGATGTCGACAGCGCGCCGACGCCCGATCCCAACGCCCCCATCGTGGTGGACACCCCGGATGGCGCCCTGGTCCAGTCCCCCGACGGAACCCAGAGCATCGTCGGCGCCGACGGCGCGGCGTTCGGTCGCACCTCGGACGGCAGCCAGGTCGGAGAGGCGTCGAACGGGACCCCTGCGGCCGTGGAGAGCAGCGACGGCACCCGGGCCCTGATCGACAGCGACGGGACCCAGGTGGTGCAGACCGCCGACGGCGAAGGCTCCATCCGGCGCCCGGACGGCTCGGTCGAGACCACCGACGCCGACGCTGTGACGCCCGCGCCCGATGCCGGCGACAGCGCCGACGCGCAGCGCACGGACCGAGACGCCGTCAGCCAGGATGACATCGATCAGCTCGCCTCGGTGATGCGATCGGGCGGGCCAGGCGACGACAGCGGCGAAGGCGCGACCTTCACCTTCCGGGACGCCAACGGCGACGAGGTCAGCGTCCCGGCCAGCGACTACGAGTTCGCCGAGCGCGTGCGCGCCAACCAGCGCCCAGGCGAGAGCTTCGAGCAGGCCAGCCTGCGCACCCGCATCGAGGAAGGCATCACCATCGGCTCCCAGGCCGATCGCTGGGAAGACACCGCCACCCTCGAGGGGCCGGACGGTCAGCAGCGCACCGTGCCCATGGACCAGGCCGAACATGTCATGGCCGTCCACGACGCCCAGCGCCCGGGCGAGAGCTTCGAGCAGGCCGAGCTCCGGCTGCAGCGTGCGGCAGACATCGAGACCCGCTTCGGGCGCCCGTTCGCCGACCCCGAGGCCATGCTAGCTCTCGAGGGCGGCAGCTACCGGACCGCCGACGGCGACGATCCCATGGATCTGCTCAACGCCCTCTCACCGGAGCACCAGGCCCAGCTGCTCCCGCGCCTCGCGGCCGCCAGCGACCCAGACCAGATGGCCACGCTGATCCAGATGCAGCATCAGCGCCAGGGGCAAGAGGCCGATGTCTTGGGCTCGCTGCGTGACGCGGGCGTCGACTCGGACGCCCTGCAGCAGCTGATGGCCGAGCCCGACCTGGTCCGCCTGCCGCTGGATGAACCCGACGTCATCGACATGATGGTGGACCTCTCACCCTCCCGCCGACGCGAGGTGCTGGAGCAGATCGGTCCCATGACCGACCCGCATCACATGGCCATGCTCATCCAGGGCGCACACCAGGCCCACCTGTCCGACAGGGAGCAGGCCATGTCGTCACTCGACGGCCGCTCCGCGGACGAGGTTCAGGCCATGTCCAGGCTCATCGACGCCGGCATGGACCCCGACATGGTGCGCGTCCTGCAGGCCGACGCCGACAGCATCGGGCCGGGCGAGCCGAGCAGCCTCGACTACATGCTAAACCTGTCGCCGGCCCGCCAGCGCGAGCTGCTCGCCGAGGTCGGCGGGATGCAGAACCCCGAGTCTGTCGCCATGGCCGCGCGCATGGCTGCGGAACAAGACGCCGCTGAGCTGACCCTGGTGATCGGCAACAGCGACGACCTGCAACGGGACGGCGCCGTGAACCCCGACAGCGAGCGCACCCTGTCGTGGACCGAGCGCCAGGACCAGCCCGCCCCCGATCCCCTCGCCGACTGGCGCCACCCGGGGCGCTGGGCGCTGCAACAGTCTATCGACGCCCGCAGCTACACGGAGGCGGGCCGCGATCACGCCGTCGCGGTCAGGCTGCTGGACGACACCATGCAGCACGGTACGCCCATCCGCGACGCCACCATCGACGCAGACAGCGGCGCGCTCGCTCCAGTGGACCGGGGCAGCTACGCGGACACCCAGCGCAGCTACCTGCGGCAGCGGGGGTGGACCTTCGACCAGGACACCGCCACTTGGCAGCCGCCTGCCGACTGGGACCAGCGCTCGTCAACCAGCCACCTGCCCACCGAGCGCGACCAATACTTCGGCGGTACCTACAACGTGCATGGCTACGTCAATGGCCTGGACCAGAGCTGGTGGGACGAGCAGCAGGAGGACGGCGCTCCATGACCGTGCTCCACGCCAGGACCGTGACCGAAGCCGCGCTGTACCTGGTGCTGCGCGGCCTGGAACCGGTCCACCACCACGTCGAGCGCGCCCATGCGTTCGAGGCCCACCGCTTCGTGTGTGCCCACGGCGACGCCGACGGCATCAAGGAGCTGGTGTTCGAGGTCCCCGCAGCCCCACCCACCTCAGGGCTCCTGGGGGGACCGACGGCCTCCGAGCTGATCAGCGCCCACGAGTTCCTGCGTCTGGCCCACCATCTGGCCGGCACGGTGCCACTCCGACCCCTCCCCCTCATCCCCAGCGTCGTCCGGGGCTGCATCACCGACCTGGCCCTGGCCCTGGCTTGCGTCCAGGAGGCATTCCGCTTCTTCCCCGAGGGCGTCGACGAGCTTCCCGGTGGGGGAAGCGACGCCCGCACGACCCGCGGTGAGCTGTTCGAGCTCGCGACCTCACTGCGCGCTCGCCACGATCGCTGGCGAGCCCTGGAGCCCCTGCTGGCACCCGCACCCGCCCTGAACGACCTCCCCAAGCCAAAGCTCAGCCGAGCACACCTGGCCGAGGTCCGAGGGGCCAAGGGCACTCCCATGGATGAGGTGCTGAGGGGCGCCCTGGGCCCATGGGCGTTCACCGCGCGCGACCCCGGTCCCCCGGAGCGCGCGTTCTTCCGACGCACCGACGGCGCGGCGATGTGGGTCGATGTGTTGGATGGACAGCTACGACGGGTGCAGCTGCTCGAGGGCACGCCAGCGCTGGAGCACCACGCGCACTACAGCTTCCGCCTGAGTGCTCGCCAGCGCCTCGGCGTGAAGACACTGTTCACGCCGGGCGAACGGACTAACTCCTGCCTCGGCCGGGCCAGAGCGTCGGGGCACCGCATCGTCCGCCTGGTGGGCGCCCAGGCCGAGGGGCAGCGGGTGGTATTCCACCGCCTCGACGCCATGGGCGTTCACCGCACCGCCTGCCTGCTCACCGTCGAAGACGAACACGGGACGTTGCAGGGGGTCCGCCTCATCGAGGGCATCGCGGCCTTGCAGCAGCTCGAGGTGCTGGCCCAGGTCGCGCCCCAGCTCCCAGGGCAGGGCGGCGGGAGCCCCCGGATCGAGTCCAAGCTCCTGGCGCTCGCGCAGGTCGCCGTCATCGCCGCGGCCGCCCAAGGCGTCATCCACGCGCTGTCCAATCCAGCGTTCGACGTACGCCAGCTGATGCCCCGCGATGAGGACTACGACAAGGTGTTCGACGAACCCTTGCGCACCGAGGCCCGACGCCACTACGAGCGCCTCTGGCGCGCACGGACACCCCGGCCCGCAGGCGCCCCCGATCGGCCGTTGGCCATAAGCGCCTGCCCGAGCGGCGCCATCAACGAACTTCCTGAGCTCTCGGCCGGATTACCCGAGGCCTATCACGTGCTCGCGTCCATGCTGACGCCAGGGCGGACCTGGGTCGCGTGGATGGACGGCAATGGACCACGCGGCGACGGCCTGGTGTGGATCGACGACCACTGGGCCTGGTTCCCAGATTTCGCAGCCAGCAACCTCCTGGAGAGGTGCACATGAAGCGCAGACAACGACAGCCGGCACGAGCCCGGGCACCGCAGCAGCAGGTGACCCAGGCCCCGGAACGCCTCGAGTCACCGCTGTTCACTGGCGGAGACGCCGACTTCCTGGACATGGATCTCGAGTTGGCCTCGGCCATGGGCAACCAGGCCATGGTGGACGCCATTGCCAACAAGTCCGCTCACGCGGCCGCGCCCCCGCCGGGGCCCCCGCCTACCGACGGGAGCACACGCTCGGGCGGACGCAGGACCGCGCCCCTCCCCCATCGAGGCGAGCTGGAGGAGGCGTACGGGCAGTCGTTCGGGGGCGTACAGATCGTCTTCGGCGACGATGTAGACGAGGCTGGCGAGGCGATCGGCGCAGAGGCCTTCACCGACGGTACCGAGATCGCCGTGCCCGGTGGGACCCCCTCCAAGGAGCTGCTCGCGCACGAGCTGGCGCATGTGGCGCAGGTGCGTCGTAAAGGTGCAGGTTCAGCCATCCCAGGTTCAGCCTCGCGGCCGGGACAGGCATCGGAGCGAGAGGCTGATCAGGCCGCTTCCGTGGTCGCAGGTGGAGGGGAATACCGAGTCCAGGAGCAGCCGGGAGGTGATCTCCAGGGTTCCTGGCTGTCCGCGTTTTCGGATGCGCTGGAGTCGGCGGGCAGCGCGGTTGGTTCCACAGTCGGCGAGGTCGTGGATGCTTTCAGCGGTGATGACGAAGAACAGCAGGCGCAGGCGGAGACCGAACAGGAGGATGAGGGTGGCTGGCTGTCAGACGTGGTGAGTGGTGCTTCCAAGACCGTTGGGGACTGGGGAGATTCGGCGCTCGAGGTGGCATCGAGTGTGGGCAGTAGCGTCGTGTCCAAGGGCGAAGAACTCTTTGATGATGCAGTGGAGGTCTCGAGCACCATCAGCGCCGGCGTCGAGGCCGGTGGAAGCTGGCTGACGGAGGTGGTGAGCAGCGCTCCAGAGACCATCAGCGATCTCAGTGAGTCGGCGCTCGAGGTGGCGTCGACAGTAGGTAGCGGCATCGTGTCCACTGGCGCAGAGGTCATCGAAGGGGTGGTCGAGGTGACCGAGGCCGTCGACTCGGGTTTAGCGGATGTCGCGTCGAGCGCAGGTGGAGCGGTGGTGGACACCGTCCAACAGATCATCGAGGACCCCAGTGACCTGGACGCACTGGCATCGACCATTTGGTCCAGCGCTGGCGACGTGGTCGAGGCCGCTGGCGATGCTGTGTCGGATGTCTCATCAGAGGTCGTCGAGGCCGGCACCGAGATCGCATCCGAAGCGGTCGAGACAATCGCTGCTGTCGACGAGAGCATCGTCGAACCGGTGGTCGGATTCGTCCAAGCACAGATCGACGAAATCCTCGAGAAAGCAGACGATGTCGGCGAGGAGATGGCGTCGGAACTCGCCGAGGACAAACAGACCGGGACCACGGAGGGGATCGAGCTGGACGACGCCCAATACTACGCTCACGGTGGGTTCATGGGGATGGCCGATGAGCTGCTGGCTGACCCTATTTGGGCGGCCTACCTGAAGAGCTACACCCCGGAAGACTACTTGGCTATCGTCCGAATCATCCACGAGTCTTCGGGTCACAGTGGCGCCAAGGAGTTGATCGGCTGGGAGTACGAACTCAGCGGTTCGCTCATGACCGAGCTCGAGAACAACCCCGTGATCGCGGCCTACGGTCAGTGGATGACCTGGCAAGAGCAGGCGTCCAGCGGCGAGGATCTGCAAGCCGTGACTGTCGAGATGGACGTGTGGCTCGACCCCGAGCACCCCGACGACCTCTCCCTCGCGCGCGTGGAACACGGCGACACCATCACGACCGTGGCCGAAAACACTATCGGATGGACAGATCCGCTTGGCGAAATCGCCGACGGCCTGACTGTTGATGAGTGGACGCAGATCTACTCGGAGCTCCTCAGCATTTCACCCGATGCGGCATACGCCACCAGCAGCGACGATCTGTCCACAGAATCCATCCAGGACATCGAGAACATCGCCGCCGAAAGCTCCGACACCATCTCCGTGTTCCTGGACATCAAGTCCGCAGACTCGGATTCCACGGATGTGCAGGAGTTCGTAGACGCACTCGAAGACGCCAACCTCGATGTAGAAGGCGTGGGCTCGTTCCGAGAAGAACAGCTGCAAGGCATCGAAGACAGCGTGCTTTTCTACCACAAGCTCGACGATGTCTCCGCCGACCAGGACTCGCTCGCCGACGGAGACCAGGTCATGTTCAACCTCGGCAGCCTGGTCGACTACAGCAGCGGAACCTGGCAGTACGACGACAAGGCGATCAAGGATCTGTATGACCTGGCGAGCAGTACTGACCCTGATTTGGTGCTCGGAGGCTACGTCCAGGAGTCGGACCTCTCCCCCGAAGCCTATGAGCTCATCGCCGGATTGGTCGTCGATACCGATTGGCTCGAGCTGGGCTTTGCCTATGGCAGTGTTGACGGCACAGTCTCAACCGGAACCTCCGGAAGTGGCCAAGGAGCACAGGCCGTGACCTGACAGGCCAAAGAGGCAAAGAGAACGGCGACCGCCGGCGTTCTGATACCATCCAGTTCCCCAACCGCTCGAAGCCACGGTGACCACGATGCGCTCCTTCCGATTCCTTGCGGCCGTCCTACCAATTCTCACCGGCTGCCCATCGGACATCGAGCCTGGCATTCGCAACGCCGACCCCCGCGCCGAGATCACCAGTCACGCCGATGGAGACCAGCCCGAGGCGGGCCTCCGGACCTTCTCCGGCACGGTCGAGGACCCCGATCACGACGCCACCGAGCTGGAGCTCACCTGGCTCTACGATGGGGCCGAGGCCTGTCCGCCTGTCACCCCGGACACCAGCGGCAACACCACCTGCGAAATCTTTCTCGACAGTGGGGACCACAACGTCACGCTCCAGGTCGAAGACCCGCTTGGTGGGCTCGGAGCTGCCGTGGTGAGTCTCGACGTCCAGCCCTACGGCGATCCGTGGGCTGAAGTCACCGCGCCCGAGGCAGGTGGCATCTACTACAGCGACCAGCTGATCGACCTCGCGGGCCTCATCGGTGACGAGGCCGACGACCCCAGCGACCTGGTGGCCTGGTGGGAGTCCAGCCTCGATGGGGAGCTCGGCATCGAGCCCGAGCCAGACGGAACTGGCAACGTCCTGTCCTCCAGCTACTTGGAAGAGGGCGACCACCAGCTCTCACTGTGGGTGAGGAACACAGGCGGCAACTCCGCCTACGACGCGGTGACCATCGCCGTCGGCCCCCCCAACAGCGCGCCATCCTGCGAAATCGTCGAACCCGACGACGGCGCCGAAGGCGAGCTCGGGGCCACGCTCACGTTGGCGGCCACCGTCTCCGATCCCGACGTCCCTGCAGACTGGCTGTCCGTCACCTGGACCAGCGATCACGACGGAGAACTCGGCAGCAGCACGCCGGAGTCCGACGGTGACGTGCGCTACTCCACCGCAGAACTCAGCGTGAACACCCACACCATCACCCTGCGCGTCGAGGACGAGGTCGGGGCCACCTGCTCGGCGTCCGTCCAGTACACAGTGCGGGACTGCCCCGACCCCTGGTACCTGGACTCGGATGGCGACGGCTACGGTGATCCGGACGTCACCGCCACCGGCTGCGAAGCCCCCAGCGGGTACGTCGCGGACGCCACCGACTGCGACGACAGTGACGCCGCGGTCCACCCGGACGCGACCGAGTCCTGCAACGAGATCGACGACGACTGCGACGGTGACATCGACGACGCTGATGCCGACCTGGACACCAGCACCGCCCCCACCTGGTACGCCGACGCCGACGCCGACGGCTACGGCGACGCCTCCGCGTCCAGCCTCGCCTGCGACCAGCCCAGCGGCAGCGTGGCCGACGCCACCGATTGCGACGACAGCGGCGCCGCCATCAATCCCGGCGCCTCCGAGGTCTGCAACGGCGCGGACGACGACTGCGACGGCGTCGACGACGACGACGACGCCAGCCTGGATACCTCGACCGCGACCACCTGGTACACCGATGCTGATGGCGACGGCTACGGCGACGTCAGCAGCGCGAGCCTGCTCTGCGACCAGCCCACCGGGACCGTCGCTGATGCCACCGACTGCGACGACGCGACCGCGACCACCCACCCCGGCGCAGACGAATACTGCGATGGCGTGGACAGCGACTGCGACGGGACAGCGGACGAAGACGACGCCCTGGACGCGAGCACCTGGTACGCAGATGCCGACAGCGATGGCTACGGCGACCCGCTGACCACGGCCTACGCGTGCTCGGCGCCGTCGGGCTACGGGTCGGACGACACCGACTGCGACGACACGAGCGCGTCCGTGTACCCAGGCGCGGACGAATACTGCAATGGCGTGGATGACGACTGCGACGGCAGCACCGACGAAGACAGCGCGGTCGACGCCACCTCCTGGTACGCAGACGCCGATGGCGATGGCTACGGCGACGCCCTGGACACGGTGCGGACCTGCTCGGCGGGTTCTGGGTACGTCGGCGATGACAACGACTGCGACGACACCGACGCGGCCATCAATCCTGGAGCGTCCGAGATCTGCGACAGCGTAGACAACGACTGCGACGGCCTGATCGACGACGACGACACCAGCCTCACCGGCGCCAACACCTGGTACCTGGACGTCGACGCCGACGGGTATGGCGTGCTGGGGCTCACCACCGACGCCTGCAGCCAGCCCTCGGGGTACGCGGCGGATAGTGGTGACTGCGACGATGGCGACGCCACGGCCAACCCAGGAGCCGTAGAATACTGCGACGGCATCGACAACGACTGCGACGGAACGAT
>CAYZVO010000212.1:0-15955 GCA_964481655.1 uncultured Enterobacterales bacterium | reverse complement strand
GAGACCATCGGCTACGGCGTGAGCGAGTCGTCCTCCACCGTGAGGGTGGAGGTGATCCACGATGGGGGCGAGGTCCGCTACGTGGACCAGCACGAGGTCGAGAAGGGCTTCCTGGCCAGCGCCAAGGAGACGGCCATGGCCGATCCCTGCCCGGACTACCTCGAGGTGGACGTGGAGATCCGCCTGGTGTCCGAAGACGGGCTGTTCGACGAGCGCTACCCCTCCACCGTCGCCTCCGGGGAGCGCTACTACCTCGCGGAGAGCACGGAGACGTTCCTCATCGAGGAGCTGAGCGGCAGCTACACCCCGTGGCACTTCGACCTGGACGCCTATGAAGGCGCCGAGGTGAGCATCGGCATCGACTTCGACCACCGAGGCACCCACGGACTGATCTTCGTCTTCGCCCTCGAGTCCTGCGACGACGGCCTGTGTCAGACCGAGGGCATGGCCGCGGCGCACTGGCCCGAGGACTAGGACTGGCGCCTGGTCACCGCCCCGGCGGCGGCTCGAAGGCCGGCTCGACCTCGCGCATGAGCTCATCGTAGTAGTTGACGATCTTCCTGACGTAGGCGCGCTTCTCGCGGTAGTCGCCCGGGTAGAAGCTGCGCTCGAAGTCGTAGATGATGAGGTCGCGCAGCGCCTGGGTGGACAGCTCCGGGCCCTCGAGCGCCAGCTGCAGCGCGCCCAAGCTCGGGCCGGCCCTAGGGCTGGTCGGTGTCGTCGCTCGTCGCGTCCTCTCGCCAGACCTCGACCACGCCGTTCCGATCGCCCCGGTGCAGGCTGTTGGCACCGTCGTAGGCCAGCACGTGCAGGCTGCCGCCCGTGCCGACGGCCAAAGACCTGGCCGCCTCGGTGTCCATGGGGACCTGGCTCCAGGCCGCGCCGTCGTGATGGTACAGCGCGTCCCCAGCCAGGGCGTAGAGGTCGTCCGAGGCGGTGCCGGTGATGAAGTCGAAGGCCGCACCCTCGGGGCGATCGATGAGTGAGAGGCCGGTGAGATCCCCCACGGCCGCCAAGCCCATCAGGTTGCGGGTGACCAGCTGGCCCTCCCCCAGCCCCGTGGTCTGCACCAGCGTGCCGGTGAGGGGGTGATCGATGGAGCTCAGGGCGCCCTCGTCCCAGCGCTTCAGCAGGCCGCCGTGGCTCAACAGCAGTTCATCGCCCGCGGCGGCCGCGTGCCCCGAGGCGCCCTCGAGCTGCAGGTGGTGCACACGCACCCAGCCCATCCCGTCCCAGCGATGCAGGTAGATCTGGTGGGTCTCCGAGCAGCCCACGATGCAGTCGGGGTCGTTGTCGGGGGGCAGCTCTGTGAACGCCCACAGGTCCTCGGCGGCGAAAGCCAGGCCTGGGATCACGGCCTCGCCCCAGCTGATCTCTCCCGGCTCCAGCCCGGAGTCCACCCAGTCCTCGCCCAGCCATCGGCTGACCCCGTCCCCATGGAGGGCCCACAGTGATCCTTCGACAGCGTAGAGCTCCTGGACGTCGGCGTCGTGGCGCCAGCGGCCCGCGGGGGGCAGCTCTTCGAAGCCCTCCGCCTCGCTCCAGCGGATGACACGGCCCTGCTCCCCCGCCAGGATGGTCTCGCCACCCTCGCCGGCCAGCAGGGTGGTCAGCGGCGCGCCCGCCAGGTCTCGCCAGCCGGTGTCGGCGGGGGCGTCGCTGTCCTCACGTTGCCCATCACAGCCCGTCGCGAGCAGGATGATCAGCAGCAGGGGGCGTCGCCGCCGGGCCAGCGCCAGCGCCAGGGCGCTGAGCAGCGCGACCCCCATGGCGCCGGTCGTGGTGTGGGAACAGCGTCCACCTTCCTGCTCACCTCCGTCTTCGTCATCCACGGGGGGCGCCTCGCCCGTGTCGGTGCGGAGATCCTCGCCGTCGCAGTCCTGGTCGATGTCGTCGTTTGGGATCTCCTCGGCGCCGGGGTGGATCCTGGCGTCCCAGTTGTCGCAGTCCCAGGGTGGCCCGCCGGCGAGGTAGCCAGCCGGGGCATCGCAGGCCACCTCGCGCTGGTCGTGGGCCGGGTAGCCGTCGCCGTCGCTGTCCGCGTACCAGTCCGTAGCGCCCTCGGCGTCGGCGTCGTCGGTCTCCCCGTCGCAGTCGTCGTCCAGGCCGTTGCAGACCTCGATGCCCCCGGGGTGGACCGTCGGGTCGCTGTCCAGGCAGTCGCCGGGGAAGGCGTAGCCGTCGCCGTCGTCGTCCACACCACCGGGGAACAGGTAGACCCGCTGCTCGCCAGGGTAGCCGATGGCCAACTCATCGTAGCCGTCGCCGTCGCTGTCGCCGGTGAAGGCCACGGACAGGCCGTAGGGGCTGGCGTCGTCGATGGGCCAACGGATCACGGTTCCGCCGCCTGGGCCGCTCTCGTGCCCCGTGTACAGCACCACCTCCCCGTCCTCGTCGCGATCCCAGTACGCGACGGCGGCCAGCTCGTCGTCGCCGTCGCCGTCCATGTCGCCGCCCATGGCCAGCGCTTCGGCCAGCCCGCGGTGCTCGCCCTCGAGCAGCACCAGGTCCGGGTTCCGGTCGAAGCCCTCGCTCGAGCCCAGCCAGATGCTGATCCCGCTGCCCGGGCGACTCGACGCGAGATCCGGCCAGCCATCGCCGTTCACGTCACCGCCACCGGTGTGCACCGGAGGGAATCTGTACTCGTGAACCTTCCACTCCGGTCTCAGAGCCTGGCCGTCGAAGGACAGCGCGGCGTCACCCAGCAGCAGGACGTCTTGGTCGGTGCTCCCGGTGAGCAGATCGTCGAAGCCGTCGCCGTTCACGTCGCCCACGCCCGCCAACCCCAGCTCGTAGGCGGTGGTGGCGGCGACCCCCTCATCCTCCTGTGGCCCGTCCGGGGTGCCCGGGTAGAGCATCACGGGTTCGTCACGCTCCTCGCCGCCTCCCACCACGACATCGGGCCAGCCGTCTCCGTTGACGTCCCCCGCGCCCGCGACCGCGCGGCCGAACCGGGTCCAGCTGGTTTCCTCGAGGGCGATCCAGAGCTCGGGCTCGGGGCCGTCGGGCCCACCGCGGAAGAGGTAGGCTCCCGGCCCGCCGCTGCCCACGATCAGATCGTCGTAGCCGTCGCCGTCCAGATCACCCGCGCCGTCCACGTCGCTGCCCAAGAAGGACGCGCCGGAGAGGCTGGCGCCCAGGGGGATGCCCTCGGGCTCGAGCCCGTCCGCGCTGCCCAGGAAGACCATGACGTCGCCCTCGCACCAATAGCGGTCCGAGTTGCCTACGATCAGGTCTCCGTAGCCATCGCCGTTGACGTCCCCTGCCGGGGCCAGGGCCGCGCCGAAGCAGTCGCCCGCGCCCTGATCCTCGAGCACCATGGTGCTGGAGAGCGGTGGGGGGGGGGGGGGGGGCGCGGACTCCGGGGCCAGCGGTGTGCAGGCTACGGTGAGCAGGTGCGGCCAGCTCCAGCGCATTGTCTCCCTCCGCGAACGTCTCGCAGAGAGGATAGCACCGGTCGGATCGGTCCGTGATGCAGTAGGCGCGCGCTTGGGGGCGTCACCGCCCCGGCGGCGGCTCGAAGGCCGGCTCGACCTCGCGCATGAGCTCATCGTAGTAGTTGACGATCTTCCTGACGTAGGCGCGCTTCTCGCGGTAGTCGCCCGGGTAGAAGCTGCGCTTGAAGCCGTAGATGATGAGGTCGCGCAGCGCCTGGGTGGACAGCTCCAGCCCGTTCATGGCCAGCTCGATCTCCTGGGTCATGGAGGTGTGGCTGACCAGGCGGTTGTCGGTGCAGAGGGTGCAGGACAGGCGGGCGTCGAGCATCTGCTTGAGGGCGTGGTTCTCGACCGTCTTGATCTCGGGGTTGGTCTGCAGGTTCGAGGTGATGCAGACCTCGATGGTGATGCGCCGGTCGGCGATGAACTGGGCCAGGGCGCGGACGTAGCCCTCGGGGTCGTAGACGTGCTTCGCGGTGATCAGGTCGGGCCGGAACAGGTGGTAGCCGTGGCCGATGCGGTCGGCGTGCAGGGCGGTGATGGCCTGGAAGATGGACTCGGGGCCGTAGGCCTCGCCGGCGTGCACGGTCTTCTTGAGGAAGTGCTCGTGGGCGTAGTGGTAGGCCTCGGCGTGATCCTCGGCCGGGTAGCCGGCCTCCTGGCCTGCCAGGTCGAAGGCCACGATGGGCAGGCCCAGCTCGTCTCGGCACTTGATCGCGGCCTGGGCCAGCTGCATCGAGGCGATGCCGAAGCGGCGCTTCTCGTCCAGCTCGGAGGTGACCCGATGCAGGTGCTTGAAGTACCAGCCGAAGGCCGGGGTGAACATGCGCATGGCGCAGACGATGATGCCGTACTCGAAGGGGGGCTCGCCCCGCTCGGCCACCGCGGGAGAGCGGCGGTGCTCGCGCTTGGCGCGGTCCAGCCCGGCGTGGACCGCCTGCAGCACCTGCTCGGTGGTGGTGGTCTCGTTGACGTGCAGCTGGGGTGCCAGGCGCACCTCGATGTAGCGCACTCCTTCGTCGATGTTGTCCCAGGCCAGCTCGTAGGCACAGCGCTCGAGGGCCTCGGCGTCCTGCAGCACCGAGCAGGTATAGGCGAAGCCGTGCAGGTACTCGCCCAGGTTGGCGTAGCTCGGCTTGAACACCAGCTCGTTGAGGCCTTCGGGGGTGTCCGAGGGCAGGACCACGCCGCGGGGGCGGGCCAGCTCGATGAGCGTCTCGAGGCGCAGCGAGCCGTCGAGGTGCAGGTGGAGGTCGGACTTGGGAAGCTTCTGGATGAGGTCGTGTGTGATCATGGCCGCGCTCCTATCCCACTTCGCTTCCGCCGTGCTATCCCAAGCCCATGTTGACCGAGCATCACATCGTCGTCGGAGACGCGCGGGATCTGGGCGTTCTCCCCGCTGAGAGCGTGCAGCTCGTGGTCACCTCGCCCCCCTACCCGATGATCGCCATGTGGGACGATGTCTTCGCCGCGATGGACCCGGCGGTCGCCGGGATGCTCGCCGACGCGGACGGTCTCGCCGCGTTCGAGGCCATGCATCGCTGCCTCGACCGGGTCTGGGCCGAGTGCTTCCGGGTGCTCGCGCCGGGGTGCATCGCGGCCATCAACATCGGAGACGCCACCCGCAGCGTCGGGGGCCGCTTCCGGCTGTACCCCAACCACGCTCGCATCGTCACCGCCATGCAGGGGCTGGGCTTCGACGTGCTGCCCGACGTGCTGTGGCGCAAGCCCACCAACGCCCCCAACAAGTTCATGGGCTCAGGGATGCTGCCGGCGGGCGCCTACGTCACCTACGAGCACGAGTACGTGCTGCTGTTCCGCCGGGGGAACAAGCGGGTCTTCCGGCGGGCCGAGGACAAGGCCCTGCGCCAGCGCAGCGCCTTCTTCTGGGAGGAGCGCAACCTCTGGTTCTCGGATGTCTGGTCGGATCTGCGCGGCACCCGCCAGGGGCTGGGTGACAAGGCCGATCGCGAGCGCTCGGCGGCCTTCCCCTTCGATCTGCCCTTCCGGCTCGTCAACATGTACTCGGTCTACGGCGACACCGTGCTCGACCCCTTCGCCGGCACCGGCACCACCGCGGCCGCCGCCGCCGTGGCGGGACGCTCGAGCGTCGCGGTGGAGCTGTCCGCCAGCTTCGCGCCGTTGGTCCAGGCCAGCCTCGAGGCCGCCCTGCCCCAGGGCGCCGCCGTCCAGCGGGCGCGGATCGAGGCCCACCGTCGCTTCGTCACCGAACGGGTGGCGGCGGGCAAGGTCTGCAAGCACCACAACGGGCCCCACGATCTTCCCGTGGTCACCGGCCAGGAGCGCAAGCTCGAGCTGCTGGCGCCCCGGCGCTGGGAGCGCGGCGTCGAGTCGAGCCTGTGCGTGGAGCACGGCCCGGTGCACGGGGCCAGCTGATCCTCAGTTCGCGGGCTTGCCCTTGCGCGGCGCCAGCCGGGCGCGGACCAGGGGTGTCTCGGCCTCGCCGAGCTGCTGGCCCAGGGCGATGGCGGCGTCGGGATCGAGCATGGCGCCGATCCGGGCGCCGGTCCAGCGAAGCAGCTCGAGCTCCTCGCTCCCGGCCAGTCCCAGGAAGAACGCCGCCGGGGGAGGCTGCGGCTGACGCCCCAGGGCCTCGAGCACGGCCAGGCGCAGGTCCAGGTCGGGGTCGGGGTGGCTCGCGCGCCGGGTGGCGCCCATGCAGAACGCGGCGGGCACCGCGCGCTCGAGGGGCTTCTCCCCGGACCAGGTGTGGCGGGTCTGCAGGATGGTGGCGGGCAGGGCTGGCCCGCTGGTGTCGGGCAGGGGGGCGCGGCGGGCCATGGCCTCGCGCACGGCGGCCTCGAGGGCGGCCAGCTCCACCGGCGCCTCCGGGTCCCAGCGCCGCAGGACCCCGTCGGCGATGGCATAGCGCAGCTGGGGCCAGGCGGCGGCCGGGAGCAGGTCGAACAGCTCGCCGCTGATGGCGTCGGCGCTGCGGAAGGAGGTGCCGGTCCAGACCGACCAGTACCAGTCCTCGTACAGGGTCGAGGCCACCCCGCCGCCGCCGGCGGCCACGAAGGACTCCGCGGTGTCCAGCGCGGCCTCGATGGCCTCCGGTCCCAGCGCGTCGGCGGGGGGCACCGGCGGCATGGCCAGCTCGAGCACGTGCTCGACGCAGTCCGGACCGTGCTCCGAGCGCGCGCACAGGCCCAGGGCGTGCTCCAGGCCGTCGAGCCCCTCTGCCAGCACCCAGCGCTCAGCGCTCACGAAGGCACACTCGGAGCTGGCGAGCCCGGGGCAGCTGGGGCCCTCGACCTCCCGCGGGCTCACGGGCAGGGGCAGCTCGGCGCTGCCGGGGCCCGGGGCGGCCCGCTGGGAGGCGGGATCCTTGCGTGCGCTGCCCCGATGCCGATCCCGCAGGTGGGGGCGCCGGGTGAGGCGCATGCAGCGCTTGGACGAGCTCTTGTGGAGCAGCTCGTCGCAGCGCCCCTCGAGTGCACCGGGCCGCTGCGCCGCCAGGTGGGAGACCAGGGTGGCCTGGGCCAGGGGGTCGCCTACGGCCAGCAGCAGGCTCCAGGTGCCCTCGGGATCGGCGTCCCAGGCGGCGGGCAGGTGCTCCTGACGGCAGGCGTCGTTGCGGCAGGCGGTCAGCTGCTCGGCGGGATCGCGGGCTCCGCAGCCCGCCAGCAGCGCGGTGAGCAGCAGGGCGCGCATCAGCCGGGGTAGCCCAGGGCGTTGGCGTAGGGGGCCAGGCCCGGCAGCAGCGGGGCCAGCTCGGCCTCGAAGCGCCGCCAGCGGCCGCGGGCGCGGGTGAACATGGGCTTGGCCACGTCCTGGCGGCTGGGGGTGCTGATGGCGCGACCGGCCACCCCATCACGGTAGTCCAGCACCGCGGGATCCCAGGTCAGGCCGATGTGGGCGATGGCCCGGCGGGCCTGAGGCTCGAGATCCTCGACGAGATCCTCGTAGCGCAGCTCCAGGGCGTCCACCCCGGGCTGGTCCCGGGCCGCGAGCCAGCAGTCCATCACGCCCGCATACAGCGCGGCGGAGGCCTCGAGGCTGTGGAAGTGGATCATGGCCACGGTGGGCACGAAGCTCTGCATGAAGCCCGACAGGCAGCAGTCGCGGGGATCCCGGAGCATCACCAGCAGCGGTGCCTCGGGGAAGAGGGCGCGGATGAAGCCCACATGCACGATGTTCAGGGGCATCTTGTCCACCACCCGCTCGCCGGGCGCCCCCGGGCCCAGAGCCTCCAGCAGCCGCCGGTCGTAGTCCCGGCGCAGGGCGGCGCGCTCCTCGATGGTCAGCGTGGTCAGGCCGCCGGGGTAGTCGACGGCGCGACCGATGGTTCGGGGCATGGCGCGCAGGGTCTCGCCGAGCACCTCTTCTTCGTCCAGGCTGCGCACGCTGGGGTGGGCCAGCAGGATCTGCTCCATCAGGGTGGTGCCGGAGCGCGGGAAGCCCAGCAGGAACGCGGGGCAGGGGGTGGCCTCGAGCAGCTCCTTGGGCGCGTCGGTGTGCACCGGCAGGTCCGTGTAGTGCCGGGCCAGCCGGGTGAGCAGGGCGGGGAAGTGGTCCCGGTCCACCCGGGCGCCTGCGGGCTGGGCGGCGGCGATGCGGTTGCCTTCGGTCAGGGCGGCCACCGCCGCGGACGGCTCGTCGATGCGGGCGAGCAGCTTGCCCAGCTCCATCAAGGCCCAGCCCCGCTCGTGCTCCGGCAGGGCACGGGCCAGCAGGGCGTCGAGGGCGGCGCGGGCGGGCTCGAGGCGCCCCTCCTCCCGCAGCAGCTGGGCTCGAACCAGCTGGGCCAGGGTCTGCTCGGGGTCGAGCTCGAGGGCCCGCTGGGCCGCGTCGGCGGCCTCGGCGTTTCGCCCCAGGCTCTCCAGCACGCTGGCGAGGTTGGCGTGCAGCTCCGCCAGCTCCGGCGCCAGCTGCACCGCGCGCTCGAGGTGGGGCAGGGCCTCGGTGGTGCGCCGCAGGCTGCGCTTTGCCAGGGCGATGTGGGCCTGGACCCTGGCGTTGTCCGGGGACGCCTCGGCCGCGCGCTCGAGGTGTCGCAGGGCATCGTCGGGTTGCCCCGCGGCCAGGAGGCAGGCCCCCAGCTCCCCGGCCAGCGCCCCGGAGGCCGGCGCCAGGCTGACGGCCACGCCCAGGGCCCGGATCGCCTGATCCGCGGCGCCCAGGGCGAAGAGCAGGTGCCCCGCCAGCCGCATGGGCCGGTGGTCCCGCGGCGCCTGGCGCGCGGCGGCCATGCTGATCTGCAGGGCCTCCTTCAGCTTCCCCTGCCGCTGCAGGTGCAGGGCGCGGGCGAGATCCTGGTCGATGGAGGGCTGGGTCATGGTGCTCCTTCGGAGAGCTGTCAGCTGTCAGCTCTCAGCTATCAGCTTTTTGCCTTGGGCTGGGGAGCGTTAGGCCTGGGTCGTGCGTCCCCCTGTCCCCCGCATCCTCTCCATCTCCCCTCCCAATCCCGGTGGGGTGTCCATGTGGGTCGCCGCGAGCCCGGCGCTGGCCGAGCCGACGGGCGTGGGGCTGCTGCTGCGGCTGCTCGAGCCTGACTCCGCAGTCGAGGCCTGGCTCGACGAGCTCGAGGACACCGGGGCCACCGTCGTCGTACACGCCCGCACACCCGACGGGGCGCGCCTCGCGGTGGAGCGGGGCCTGGGCCTCCACCTGCCCTCGCCCGCGGACCCGTGGGAGTGGCGCTCCAGGATCCGAGGCCTGCTGGGCATCAGCTGCCACCACCGAGCCCAGCTCGAGCGGGCGGCCGGGATCTGCGACTACGCGACCCTCTCTCCGGTCTTTTCGCCCCGCTCCAAGCCCCACGACGCGCGCGAGACCGTGGGCCTCGACGGCCTGGCCCGCGCATGCGTGGACCTGGACCTGCCCGTGCTGGCCCTGGGGGGGCTCTCCCCTGCGCGGGTGGCGCCCTGTCTCGCCGCCGGAGCCCACGGTGTGGCGGGCATCGGCGCGTTCGGCGATCACGTCGTCGTCGAAGCCATGGCCGCCGCCTTCGACTAAGCTGCAGCCATGTTCCGACGTAAGCCGCCCAAGGTCGAGCTGAACGGCGTGGTCTTCGAGGTCACGCCCCGCTGCAACCTCGCCTGCCGCCACTGCTACAACCCCTACAAGCGGCCCGGCGAGCAGACGCCGCGGGTCTACGGCTACCGGGAGAACCTGCGCACCATCAAGCGCCTGCTGGATCAGGTGGAGCTCCGGCAGCTCACCATCAGCGGCGGCGAGCCCCTGCTGGCGGAGCGTTTCCTGGAGCTGGTGCTGTTCGTGCGCTTGCGGGGCCTGCCGGTCACCCTGATCTCGAACGGGACCCGCGGGGCGCCCGAGGACTGGGCCCAGCTGGTGGAGCTGGGGGTGGGGCTGTTCGAGCTGCCCGTGCTCGGTCCCGACGCCGCGACCCACGACGCCATCACCCAGCAGCCGGGATCCTTCGAGGCCACCCAGGCCACCATCCGGCTCCTGGTGGAGCGGGGGGCCCGGGTCTGCGCCGCCGTGGTGGTCTCGGGTATGAACCTCGCGCGCCTCGAGGACACCCTCGAGTTGGTGGCCGGGCTGGGGGTCGGGTCGGTGCTGCTGAACCGGGTCAACATCGGCGGCCTGGGCCTGGGCCACTGGCGGGAGCTGTGGCTGGAACCATCTCAGGTAGACGACATGCTCGTCGTAGCAGACCGGGCGTCCAGGGCGCAAGATTTAAAAATCGTCTCAGGTGTGTGTACACCGCTCTGCGCGGTGGATCCGGCGCGGCATCCCCGGGTCCGCACCCCCACCTGCTCCACCGACCCGTCCCGACGACCTCTGACCATGGACGGCAGCGGCGAGCTGCGCTCCTGCAACCACTCCCCGGTCATCCTGGGGAACGTCCACGAGCAACACATGAGCGAGATCCTGGACAGCCCCGAGCTGCGGCGCTGGCGGGAACTGATACCACCGATGTGTCAGTCCTGCGAGCGCTGGGAGGCCTGCCTCGGGGGCTGCCGCGCGGCGTCGGAGCAGCTCGGCTGCGACCTCGACACCGTGGATCCGCTGCTGTGGTCCACGGCCGAGCTCGAGGCGAAGCTGGGCGGAGAGCCTGGATAGATGTGTCGGTCTGGGTCCGTGCTCTCGCTCACCCTGCTGGCTTGCCAGCCTCGACCCGACAGCGCCGGCCCGGGGCCGCTGGACTGGAGCTTCGCCTTCGAGGTGGAGGTGACCGAGTATCGAGGCCCGGGCGGTGGCGACGCCATGGCCTGGGCCACCGTGGTGAATCGCGAGAGCGAAGCACCCCCGTGGGAGCTCGAGCAGGGCAGCGGTGAGTGTGGCTTCTACGGTGTGCGACCCCAGCAGAACTGTGATCCCAGCTGTGAGACGGGAACGGTGTGTACCTGGGACGGTGAGTGTGTGGAGCCGTCGGTGCCCATCGACGCCGGGGTCGTCACCGTCGGGGGCCTGGCCGTGGAGCTCGAGCTGAGCCCCAGCGGTGACTACGTCTACTACGGCTACGAGTTCGAGCCCGAGCCCAGTGACGGCGAGATCTTCGCCGAGGGAGACGCCATCGTGGCCAGCGCGGGCGGGGCGGAGCTGGGCGCCTTCGAGCTCGCGTCCCTGGGCGTGGCGGCCCTGGCCAGCGACCTGCCCTGCCCCCTCGACGACGGCCACAGCGGCGACCTGTCCCTGAGCTGGACCCCCGGTCAGTCCGGGGATCGGGTGCGCCTGACCCTGGCCAGCACGAACCACGGTGATCAGTTCCCTGCTGTGATCTGTGACGCGGAGGACGACGGCGAGCTGACCGTCCCGGCGGCGCTGCTGGAGGGCTGGTGGGACAGCGCCCTGTTCGTGCGGAGCTGGCGCCTGGTCAGGAGCCACAGCGCCGAAGACGAGGTCGATGGGACGACGGTGCGGCTGGTGGTCAGCGCCGCCGAGGGCTGCAGCTGGTAGGGTCTCAGTCGCGCCGGCGCACAGCGATGATGTTGGGCAGGGCCCAGGCCCGGTGGTTGTCGTCGGTCTCGACGAAGCCGGTCTCGTAGGAGCCCACCAGGGTCAGTGAGCGCTCGCCGTGCACCAGGTGGAGCGTGGCCTCCGGGCCGCCCTCCCCGTAGTGCAGACGCGTCAGCTCCAGGGGCAGGTCCAGGAGGATCCCGGTGAAGTCCCGGGTGGACCAGGGTGAGCGGGCGTGGATGAACAGGATCAGGCCGTCGCGGTCCATGCCCACCACCGCGTGGCTCCAGATCTTGTGTGACGGCTGCCAGGCCGGCTGTCCCCCGCAGTCGAGCAGTCGGTAGCTCTGGACCAGGCTGGCGTAGGCCGGGCAGAGGGCCTCGAGATCGTCACAGTGGTGATCCAGCAGGCGCGCCGACGCGATGTCCCCAGCCCGGGGCTCGAGCAGCATGACGCTGCCGGCGCCAGCGGCGATGGTGCCGTTGTTGACGCTGTCCTCGTCGATGAGGGCGAAGACCGCGGTGCTGTAGTCCTGGGCGAACATGCCGGCGTTGATCACCGCCAGCAGCCCGTGGCGAGCCGCCCAGCCCGGGCCGTCCAGCAGCTCCCCCGGGTGCTCCCTGGAGGACGCCAACAGCTCGAGCTCGAAGCGCGCCGGGTCGACCCGCAGCACGGTGACCCGGCCGTCGCCCACCAGGCTCGGGCGCCCCGCGTCGAAGGCCCCGAGCTCGAGGCCGGGCTCGAGGGTGACGAAGCCGTCGGGGGGCCAGGGCGGCGGCGGAGGAGCCTCGACGGGGGGAGCCGCGACCGGGGCGGGTTCCGGGGGGGCGGGAGCGACGGCCGGTGGGGCCGGGGAGGTGCAGGCGAGCAGGAGCGACAGCAGCAGCATGGGGGGGCTGACAGCGGGGCTGGGCGCGGGTTCCGTCAGCCGCGGGGCAGCGCCAGGCGCTCCCCGCTGAGCAGGGCGCGGAGCAGGGCCAGGTAGGGCGCGGTGGGCACGTCGCGCTCCATGAGCTTCTGCATCCGGAAGCCGTCGTAGATGGAGAAGAACAGACGGGCCACGGCCTCGGGGTCGTGGTCGGGGTTGATGGAGCCCTGGGCCTGGGCCTTGCGCACCAGGGCGGTCAGCTGTGTAGTGAAGGTGGCGTGCATGGCCGCGCTCCGCTCCGCGATGCGCTCGTCGAAGAGGGCCTCGGCGTGCATCAGGATGCCCTGGCGCATGCCGAAGAGGGCCTCGGGGTCGTCGAACCAGGCGAAGCTGAGCTCGAGCATGGCCAGGATGCCCTCGAGCACGTCGTCGTAGGCGTCGATGCGGGTCCACATGTCGCCCACTTGCGCGGTGTAGATGGTGTAGACGGCCTCGATGATCTCCTGCTTGCCGGAGAAGTGGCGGTAGATGGCCCCGGCGCTCAGGCCCGACTCGCGGCAGATGTCGGCGATGGAGCTGCCGTGGATGCCCTTGCGGGCGAAGCAGGCCACCGCGGCCTCGAGGATCTGCTGACGGCGGGCGTCCATGTGGGCCTGGCTGACCTTGGGCACAAGACCTCCCAAAAAAAACGAACGTTTGTTCTATAGCCGGAGATCGTGTCGTCAACGACACATTCGTACACAACATCCCTCGGACGTCGGTGCCAGAGCGGCCCCCGTGGTGACACGGGGACCGGACCGCGGTGTCTCGGGGACAGAAAAGAAAACGAACGTTCGTTTTGCCATTCGGAGCCGAGCATGTCCCCGTCCTTCCTCCCCGTCGTCCTGGCCCTCGCCGTGGGGGTCTCCCACCCTGCCCCGGCCGCGCCCGACCCCGCGTCCGTGATCGCGGCGGCGCGCAGCGTCGACCCCCTGCGATCCCTGCGCCTGGCCGATCCACTCCCGCCACCCTCCCTCGAGGCCTACGCCCGCGCCGCGACGGGTGAGATCGTCACGGGCCTGGTGCCCGGCGCCGCGGGGGAGCCCCACCGCGCCTGGGCCGTGGCCGTGCTCGACGTCCCCATCGAGGCCCTGTGGGCCGCGGTCAACGACGAGCTGGGCTTCGCCGGGGATGCCTGGGGTGGAGACGGCGCCGTGGTCCGGGGTCAGGCCTGCGCGGACGGGCGGGCCTCCCTGGTGTCCATGCCCGTGCCCCTCTTCCCCGACCGCTGGTGGGTGGTGGGCTACCGCCACGCCGAAGACCTGGCGCGGGCCAGCGACGGCGCGGTCCGCGAGCTGTCCTGGCGTGAGGAACCGCGACCGCCCCACAGGCTCCCTGCCGCAGTGGAGGCGGTGGTGGCCGACGGAGCCCAGGTGACCATCAGCCGCGGCGCCTGGCTGCTGGTGGCCCTGGACCGGGGGCACACCCTGGTCGAGTACCAGCTGCAGTCCGACGCCGGGGGCGGGCTGCCGGGCGCGCTCGCTGGGCCCTTCTGCGCCGGCGCCATCCGCGACACCCTCTCCGCCATGGAGGCGCGCGCGAGCAGTGGCGCCGCAGGCTGTCCCGTGGCCGTGACCTCCAGCCTGACGGAGCAGCCATGAGCACCCTCTCCGGGCCCCAGCCTGACCGCTCCAGCGCGTCGCGTCGCCGCCGCGCCGGCCTCATCTCCTGGGAGCTGGCCGGCGTCTGGGCCCGCAACCTCTGGCGCCTCCACGGCAGCGGTGATCCGGTGCTGGAGCCCTTCGTCGTGGCCTGGTTCTGCACCTACCGCTGCAACCTGAGCTGCAGCTACTGCATCCTCGCCGAGAAGGGCTGGACCCGGGGTGGTGTGCCCGAGCTGGACACCGAGGACGCTCGCGCGCTGCTGGGCATCATCCGCCAAGCCTGCCCGAACCTGTACGTAAGCGGCGGTGAGCCCCTGCTGCGGTCGGACCTGGTGCCCCTGCTCGAGCACGCCCGGGAGCTGGACTTCGCCTCGGTCTCCATGATCACCAACGCCAGCCTGCTGCATCGCCGGCCGGAGGTGCTGGGGCTGGTGGACAACCTGGTGGTGAGCCTGGACATGCTCGACGAGGCCCGCTGCGCCGACGTGCTCGGCTGTGGCCGGGGCGCGGTGCGGCGCATCCGGGCCAACGTGGAGCAGGCCGCGAGCCTGCAGCGGGAGCTGGGCTTCCGCATGGCGGCCAACTTCGTCATCACCCGCGACAGCCTGGCCCACGCCCGGGATGTCTGGGCCTACTGCCGTCGGCACGACATCCGCTTCACCGTGGGCCCGGAGCTGTCCTTCGACGGCGCGGTGGTGCCCGCGCTGGCGGACAGCCCGGACTACCGCGCCCTGCTGGACGAGCTGCTGGACGCCCACGGGCGGGATCCGACGATCCTGGACAGCGAGCTCTACCTCGAGACCGTGCGGGATCTGGCCCCCTTCCCCTGCTACCCCTCTCTGACTCCGCGGGTCTCCCCCGGCGGGTCGCTGTACTACCCCTGCCGGCCCATCGGCGGCCTGGAGATCGATCTGCTGGAGACCGGCAGCTACGCCGAGGCGGTGCGCCGGGGCGCGGATCGCTGGGGCCCGCCCCCCCGCTGTCGCGGGCGCTGCACCATGAACTGCTACGCCACGCCATCGCTGTTCATGACCCGCCCTGTGGCCACGGTGCTGGACCACGCCCGGCGCGAGCTCACGGGCCTGGTGACGCCCTCGGAGCCCCCGTGCTGATCGCCCTGGCCTGCCTGCTGCTGCGCAGCCTGCTGCGTTCGCGCTACCATGGCGCCGACCCGCGCGCCGAGGGAGCCCCATGCTCGACGTCCTGCTCTACGGCATGCTCGAGCTGTCCCTCGGGCTCGAGCTCGAGGTGGACAACCCCTACGACCCCGGCGAGGTGGTGGTGGACGTGGAGCTCACCCGGCCCGACGGAGGGGTCGTGCTGCACCCGGCCTACTTCGACGGCGAGGACTGGCGCTGGCGCTACCGCCCCACCGTGGAGGGCGAGCACAGCGGCCTGATCCTGGTGGACGGCGAGGCGGTGGAGAGCCTGACGTTCCACGTGGAACCTTCCGTGGAACCGGGCCCCATCCGGCCCGACGGACACGGCTTCCGCCACGCCGACGGCGCGCCCTTCGTGGCCCTCGGGCTCAACCTGGGCTGGTCCGCCGGTGGGGGCACGGACGACTACGAGCGCTGGTTCGGGGAGCTGGCGGCCCACGGCGGGACCTTCGCCCGCGTCTGGTTCACCCACTTCACCGATCAGGACCCCGAGTGGCCGGAGCTGGGGCGGATGGACCCCGAGGCCAGCGCGAACATCGACACCATCCTGGACCTCGCTGAGGCTCACGGTGTGCTGCTGATGCCGGTGCTGTGGCAGCACAGCGAGCTCGAGAGCTCCATGTGGTCCAGCTGGGACGGAAACCCCTACAACGCCGCCAACGGTGGGCCATGCGCCGACTCCGCCTGCTTCTTCGAGGACCCCGAGGCCCTCGCGCTCCAGGGCGCCTACCTGCGCTACTGCGTGGCCCGGTGGGGGGCGCACCCGGCCGTCGGGGCCTGGGAGGTCATGAACGAGATCGACGGCATCGTGGGGGTGGAGAGCGACGTCACAGCAGCCTGGGCGGCCGCTCACGCTGAGACCCTTCGGGATCTCGAAGACGGGCTGCATCCCGTCTCCTTCTCGTACAGCCTGCCCCCCCACGCGGTCAGCGATCAGGTCTGGGACGGCGCAGACTTCAC